>DASYDU010000165.1:0-19227 GCA_036499445.1 Lacipirellulaceae bacterium
ATCGGCCCCGCTGCCGGCGCCGCCAATCGATTCGCCGAGATGGTCGCGCCAGATGGAATAGTCGCCGGCATCGATTACGCCGTTGCCGTTGCCGTCGGCGGCAAGCTTCGTGGTCGAGCCGAAGCTCGCGAGCCAAACGGCCCGGTCGGCCTGGTCGACCTTGCCGTTGCCGTCGTAGTCGCCGATCGACATGCTCAGATGGGCCAGAGCGACTGGCGAGAGCGGCGGGTCAAAATTTCCCACGATTGGCAGCGACCGCTCGTCGCCGAACTCGGCAAAGAAGTCGCGGCCGAGCGGCGTGGGGCTGAATTGGTGATTGATCTTGGCGATCGAACCGGCCATGTGCGCCGCCGGAACACCGGGTGTCGTGAAGTCGTTGGAAATCAAGAAATACCACTGGGCGACGCCAGCCGGGTTGGTTGCATCGGTACGCGGGACCCAGAGGCCGATATCCGTGATGCCGTCCTGATCCATGTCGGCGGCGACTGGTTTGTCCAATACGCCGGGGAAGCCCCAGGTGATCGTGGCGTCGGTGGTGCCGAAACCGTTATTGGCCAGATCGAACGAGAACACGTTGCTATTGAACACGGCGAGATCGACTTTGCCGTCGCCGTCGAAATCGCCGACGATCGGCGCGCCGAAGAGGGTCGAATTCACCAGTGTGTCGCCGCCGTCGATGACAAAGTTGTGATTGGTGTCGAGATACCACTTGCCGGCATTGTAGAGGCCGATCTCGTCGCCATTGGCGGTATTGTTGTCGAAGTTTCCGGCCACGGGGATCGCACTCGCCACGTTGAAGTTGCCCAGCGTGGGCTGCAAGGTCGCGATGTCGGTGCCGAGCGTGATAACACCGTCGCCGTTGGTGTCGATCAGCCAGCGGAAGCCCTTAAGCGGGCCCGTTTCGGCCGAATTGCCGAAGGCGGCTAGTTGATCGAAATGCGTGCTGAGGGCCGCGCCGTTGGTTTCGGTTTGGCTAAGGAACTTGCCGGCGAACAACAGATCGTGGACGTTGAAGCCGCCGGGCGCGGTTGCCCCGGCGGCGTTTTGCACTTGCAGCGTAAAAGTCAAATCGACGTTCGTGGCGTCGTTGCCGATCTGACCGTTGGACGGGTCCCAGACGTTGTTGCCATTGATGTCGATATTGATATTTTGCGCTACGTAGTTGCCGATTTCTGGATGGGAGTCGATGGTGAACCGGACCCCAAAGTTGCCGCCCGGGACGCCATTGCCGCTGGCAAAGAGCGGCGGTTGCGGCTCGATCTGGTGCGACTCGCCGTCGAGATTGTTGCCGGCGGGGTCGACCAACACGTCCTTTGTCGTGAGGGTGTAGCGATCGTCGGGAAGCGGCGCCGCAAAGGTCAGCTTGATCGTGGCGGTAGCCGCTTTGGTCACGGTGATCGCATCGCCGACGGCCGGCAGATTTAGTAGCGGGATGTCGAACGTCATTTGGCCTGTCGCCGAATCATAGGCAGTTATGCGACGGACTTGATCGACCGCAGCACCCGTAGTGAAGAGAACGTAGTCTCCAACTTCCGGTTGAGTCGTCGCGCCGACAAAACCGCCCGCCGTCACGACTGAGACGCTCGTGACAGCCGACAGCGTTCCCGTGATCTGATTTAGGGGACCGGGAGTCACGGTGATCGACTGAATCGCGATCGTGCCGACGTGGTCACCGACCAGCACGTAGTTGCCCGGCACTTGCGCCACGCTGGAAACCAGCGCAGCGTATAAGAAGTCGTTTGTTGTGCCAGTTTGGTCGACTCGGCTAGGAAGATCTTTGACCGCAATCGTGACGCTATTGACGAGCGGGGTCGGGGCGCCTTGCCCAGCGACTTTTTGCGTAAAGAGATTGAACGTCGAGTCGTTCGGCGTGAGGTTGGTAATCTGCGGCCCTTGGGTGTCGATGAAGATCTGCAACTGGTCGCTCGGCTGCAGAACTGGCGAATTAGTGGCAAACGAGGGTGTCGGATTGCCCGCGACGTCCTCGGCCGTCACCAACAGCCGTCGCAGCCCGTCCTTCGGTACGCCGGCGATCTGGTTTAGATCGAGGGCAGAAGTGATTTGCCAATAGCCGTTGGGGAAAGCATCGTTGCCATCGAGCGGGATGGCCGTCGTCTGACCCAAGAAGATGTCCGCATTGGGACCGCTCAGCTGAATTTTTCCGTCGGCGTTTTTGTCGTAGTACAGGCTCACGACACTGTTTGCTTCGGCCCGGCCCCAAAAAGTGGGTGTAGTGACGTTGGTGATGCGGTCGGCATAAGTGTCGGGCACCGTCGTTACACCGCTGTCGCTAGCCGCGATCAAGCCGTCGATTGCACTGATCGCAGTTGGCAAGCCAAACGACGCGGGTGGCGTTTTCGTGTCGACGAAGATCGTGACATCATATTCGTGGCTGATATTGCCGGCGCGGTCTTCGACGACAATTTTGAGATTGTGGGTGCCGTCTTTGAGCGTTTCGTCGGGATTGATGCCCTGTCCGGGCGGAGTGTCGAAGGCGGGGATAAACTTCGACAGCAGCGTATTGGCGGTGAAGCCCATTTCGAGCGCCGGCAGCCCCGTCACAGCGCCTTCCGATGTGTCGGTCGCCGAATTGTAAATCAAGGTTTCGGCACCGCTCGCACTTGAATCGGTGCCGGTAAATCGATCGTAAACGCGGAATTTCAAATTGTTGTCAAACAGCAGCTTGGCGAATTGTGCGTTCGGGTCCGTCGAAGTCATCGCCACAAATGGGTTATTGTTCCGCGTGATGTTGTCAGTATTGCTGCGACCTGAATCACTGTTGCTGACCATGTCCAAGAACGGCAGATTGGGGGCGACGGTGTCGATGACCACGGGTATCGGTTCGACGGTAGTGAAGCTCCAATTGTCGATCGTGCCCGTGCCGGCGCCCACATTGGCGACCATCAGCGTCCACGTGCCGTCGAGTGGCTCGCCGATCAGCGTTGACAGCGGTTCATCGGGACGGAATGTGCCCGTGAACGGCGGCACGGCCGCCCCGAGGCCGGCGGAAATGGCCTGGCCTGCCGAATCATCGAACACAGTATCGGTGTAGTTCGCCTGCGAAAGGAGGGGATTCGGATTGCCGTGACGGTTCGACAGGAGGATGCTCGTGCCGCTAGGACTAACGAGCGTGAGAATCAGATTGCGATCGTCGCCGAAAGTAATGTGCACCTTGACATTGATGTCCACGATGTGGGGTGCCGGCTCTGGCCCGGCGCTACCGGCGGCAATCGTGGTCTGCGAGATCGCCACTCCGTTGGCCGGGATGTTCGTCGAACCTGGTATGGTCGTCGTTTGGGGCGCCATTCCCACCGGGTCGCTCAATCCACCAGTGCCATCGCTGGGAACATCGAACCGCGCGAAGAAGTTATAGAGCCCGTCGGCGAGCGGCTCGACAGTCACTTCCCACACGCCCAAGTCGTTGCCGACAAAGCCGTCGCTGGCGTCCCCGCCAACGGTGCCGGTCCCGATCACGAATGGATCGCCCGAAGGGTTGCCCATCGAGTCAGTGGCTTGCGCATAAACGAGCACCGTGGCGTCTTCGGGGCCAAAACCGCCGAAGGCTGGCTGCATTTTGTTCGTGACGCCGTCATTGTTGAACATGCCGGTGTCGCTCGAGGCGAGCAGCGCCATGGTGGGCTTGGTGGGCGGAGAGACGGCTTCGAACGAGCCGATGTCGATGCGGCCATCGGACACGCGCGAGAAGGGTGCACCGCGCTGATCGTTGAACGGCACTCCGCCGAAGCCCGCCACGGCGGCCGTGTCGCCGGCGTTAATTGCCGGGCTGCCGGCGAGCAGGGAATGAGTTTTCGTGAGGCCGCCGTTGTTCTGAAGCGGGCCCAGTCGAGGATTGATCGGGGCGGCAGGCGTGCCGACGAGCGCTCCGGCGGCAATACCACTACCTTTGTTGTTGCCGATCAAACTGAATTCGGTGGTCGGCGTCGGAGCACCGCCGGCCGAGATGCTGTCGACGTCGGGCGCGGTGTTCGTGAAATCGTTATTGCCGGCGACGATCGTGCTCTTCAGGTCGACCGCGCCACCACCGGTTTTCAAATAGATGCCACCGCCGGAGCCGACGCCGTTGGCGTCGAAGTCAGAGGTATTCTTAGTAACCGTTGAGTACAAGAGATTCATCGACCGCGCGGCAGGAACCTGCGCCCAAATGCCGCCGCCGAATGCCTTGGCGAAGTTCCCGGAGACCGTGGAATTGACGAAGCCGGTGCTGCTGCCCGTGGTGTACAGACCGCCGCCATCGATGGCCGAGTTGCCGGAGAGTGTGCTGCTGTCGAAGTTAACGATGGCGCCACCCTTCATGAACACGCCGCCGCCGGCGAGTCCCGTCGCTGTGTTGCCCGCAATGGTCGTCGTTGTGATCGGTGCCGAGCCGCCGTTGAAGTACAAGCCGGCGCCGAAACCAGCGCTATTGTTCGAGATGGTGCTGCTGGTGATGGTGACCGTCGCGCCGTTTGTCGCGAAGACGCCACCGCCGCTGGCCGTCGCAGCCGCTGTGTTGCCAGTAATCGTAGTATTCGTGATTTTGACGTTGCCGCCGGAGATATTCATGCCTCCGCCGTTGCCATTGGACGTGTTGCCCGTCAGCGCGCTGGCGCCGGTGCCAGAGGGACCGATTAAGCTGTTCGTGATCTCGCCGGTGGTGTTGAGGAGGACCAAGCCGCCACCCAACGCGCCCGCGCTGGCGTCGGCTTTGTTCTGGGAAAAGGTAGACGAGTCAATCGTCCAAGCGACGGTATCTAGTTTTATCCCCGCTCCATCGCCGCCGGTGGAACTGCGGGTGATCGTCGTATTGTCCATTCGCAGCATGCCGTTCTTCAGGTAGACGGCGCCGCCGCTCTTCGATCCCGTGCTTGAATCGAGCGTGGATTTTGAGATGCCGAGCGTGGTCGTCGCATCGGCGAAATTGCCATCGATCGCGCCGCCGTATTTGGCCGAATTGCTCTTGAAAGAAGTGAGGTAAAAGTATGCCGGGCCTTTGGCATACACACCGCCGCCGCGACGGCCGGCCGTATTGCCAGTGATCGTGCAATTGCTGACCGTGAGATATTCGGCGGAGTAGATGCCCGCGCCGCTGCCGGCCGGCGTTCCGGTATCGGCGAGATCGCCGCCTGTGATTGTGAGCCCTTCGAGATCGACGTGGATCTGCGTAGCCGTATTGTCGTTGATGTTAAACACGCGCGTGCCGTCGCCTGCGGCGCCACTATTGTCGAACGCTTTGACAGTGACGGGTGCGACGAGCGACGTGGCGTCGATCTGCATCGCCGTGGTGATTTTGAGCTCGCCAAGATTGGAAAGTTGGATTGTCTGACCGGCAAGATTCGCGGCAAAATTGATTGTGTCGGATGTGGCATCGGCGTTCGCAGCTGTGATCGCTTCGCGCAACGTGACCACGCCGTCGGCGGCATTGACGGTGTCGAGGTTGCTGGTGACGGTGAATACCGCGAGCATGCGCCGGTCTTCCAGGAGCTCGAAGAGCGGCTTGCGGCGATATGTGCGCTGGATGGAACTGGCACGTTGAGCGCGGGCGCGGCGCGAACGCCGAGCGCCGGAACGGGATCGGCTAAACATCGGGAGCTCCTTCAATGCAGCAAATCAATTGGTGCAGCGGAGTTCGTCCGTGTGAATGCCCCCGGGCTGTCCCACGGGCACCGCAATCTCGGTCGTCTTGCCGAGCGCCTTCCTGGCCGCGATCGCTGATCGAGCAATGCAACCCAATATGCTAAAGCTGGCAAATTGGGAGGTCAACGAAAAATCTATCGATTTTTCGGTGGCTTAGCACTGGGTAAAATGGGTTGTTTGGGAAGAGTTGCGGCCACGTGGGAGGCAAAAAGAAAAAAACGCCAACCTTTCGGTCGGCGTTCAGCGATCGATTGACTGTGTTTCGGGCTCTTTACCAGCAGCATTCTAGCCGTGTGACCAGGCCGTCGAAGGTGATGTTGTCTCGGACGTTCGTATAGTTGTCGCGCTGGACGGAGTCGATAAACGTGGAGGTATCCACGACGTTCGTCCATTCCGAGAACATATAGCCTGTCGAGAGCCGCCAACGGCCGTTAGCCCAGCCGACGCCCAATTCCGTATCTAGCTGCCCGATCACACGATTATCTTCCCATTTGGATCGGGCGAGCAGAGTGTCGGTCGTGGAGTTGAGCATCTGATAGCGGCTGTCGAATTGGCCGCTCAAGGCCGCGGCAGTTGCTTTGCCGTAGGCGAAGAAGCCGCAGCAAAGGCGCTGCACGCCGTCGACACCTAACTTCAAACCGCCACCATCAAAACTGATCGTACTCGAGGTATCGACGGTGCCCGCCTGACCGCCGCTGAAAATGCCCGTCTGCGAGAAGTCTTGTTGCAGGTGGCCGAATTCGGCGCCTACCTGATAGTTGACCGCATATTTGCGACCTGTCATCCAGAGATGGCGATAGACGACGTCGGCCAATTGAAAGTCGACGTCGTAGGTCGCGTCGACTGGCCCTTCGGACGCGGTGATGGCCGCGCCGGGATGGTGCACGAGCGAGCCAATGGCGCCGCCTCCGCCTGGGATCGAGGGCGCGTCGAGATGGTCGTCGGACGTGCTCGTGAAATAAGTGTAGTCGAAGCCGACGCCGGAACAGGCGTTGCAGGCGACTTCGCCGCCGACGCGCACGCCGGAGTTGTAACCAATGTCGAGCGTACCTATGTCGCCAAACGGAACTGTGCCCGCGCCACCGATGCCGTTTTGTTGTTGGGCATGCGCGACGTCGCCCCCGCCCATGTGCAGATCGATCCAATCGACGTACACGTAGGTGAACGGCTGGTGGTAGGCGGGCATGCGGATCGGACGCGCCATGTCGCAGCATCCGCTGTCGCATCCGCCGCTCGAACAACCGCTATCGCAGCCACCGCCGCAATAGCCGCTGTCGCAATTGCCGCACGAGCAGCCAGGCCCGGATGGTCCCATCGACTGGCCCATCGACGGGTCCATCATCGGCGCGCCGTAGTTGGCGTCACCTTGATAGGCATCGCCCTGGTAGACGTGGGCTCCGGGGCCTTGCGCGAGCGGCTCCATCATTCCCGGATTCACGCTATCTTGAGCCATCGCGGTTGTGGCCGCGGAGCACGCGGGCACCAGCAGCAGGAGCGCGGCCGCGCAGCGCGACCACGAAAGAGTTCGCGACATGAGATGTCCCCCTGAGCGGCGTTCCGGCGGAACGGCCGCGCTACCGAAGTAGCGAAAAGATGATCGAATAGGTTAGCGCAGGCGTATGCCGGCGCTACGTCGGATATCTCTTCGTCCGGCGGCTGGATGCGGGTGTAGGAAAACCGTATCGATCGTGCCGGTTTTTCTGGCGGAGAGATAGCAATGGCAGCGATTGATGATTGATGATTGATTATTTGAAAATCAACAATCATCGATCAACAATCATCGATTCCGGCCGCAATCACCACCTCAGCTCGGCGTGACCCACCAGGCCGTCGAAGCTGAGCGTGTCGTGCACGTTGACGTAGTTGTCGGCCTGGACGGCGTCGACGAATGTGGGCGTCGAGACGATGTTGAACCAGTGGGACGCCATGTAGCCGACCGCTAACCGCAGATGGTTGCTCGGAGCAGTCCAGGCGACGCCCAATTCGTAATCCAGCATGGGAACGATGCGATCGTCGTGCCAGTCGGATTGGGCCAAGAGCGTGGCGGTGGTGGAATTGTTCATCAGGTAATGACTGCTGAATTGTCCTTCGAGGGCCGCGGCCGAGATGTGGCCGTAGCTTGAGAAGCGTGTTTGCCCAATGAGCCGCTCGCCGGCCAGGCCGATCATCGGTCCGCCGCCGTCGAATTGGATGTTTGTCGAAGTGTCGATCGTCCCGGCCTGGCCACCACCGAAGATGCCGGTCTGGTTGAATTTTTGCTGGAGGTCTGCCCACCGTCCGCCCCAGTAGGCGCTGATCTCGCTGTAGCGCGTGCATTCGATCAGATAGCGGCAATTGATTTCAGCGCTTTGGAAGTCGATATCGTAGCCGGCGTCCACCGGACCGGCTGACGCGGTGATCGCCGCGCCCGGGTGCTGCACGAGCGAGCCGACAGCTCCACCGCCGCCCGGGATGGTGGGGGCGGCGACGTGTGACGTCGAGTTTGATTGAAACCAGGTGTAGGATCCGAAAACGCTTTCCTTCGGATCGAATCGAAATTCGCCGCCGACGCGGAAGCCGATGTCGAAATCGGGATCGACGACGCCGATTTCACCAAACGGCACGGTGCCCGCGCCGCCGATGCCGTTCTGCTGTTGGGCATGGGCCATGTCGACGCCTGTCGGATGCAGCCAGAGGAAGTCGCCCCAGATGTAACACTGCCACGGTGGCGGCTGCTGAACTTGCACCAGCGGGGCACAGGGTACCTGCTGGACCGGTTGCGGGCAGGGCATTTGCTGCATGGCATAGGGCGGGCAGGGCACTTGTTGCGCCGCATACGGCGGACACTGCATTCCGTCGCACGGATTGGCGCCGTCGACGTAGACCGGGGCAACGCCTTGTTGCGGGTAGCCCGTCCAAGGTGTGCCAGCCATTGCCGGATTGTTCGGATCGTACGGCACGACACCCGGCGGCAACGGGCCTTGCGGCACGGCGCCGGGCGGGAGCATGACTTGTGGCGCCGCTGCTTGCGGCATCATCCCTTGCTGAACCATCATCGGCTGCCCGCCATTTTGCATCATCATCGGCTGCTGCGGAGCCTGCACGTATTGGGCGGGAACGACCTGCGACTGGGGCGCGTCGATCAGATTGGAGAAGAGCGCTTGGATGTTGTCTGGTGAATGGGTACTGGTCCGCTGCGGCGCGTCGTGCAGCGCGTCGTCGTCGCGGTCGGAGGACTCTTGGCCGGGGAGGCCCAATTGCGAGGCGAGCAGCGTGCGGCCCGTATCACGTTTGACGGTCACCGCGTAGCCGATGTAGGGCTCGAGATCGATGCCGGGCACGGGCTCGACATAGCGCTGAATCTTGCCCGCCTGATCGGTAAGCGCATACGGCGGCAGCCCGCCCGCTGTGTCCGGGTTGCGAATCAAGCGGGCGAGCGGTCGTCGCTGTCCGGTGGAGAGTGGAAGGTGACCGGTTTGGTTTGCGGAGTTGCCACTCGATTTCCAGCCGCCAGCCGACTGCGGCGCATCACCACTCGGGGCTTGCGCTGCCGCAGAGCTGGCCAGGGTGAGAGCCACGATCGTCGCCGCCGGGACAAACCAAGGTGTCGCGTATCGATACGTGACCGACATAAATCACCCTCAAAGATCGAAGACAAGTGTCACCCAGCATTCGCGGGGCGGCGAGCCATGCCGAATCGCGTGGCAATGTTTTGCGGACCGAGCAGTGGCGAAGGCGGCTCGCTCACGGACGGAAAAAATCGACAAGAAAGCAAGATGAGTGGCGGACTTTTAACAGACGGCTGCTTTGGCGGACAAGAGCAATCGCGCTCGTGAGGCGGCAATCGACGGCGTTGCCAGGGGCACTTTTGCCACTGATACTGGAGTTGTATTTGATTGCTACCATTGCATCCACGGCGGCCGATGATCTCATGTGGCCCGAGTCCGACAACACTCTGGATCTCTTGGAAGGCGCCCGTCGCGGGGACGAGGCCGCGGTCGATCGTTTGCTGGCGCGGCACCGCACGGCGGTGCGGCGGATGGTGCAAATGCGGATGGATCCGGTGCTCGGTCGGCGCGTGGACGCTAGCGACATCGCTCAAGACGTGCTGGTCGAGGCCCATCGTCGGCTCGCGCAATACCTCAAGAATCCGGTGCTGCCATTCCATCTGTGGCTCAGGCAGATGGCCAAAGACCGGCTGATCGACGCGCATCGCCGGCATCGCGTGGCCGCGCGGCGGAGCCTCGACCGCGAGCAACCGCTGGACATTCAATTGCCGCGCGACGCATCGACGCGCAACTTGACCATGCAACTTTGCGACGGACAGCTGACGCCGGCAGCCGCCGCCACGTGGCGCGAAATGAAGGAGCGATTTGAGCGGGCGTGTCGCGAGCTCGAGCCGGTGGATCAAGAAGTCGTCATCATGCGGCACTTCGAGCAGCTGTCGAATTCCGAGGCGGCGCTGGCGCTGGGTCTTTCGCCGCAAGCGGCAAGCATGCGCTATCTGCGGGCGATGCGACGGCTGCGCGAACTGCTTTCGGGCGAGGACATGTCGAAGTGATGCACGCTCCGGACAACAACGATCGCGATGCCCGGCTGGCCAGTTTGCTGGACGAGTTGACCGAAGCGGCGCGGCGCGGCGAGAGACCGCAAATCAATGACGTTGCCTCGGCGCACCCCGATTTGGCGGAAGAGCTGCGCGCGCTGTGGGGAACGGCGCTGGTGGCCGGCGCTGTTGCGGCCGGGCGCGAGGACTTGTCGGAAGCCACGCAAGATCGACCATTTGCTTTCCCTGCGGCCGGCACGCATCGTCTGCCGCTGCCCCAAGATTTGCCGGATTTTGAATTGCGTGAAGAGCTTGGTCGCGGCGGCATGGGAGTCGTCTATCGGGCCTGGCAAAAAAGTCTCGAGCGGGAAGTGGCGGTGAAGCTCATCCTGCGTGGCGAACTTGCCACGGCAGAAGAGGTGGCACGTTTCCAAGCGGAAGCCACGGCAGCGGGCCGCCTTCAACATCCACAGATTGTGCCGATTTACGAAGTGGGGAGCGCTGGCGGGCATTGCTATTTCGCAATGCAGTTGGTTGAAGGGACGACGCTCGCCGATCGGTTGTCGGCCGGGCCGCTCGTCCCCCGCGATGCCGCGCGGGTGATACTCGCGGTGGCCCGCGCGATCCACTATGCCCACACTCAGGGAGTAATCCACCGCGACTTGAAGCCGGCCAACATCTTGCTCGATGCCGACGGCGAGCCGCACGTCACCGATTTTGGTCTGGCGAAGCTACTGACCGCCGCCACGAATCTGACGCGGACTGGTTCGGTGCTCGGCACACCAGCCTACATGGCGCCGGAGCTGGCCAGCGGCGATCGCGGCGCGGTCGGTCCGGCGAGCGACATCTATAGTCTGGGAACGATCCTCTACGCACTGCTGACCGGCCGGCCGCCGTTCCAGGGGCCGTCGCCCGTTGATACGGTATTGATGCTTTTAGAACAAGATCCACTGCCGCCGCGGCTCCTCAACCGCAAGCTCGACCGCGATCTGGAAATAATTGTGCTCAAGTGCCTGCAGAAGCCGCCCGAGTTGCGCTACGAATCGGCGGCGGCGCTGGCCGACGACCTGACGGCCTATCTACACGATGAGCCGATCGCGGCCCGCAGCGGGCAGTTTTCGCAAATCGTGGCCCGCGTATTCCGCGAGACCCATCACGCCACGGTGCTCGAGAACTGGGGCCTGCTGTGGATGTGGCACGCAGTGGTGCTGCTGGTGATTTGCGTGACGACGAGCATCATGCACGCTGGCCGCGCGCGATGGCCCGAGTGTGATCGGCCGTGGCCATATTTGGCGCTGTGGGGAGGCGGGCTGGCGGTTTGGGCACCAATTTTTTGGGCGCTGCGAAGGCTAATCGGGCCCGTGACGGCGGTCGAACGGCAAATTGCGCACGTCTGGGGCGGAAGCCTGATCGCGGTCGTGCTGTTGTTTGTAGTTGAATCGCTGCTCGGGCTCCCGGTTCTAACGCTTTCGCCGGTGCTGGGATTAATCGGCGGCGCCGTGTTTGTCGCGAAGGCTGGGATTCTCTCCGGACTGTTCTACTTTCATGCGGCCGCGCTTTTCGGGACGTCGCTGGCGATGGCGGTATTGCAGCGGGAAGGAAGCGACCTGGGCATCACGCTCTACGGTTTAGTTGCCGCGGCCTCGTTCTTCCTGCCCGGCTGGAAGTACTACGGACAGAGCCGCGCGTCGCGCGAGAAATGACCAGCGTCGTTGCGCCGGTCCAGGCAACTATTGCCGTTTACGGTGGGGCCCCTCATTGGCATAGTAGTGACCATAGTACATGAACGTGGTCTCGTGCCCCGTCGGATTCTCCTGGTCGGATCCGGCCGGATTGGAATAGGCACCTCGCGCGGCAAGTGCCTGCACCTTGCGATCGACATCAAGGTTTTGTCGCTGTTGCTGCTGATTGAGGGCTTGTTGCTGGAGTTGCGGTCTGACCAGTGTCTGATAATTGAACGCGCTCGTCCCAGTTCTGGACGTATTGAATAAATTCAGGTAAGGGCTAATTGTCGGCGTCGTGGAAACCGACGAAAATGGTTTGCTTGTGCGGTCGCTGATTCCAGGACCAATCGTGGCGGCCGGAGTGCTCGGTGCTTGCTGACCAACGTATGGTACTCGCGCTTGCGCGTTGGCCAGGGCGATGTTATTGAGCGACTGGGAGGTGTAGCCGGTGCCCACGTCGCTGCGATAGATATTTTGCAGCGCTGTTCCGGTATATCCCCCGACGTCCGACAAGGGCCGGGATGTAATTCCGGCTTGACCGCGGGCTGTGCGCTCGACTGCCAACGTGGCCAAGCCGGCGAGTAGGAACATCGACAAACGGCAACAAAACTGCCGACGGCTATTTCGCAGCAACATACGCCCGATCCCTAAGTCCCCGATTCCATCGTACGCCTGATTCGACGGCCGGACAATAAGCGCTAAATCGCCCGATCTGGCATCTCTAGTTTAGCCGGTTCCCGGTTTCGCGGCGGCAATCTGGCCATCAATTTGGCGGTCATTCCGCATGGGCGTGGTAAGACCCGCACAGTTGCTACGATCGACCAGGTCGCGCGGTTCTTGGGCCAGTGTGCGGCTCGTGCGACTATGGCGATGTTTACTAACTCTAATGGGTGAGCACTCATCGCCACGCTGCCTGCGGCTAACCTTGTGGCTTTGATCGCCGGCGTTATCATAGTAGACGCCTGTTTAGTAGCCAGTGCTGTTGCAGGCTTGCGATCTAGAGCGGTCAAATGGCGCCCGGCACGAGAATGGATTGAAAGAGTCATCGAGCATGGATGTCGCGGCGCTAATCGAGCGGATGCAGACGCGGGCCGATTATGCGGGGCAGCTCGCGCATGTCGAGGTGCTGCCAGAGCGTCAAGGACGGTTCGCCGAGCCGCGTCAGCCACTTCCCGAGGCATTGCGGCGCCTGCTCGCGGCGCGCGGCATCGAGCAGCTTTATTCTCATCAGTCCTCGGCGCTTGAGGCCGCCCGGGCACATCATGACGTCGTTGTCACGACCGGCACCGCCAGCGGCAAGACGCTCTGCTACAATCTTCCGATCTTGGAAGCGGCGCTCGCCGATCCAAACGCCCGCGCGCTTTACCTCTTTCCGACGAAGGCGCTCGCGCAGGACCAGCTTAAGGGCCTGTTGGAATTGGTCGGTGGCGATCCGGAGTTGGCAGCGGCCATTCGGCCGGGCGTTTACGACGGCGACACGCCCACAGCCCAGCGCCGACGAATCCGCGGGGAGGCCAATCTCGTTCTCTCGAATCCCGACATGCTCCACGCATCCGTGTTGCCGTACCATCCGAAGTGGGAAGCCTTGTTTTCCAATCTTCGTTTTATCGTCGTCGACGAGGTCCACACGTATCGGGGAATTCTCGGCGCCCATGTGTCGGCCGTGTTGCGTCGGCTGATTCGTATCTGCGAACATTACGGTTCTCGGCCGGTGTTTTTGGCCGCCAGCGCTACGATCGCCAATCCGGGCGAGCTCGCCGGCCGGCTGATTGGCCGCGAGATGACGGTGATCGACGACGATGGTTCGCCGCGCGGCTGCAAGTATTTCGTGCTTTGGAATCCGGCGCCGCTCGGCAAGGATTCGCTCGCCCGGCGCAGCGCGAGCGATGATGCGGTTACGTGGATGATCGAGGCGCTCGAGGCGGGAGGTCAGGCACTGGCGTTTACACGCACTCGGCAAGCGGCGGAGCTGATCCACCGATATGTGAAGGAACAATTGGCGGCCGACCATTCGCCGCTGGCCGACAAGGTGCGGGCGTATCGCGGCGGCTACTTGCCGAACGAGCGGCGCGAAATTGAGCAAGAATTGTTCAGCGGCAAGCTGCGAGGCGTCGCGGCGACGAACGCCCTGGAACTGGGCATCGACATTGGCACGCTCGATGTGGCTCTGTTGGTCAACTATCCGGGCACGATCGCCAGCAGTTGGCAGCAGGCTGGCCGTAGCGGCCGCCGGCACGACGAAAGCTTGGCCGTGCTTTTGGCCGGCAATGATCCGGTCGACCAATATCTGTTGCGGCATCCCGAGTATTTCTTCGCGCAGTCGCCCGAGCACGCGGTGGTCGATCCCAACAATCCGTACGTGTTGGCCAAACATTTGCCGGCGGCGGCGTTCGAATTGCCGCTCGACACCGAGCAGCGCGGAGACGATGGCGGCAACGATCTCGATCGCTTTGGTTCCTTGGCTGCGCCGATTGCCGGAGCTTTGCAGGATACTCACCAGCTGGTTAATGTGAAAGGCAGCTACTACTTCGCCGGCGGGCAGAACCCGGCGGTTGGCGTGAGCCTGCGTCACATGAGCGACAATACGTTTAGCATCGTGCTGGTCAAAGGCGGAAGTCGGAAGGGGGGAGGCGGAGGGCAAGTCGCATTGCCGACCGCCCCCGATTCTGCCGGGAGTGAAATGGACCACGCCGTCATCGCCAATGTCGACGCCATTAGCGCGCCGGAGCTTGTTTACCCTGAAGCGGTCTATTTGCATAACGGCGAGACGTATCTCGTGCGCGAACTGGATCTGGCCGGCAAGGTAGCCTATGTCGAGCGACGCGAGACGGATTACTACACGCAAGCTGTGCTCGAAAGCAGCGTCCGGATCACCGGCCAGCGGGCTGAAAGCGATCTCGTTTCGCCGACAATGTTGGCGTACGGCGACGTCGATGTATCCTGGCAGACGGTCGCCTTTAAGAAGATCAAGTTTGCGACCCGCGAGAACATCGGCCTCGGGCCGGTCGAAATTCCGGCCCAAAATCTGCAAACGACCGGCGTCTGGCTAGCGCCGGATGATGCTGTCCGCGCCGAGATGAAGGGGGCCGGGCTGCGGGCGAGCGAAGGCGTCGTCGGCATGAGGAATCTGGCCGTCGTCGCGCTGCCGCTGGTGGCGATGTGCGACAGCCGCGACTTGGGCGGCGTGGTCGACAGCAAGAATCTCGGCCAGACCACGATGATTCTCTACGATCGCTATCCGGGCGGACTGGGTTACAGCGAGCGCGGCTTCCAGCAAATGCCGCAACTCTTGGCGATTTGTTTGGAGATGGTTCGCGATTGTCCTTGTGGCGACGGCTGCCCGAGCTGCGTCGGCCTGCCGAACTTGCGGCCGGCGATCCACAGCGACCCGGACCTCGCGCGCGGTTATCCGATGCCGAACAAACAGGCGACGATTCGATTGCTGGAATTGCTGTGCGGAAAATCGTCGGCCGAATTCGGCGAGGATTCTCGCCGGCCGCCGATTGGCGTTGACGCCGGCCGCTGATCCCGGTTTGCTTGTGGCATGGTCGATGACATTCTCCGCCAACGCTTGGAATCGCTGAACCGCGGGCCGATGCCGATTTGCACTACGGCCTTGACAGCGCCGAGCGGCTCCAGCTCTTTCACTCCACCGCCGGTTGAGCGCAGTCCACAGATTTACTCGGGGACGATCAAGGCAGCGCCTGGTTTGTTGCGCTCCGGCGAAGTGGTGGTCACCGACGCGGGCGAACATTTGCGAATTCGACTGTCGATCGATGCGATCTGGCCGAACGGAGAGCGACTGGTCGCCACGCGGCTCGAGCACTTGCAGGATTTGGCGGCAATGTCCGAGCAAGCAATCGAACCGACGGTGGTGCTGCAACCGGACTTTGCCGCTTTGGTTGCCGCCCTGCCCGACCGCGTCTTGCTCTTGGACCTGGAAACGTGCGGACTGGCGGGTTCGGCGGTCTTTCTTGTCGGTCTGTTGCGGCAAATCGATGGCGTGCCGGCGATAGAACTGCTGATCGCCCGCAACTACGCCGAGGAACAGGCGATTCTCGAAACACTGTGGCAGACCGTGGCCGGCCACGATGTGCTCGTCACGTTTAACGGCAAGTCGTTCGATTGGCCGATGGTGCGGGATCGCAGCACACGCTACCGGTTGGCAGCCCGCAGCGCGGCCGCCCCGATGGTCCATCTCGATTTGCTCCACCACGCCCGTCGGCGGTGGCGGAAGCAGCTTCCCGATTGCCGGCTTCAGACTCTGGAGCAACTCGTTTGCCGCCGCCGCCGCATGGGCGACATTCCTGGCCATCGCATTCCGGCCGCTTATGCCGAGTTTGTTCGCACCGGCTTCGAGCGGGAGATGGATGCGATCCTTTACCACAACGCCGTCGATTTGGTCACATTGCTGGATTTGACGCTTCGTTTGGCGGCGTAAAACAGCGTAGTCTCGGTTCTCTGCCACGGTGCCGGCAGCGGGTCCGAGTCGGTTTTCGCCAAAATGGCGGCAAAATCAGGCGATTTTTTCACAATTCACAAAAAACCAGGGATTCTTTGCATTCCGTACCTATCCTATTGGCAGCAAAGCAGTTAGCGCGCGTGCTAGCGGCGTCAAATCGGCCGCGTAGGCCGCAAAGCTGTTTGTGGTTTCACGGCCATCTCCTATGATTTTAGTAGTAACCACCGTTTTTCTCGGCAAATTCGCGATGATCGATGATGAGCAGCGCTAGTACCCTCACTCCTGTCTTGCCGGTCGACGCCCGGGCCCCCGCAGTCGCGGGCCGTCGGAAGCGGCCGCGGTTGGCAGCGAGCTTGGTCGTGGCCGAGGGGATGATGGAATCGGCGGCGCTTGTCGAGATCGCCGGCGGCACGGCGGCGATCTTTAGCACCCGGTCGCCGCACAAGGCGACGCCCAATGAGGACGTAGCGGCGGTTTTGCCCGTCAGCCCGGGTCACGGGGTTTTGGCGGTAGCCGATGGGCTGGGCGGCCATGCGGGGGGCGAGCGGGCCTCGCGGCTCGCCGTCAAAACGATTCAACAAACAATTCACGTGGCCACCGAGCTGTCGGAAGACCCAGACCAGGTCGATCCGCTGCGGCCGGCGATCCTGGATGGCATCGAGGCCGCCAACGAACAGGTCCGCGGCATTGGCACCGGGGCGGCGACCACGCTGGTGCTGGTCGAGATTCGCGATCGCGTCTTGCGGTCGTACCACGTGGGCGACTCGGCGATTCTCTTGGTCGGCCAACGCGGCAAGCTGAAGTTTCAAACGATTGCCCATTCGCCGATTGGTTATGCTGTCGAGGCGGGACTGATCGACGAGAAGGACGCGATCCATCATGCGGAGCGGCACGTGATCTCGAACGTGATCGGCTCGCCCGAGATGCGGATCGAAATCGGTCCGGCAATCGAGATGGCCGCGCGCGACACGCTGGTGCTGGCGAGCGACGGCCTCTTGGATAATCTGCTGTCTGCCGAGATTGTGGAGCTCGTACGCACGGGCCCGCTGGATGAAGCGGTCGACAAGCTGGTGGCCGTGGCGACGGAGCGGATGAACGCCCCGGATCGCGCGACGCCGTCGAAGCCGGACGATCTGACGGTGATCGCATTTAGGCCTTGCTGAGACGGCACTTCTTTTTTTGACGGGACTACAGGAATCGCTGGGATCGACAGGATGCTGCGCGCGGATGGTGTTAAGCGCCGAGTTTTCGTCGACCATTCCCTTGGTTGGTCGAAGGGGCCAACTTTCGATTTGCGAAACTCTTGGGATTCTTTCGAAGGGGACAACTTCTTCGCGAAGGGGACAAGATAATCTGAAGCTGGGGCCTTGGGTCTTGTGGCTGGGGGGAAATGTCGAACTCCGGATTTCGAATGACGAATGGGGCGCAGGTTTTGTCGGGCTGGACCGGCGAGTCACAGTACATAACTGTGTGGCGCTCGAGGATTCTTGGGTTTTGTTTGTGGGCTGTTGCGCGGGGACGATGCTAAGTTGTTTGGCGGCCACGACTTTCATTTTGTCCGCGATTCCGGGGTCCCAGTTTTTGCCTGCAAAAGTCATCTGTTTTGCATGGCCGACTCGCGGCAAACGCTGAATTAACCGTGCGTTCGTTGTGCGTGAGCGCGCAAAACTTGGGGGAGTTTTGTCTATGGCACGTCGGGTTTTTCGGCGAGTGCTCATTTTTGACAGGGGCAGGGGCGGAACGGGCTGTGGGCTCAGCTTTCAGCTGCGATCTGGCTCTCGACGCTGGACTCTCAGTTCCGGACGTTTTGGCTGACGGCTGAAGGCTAATAGCTGACAGCCTCCCTTATATCCGCTACATGTTCGGATGTACAGATCAGATTTGGCCACCGCGATGATGGTCGCTTCATTCACCACGCATCCGACCTTTCAAAACCGCGTTTGACAGTGGTAGACAGACTCACCATGAATTGATTGCTCGCGAGAGATGAGTTATGATCTTTTCAATCGAGGCTATAGAGCACGACGCGTTACGATTCCTCATCACGTTGCGATTCCTCATCAATAATTCGAAGTGCAGCAATGCAAGCTGCGATTGTTCTGTTACTTCTATGCCGGGTCTGGACTGATTCGACAGGCAAATACTCGACCGATGCTGAATTCATCGATTCGCACGCTGACACTGCTTACCTCCAAGCAGGCGATCATGTCAAAGCGGTCTCGCTGTCACGCCTGAGTCTCGACGACCAAGAATTTGTTGCGGCTCAGCAGAACATAAAGTTGATTGTCGGAAAGGTTACTAGCGTTTCCTACAACGATTCAATTGTTGTTCGCGATGATGAAGCACACGACGTACGATTGGTGGGTATTGCAACTCCCAAGGCTCAACAGGCGTACGGGCCTGAATCGATACACGCGTTGACTCAAAAACTCCTCGGCAACGAAGTCGTAGTTGAGTGGCGTTCGAAGGACGCAGATGGGCGGGTATTGGGCAATGTCATTAGCGACAAGCATTGGATCAATAAGGAAATCGTTGAAGAAGGATGGGCGTGGAACCATGACGGGTCAGCCGTTTTAGCTGATGCGGAATCAAAGGCGAGGGAAGCTAAGGCCGGCCTTTGGGCAGGAGCAAGCTCCGTCGCACCATGGGAGTTTCAGTCACTTTCGCTGTCGTCGGTTACCAAGAAAGCATCGACCAAAGTCAATAAGGTTGTCGGAACGGAGCCGCCGATTTCTTCCAGTGACGAGTCAACTGGCGTTGTCGCAAGTTCCACTCACAGCAGATCTAGATCTACGTCCTCAGAAAGTGCAAAGACGGTTCATGTCAAATCGTATGTGACGAAGAAGGGAACGGTTATCGAATCATATAACCGTCGACCGCCG
>DASYDU010000166.1:0-25149 GCA_036499445.1 Lacipirellulaceae bacterium
CGCTGGTACTTCCTTGAGGAGTGGTATCCGAAGTACGGCAATCTGGTGCCGCGCGACATCGCCACGCGCGAGATTTTCAATGTCTGCGTGAACGAAGGCCTGAGCGTCGAGAAGGACCGCCAGTGCGTGTATCTCGATCTCACGCACATCCCGCGAGCCGAGCTCGACCGCAAACTGGGCGGCATCCTCAGCATTTATGAGAAATTCCAAGGCGTCGATCCCCGCGACACGCCCATGAAGATTTTTCCCGCCGTCCACTACTCGATGGGCGGGCTGTGGTGCGACTTCGAGCGCTCGGTCGAAGGCGGCCTAGCCGCGGGCTCCGTCCGCAATCATCAGACCAACATTCCCGGACTGTACGCGATCGGCGAGTGCGATTACCAGTATCACGGCGCGAATCGGTTGGGCGCCAACTCGCTATTGTCCTGCATCTTCAGCGGCTTGTTCGTGGGCCCGGGCATCAAGAACTTGCTCGACTCACGAAAAGACTCGGCAGCCGACGATAAGTACGCGGCGCTACTTCGTGCCTCCCGCGAGAATAAGCAGGCCGAGCACGACGCGATGCTCACCCGCGCCGGCGGCAACGAGAATCCGTATCAGCTCCATCAGGAGCTCGGTGATGTGATGACCAAGGCCGCTACCGTCGTTCGGCACAACGATCAACTCTCCGCCGCGTACGACAAAGTTTGCGAATTGGCTGAGCGGGCTGAGCGGTGTTCGCTTTCCGATACCGGTGCCTGGACAAACCAAAATGTCGTCTACACGAAGGCCCTTCGCGACATGTTCCCAATCGCCAAAGCAATTCTCAAAGGGGCGCTCGCCCGCGACGAATGCCGCGGCGCTCATTACAAGCCGGAATTCGAAATGCCGGGCCTCACAGCGGATGATCCGACAGAGCGCCGCCACCAGGCGGAAAAGTGGTGTGACGCCTTCGAAGAGAAAAACCGCAAATGGCTCAAGACGACGATCGCCACCTTTAACGGCCACGGCGATCCGGTGCTGTCCTACGAAGAAGTCGACACGTCGCTCATTCCGCCCCGCCCGCGACTCTACGGCCTCGTGGGCGCGGAAGTGATCGAAGAGGTCTGGAAATCGCGGGCGAAGAAGGTGCCGGCGCCGCCGACACCCGCACCCGCGCTGGCATAGATTGAATTGATTGATCTATCGAACCTTGCTGCCAAGCGAGGTATCATTGAAATATGACCACTATAACCATCGCCGAAATTCAGAGTGACCCGACAGGCTATTTACGCCGCGTCGAGGCCGGCGAGGCATTCCTAGTCACCGACCAAGATCGTCCGATCGCAGAGATCAAGCCGCTTGTGCAACCAGTAAATGGATTGCGACCGTTCGGACTCTGTGCCGGTGAATTTGAGGTGGCGGATGACTTTGATGACCCGCTGCCCGACAACATCTTGCGTGATTTCGGCGCCATATGAGATTGCTGCTCGATACACATATCTTCATTTGGCACATCTTGGGTGACGAGCGTCTAGCGGATCCTTACAAGGATGCCCTTCTTAATTCGGCTAACCAGTTATTCTTGAGCGTCGTGTCAATCTGGGAAGTAACAGTAAAACACCGGCTCGGAAAGCTACGCCTAGCCGAACCGCCAAGCGTCTATTTTCCTGCTCAGCGCCAACGACATGCAATCGACAGCCTGCGGCTTGACGAAGAAAGCGTCGTTCAGCTTGTGAACTTGCCCGGCATCCATCATGATCCGTTCGATCGGATGCTCATTTGTCAGGCACGCGAGCATGACTTGACTTTGATGACGGCCGACAAGACGATTGGCAAGTATCCCGTCGGCCTTCTCATGGTTGAGTGAGCGGAGAAACAGGAATGTCGAGTCAGCGACCCCCAACCACAGTTTCCATTCGCATCCTCCGCCAGGATGCGCCCGGCAAGCCTTCGCGCTGGGAGCGGCATCGAATTCCTTACGAGCCGAACCTCAACGTCATCAGCGTGCTGCAGAAGATCGCCGCCCAGGCCACGACCGAAGATGGCAAGAAGACCGCGCCGGTCGCTTGGGATTGCAACTGCCTGGAAGAAGTCTGCGGCGCCTGCACGATGCTGGTGAACGGCCGGACGCGGCAGGCCTGTTCGACGCTGGTCGACCGCATCCTCGATGACAATGGCGGTGAAATCGAACTCCGGCCGATGAGCAAGTTTCCCGTCCTGCGAGATCTGGTCGTCGATCGCAGCCGGATGTTTCGCGCACTGACGAAAATCAAGGGCTGGATTCCCGTCGACGACTACGCCGACCGCGGCCCCGGCCCGCGCGAAGCGCCCTCCTCGCAAGAGCGCCGCTATCCACTTTCCGAGTGCATGAGCTGCGGCTGCTGTCTGGAGGCCTGCCCGCAGTATGCCAAGATCGAGCTCCACCAATTCGACGGCGAGAGTGACGCCGACTTCGCAGCCCGTAAGAGTGCCGCCTACGACACCGGCTTCATTGGCGCGGCCGCGATCAGTCAGGCGATACTTTTCAACGATCAGGGCACGGGCAAAATGAGCGCCGGCGAACGGCTCGAAGCCCTGATGGCCCCCGGCGGCATCCAAGACTGTGGCAACGCTCAGAACTGCGTCGCCGTCTGCCCCAAGAACATCCCGCTCACCCGCTCGATCGGCCGCGCCGGCCGCGCGACGACGCTCCACTGGATCAAGAGCTGGTTTGATGCATAGCTGTTAGCTGTTAGCAATTAGCCAGACCAGGATTCCCGTCACAGGACCAATCCTGCTAGCGGACTCTGGCTAATGGCTAACAGTTAACGGCTTCTACTTCGGCGTAAACTGCGCAAGGTCGTAGATACCCAGCTCTTTTTCGATGCCGGCCACCTTATCGACCATTTTCTCAAATCCCTCCTCGCCGAACCGCTTGTGCTCTTCATCTTCGAATTGCTCGCCGAGCGAGTCGTACTCGTTTCGTGAGACAATGCTGTGGAGCGCGGGAAATAGGATCGTGTCTTCGCGAGCCTCGTGCGGGCGATACATGCGCACGAATTCCTGCAGCGACGTCACGAGCTTGTGCCGGTCGTCCGCATTCTTGATCGCACGATCGTTGGCCAACGCGAGTATCGTGTTTGTCGTCCGTCGCCCGGCCGCGTGCTGCTCGCGCAAGACCTTGGTCAATTCGACAAGCACGCCGGCTTTCTCGAACCGCGGAAAGAGATGATCCTCTTCCAGCTTCTCGTGATAGTCTTCGATAAACGTTTGAATGATCTTGGCCGACGACTCGAGCGGAACTGCTGGCAGATCGCGATTGTCCTCCAGCCGGCTGATCGCTTCGCCGTAGATCAAGAGCACGCGATTCAAGAGTCCGTGCTCGCGCATCAAATCCTCTGCCGGCGAAACGTCCTCCGGCGATTCCTCTGCCTTTTTCTCGGGCTCGGCACCCAGCGCAGTCGCCCCGACCGCGAGCAGGCCGGTACCATTCATCGCGGCGTGTAAAAAACGGCGGCGATTTTCGTCATGTGACATCGTCAGACTCCGTTCGCAAGGGTTAAAAGTCGGAAGTTGAACATCTGCCGTCGCCGACAATTCTATGCCAACCGCGGCAAAACATCTTCACCCTGGACGGGATTTGCCTGCAAACGCTCAAATCGCTATGCTGCGTGGATCATTAGAAAAAGACCGGATAGTGCTGCGAAAAAGGTGTTCGAGTCGGACAGCGCAGTGTTCCCAGTTTCTTATCCCAAAAGAGCGACGTAGACATGTCCACCAAAGCGATTCCGGACGGTTGTCACGCCGTGACGCCGTACTTAACCGTCCCCGACGTAAAGCTCGAGATGGAGTTTTTAGTTCAGGCCTTCGGCGGCGTCGAACGGGCGTGTATTCGTCGCCCGAACGGGAGCATCATGCACGCCCAAGTGATGATTGCCGACTCGCTCGTCATGCTCGGTGAGCCGCCGGATCTGAGCAAGATCACGCTTTGCACGTTGTATCACTACGTTGCCGACTGCGACGCAACCTGGAAACAGGCGGTCGCCGCGGGCGGCCAGCCGGTCACCGAGCCCAGCGATATGTTCTACGGCGATCGGACCGGGGCGGTGAAGGATCCGGGCGGCAATGTGTGGTGGATTGCCACGCACAAGGAAGAATTGACGACGGAACAAATTCAGGAGCGGACCACGACGTTTTTCAAGTCATCCGGCTGACGGTGATTTCGTTGGCAGACATTGCAGCGACAAACGCTAGGCCGCCTTGCCCGGCCGCAAGTACGTCCATGCGGCGTCCTGGTCTGGCCGGTTACGCTCGCCGCCTGAATCAAGAAAACAACTGTCGTGTCTTGGTCAAGATTTCTTCCAGTTTCGAGCCCTTCAATCGCGCCGCGGTGTAAAGAATCATCGATTTTTCAACCGTGAACAAGCGATTCGTCCGAACGAAACTTTGTACGGCCAGTTGGCCTTGGTCAAAGTCGTTGCTCTCGATCGCGACGGAGTGAGAATCGCCGCGCGCGCGGCTTGTAATCTGACAAAGAATCAGGTCGTCGCCCGGCAGATCAACAAGAAGGAGGGCCGGACGACGCTTTCCCGCCCGCAAATTGGTTTGCGGAAACGGCAGCACTACCACGTCCCCCGCTACAGGTTTTCCCACGCCGCATCCTCTTCCGGAGTATCCCAATCGCGTGCCAGAGAGTTATGGCTCGCCAAATATCCATTGAAGGACTCCTCTTCCGACTTGCGTCGCAGGAATCGGACAAAGTCGTAGACCTCGAGCTGTAATGGCTCGGGCAGGACCTCTAGCTCTTTGTCGATTAGATCTCGCGTACTCATATTGTCTAGTCTACTTGAAACTCACATCGGCGGGCAAACCCGGTCATTCGAAAAGCCGTGGCACATTGCTACTGAATCTTATTCGCGATTGCTCGTCCGGGGAGATTGTTTTGTCGGCAACTGTTTCGGCATGGGCGATTCCATGCCGAAAAAATGACGGGGCCCGTCCGAGAAAGCCGGTAGAGTTCTCGCGTAGCACGAGCATCACGTTTGGGAGAACGCCGATTCGACGCTGATTTAGTCCGCCCGAGCTTAGTCGGCACTTCGCCGCGCTAGCCGGGGCACAAACCTCGGCACGCGTCGCTGGTAATCTTCATACGTCTGGCCGAAATGGACGACCAGGTCGCGCTCTTCGACAAACGTCGCCAGCACCATGTACAGCGTAAGCGTCACCGCGAATAGCATGTGGCCGGCGGTCATGGTCGGCGTCGCCCAGAACGCCAAGGTCCAACCGATGTAAAGCGGATGTCGAACGTGGGCATAGAGCATGGGCGTGCGGAACGGCAGTGCCTCGTCCGGCCGCTGCTGCAGGTGCAGCCAGACCTGCCGCATCCCGAACAGATCGAAGTGATTGATCATCAAGCTGACCGCAGGCACCATCAGCCAGCCGGCGGCGAACAGCGTCCACATGGCAGCGCGGCCGGCCGGGTGCGTGATGTCCCAAAGCACCGTGGGCAGCGGTTGCCAGAATGCCATCGCCGCCGCAAGCACGGCGCTTGACGCCAGCATGTAGGTCGCCCGCTCGATCGGCTGCGGCACGAAGCGGGTCCAGACTTGCTTGAACCCCGGCCGAGCCATGATCGAATGCTGCAGACCAAACGCGGCGAGCAGCGCCAGATCAATTCCCGCTGCCAGCGCGGGCGACAGGCCGCTCGCCGGTCGGTCGATCGTGCGTGGCAGGACGAGATTCCCGGTGAACAGGCAAAAGTACGCGTAAACGGCAAAGAACAACAGATAGTTTGCTCCGCCATAAATGAAAAACAACCACCGTTTCATGCCACCGCCTCCTCGTTCGCTCGATTCGCTGCCCGCCATGATGCGAGCGATTTTTTTGATTCACTCGAAACCTTCGATCAACCTACGGACAGTTTAGACGCAAACGACAGTTCAGGGGAGTTGACTTGAAGTACACCGGCTAGCTGACCTAAATCGAGCGAATCGTGCATGACCTGGCCGCCGAAGTCTGCCGAGAACGCGGAACCTCAGCGCAACGGCGAATTAAAATCCCGCCGCTGTCGAGCAGCGTGGTAGGATACGGCCATGGCAGCCAATCCATAACTCGGAGTCCTGCCCGTGTCAGTACCCTCGCACCTGTCACCCCGTATGAACCCTCCCGCCGACTTGTCCGGCCGGATTTGGCGATCCGCATTCACACTCGTGGAGCTACTGGTCGTCATCGCGATCATCGGCACGCTCGTGGCACTTATGCTTGCCGCGATCCAAGCCTCGCGCGAGTCAGCACGAGCCACGCAATGCAAGAATAACCTTCGCCAGTTATCGCTCGCGCTCCTCCAACATCACGGCACGCATCAGCATTTTCCGTCCGGCGGATGGAGCTATCGTTGGCTTCCCGAACCAGACGCCGGATACGGAAAGGAACAGCCTGGCAGCTGGGTCTATGGCATCCTCCCCGAGCTTGAAGAAGAGCCACTGCGGAAGCTGGGCGCGGGACTCTCTGGCGTGGAGAAGCAGAAGCAGCTCGTTCAACTGATTGGCACGCCGCTCTCCGTGCTAAACTGCCCGAGCCGCCGACCGGCCATCGCGTATCCGGTGAATTCCGGCGCTCAGCCGGCAAGTTTCATGGCCCAGCTGAGCGATGCGGGCATACCGTTTTTGCTAGCGGCGCGGTCCGACTACGCGGGCTGCAGCGGCGGCGGCGAGCCGCCCGCGACAGTCACGACGCACGATCGCGGGCTCCCTGTCGATGGCCCAGGCCCGGATTCACTTCAGCAAGTCGAGGAGTGGGATAATGGCGACGCGTCCACGGGCCTCAACCGCTGGCAGAGTGAACTCAGCGGCGCGGCGAACGGCGCCATCATCACCCGCTACCCGATTGCCCTGCGAAGCGTGACTGACGGCGCGAGTAAGACGTATCTGGTCGGCGAGAAATTTCTCGAAACCGATCACTATGAATCGGGCTACTCCAACAGCGACGACCAGAATGCCTACGTCGGCTTCGACCGGGACAACGAAGTTTCCGCTCGCTACACGTCGCTCCGCGACACGTCGTCGGGGCAGCTCAATACGATTATCACGCAAAGCGGCGAAGATTACGGCTTCCATTTTGGTAGCGCCCATCCAGCCGTCTTTCACGTGGCGATGTGCGATGGTTCGGTGCATGCCGTTTCGTTCGACGTCGCTCAAGCAGTCCACCGGGCCGCCGGAAGCCGCGACGAAGCGGAAGCGGCCGCCACCGAGTGACTTCCGGCGCGAAAACTGCGCTTCGGCGACCACTCGGGCAGCGGGTCAAGTGCCAGCGCAACGACGGCCGCTCCCGAAGCGGCAGCCGCGGTGTTGTTCCTCATCGGAATGTCGATGATGTTCCCTCACCGACGGCTATTCCCCGCTCTCGACCTCCCGAGCATGAGCTTGAAGGCACATATTCCGCGTAATCACTGCCTCCGCGCCAACCAAAAAAGTCAGGAATTTGGTTGACGGCGCGTCGGAATTTAGCCTAAAATCAGCCTCGCCTGGAATTAAAATTCCTATCAAATTCCGATCAGTCACACGTCATTCCCGATGGAGGTGCCTAATGTCGCAACGTCGCGAGCCCGCATTTTTCGCGCTGGCGCTCACAGCGTCCGCTTCATTTATGTCCGCGTCCTATACATTTGCCGCTGTGATCGTTCTTCCGGACGTTTCTGCATCGGTTTCGGCGGACGCGAGTGACTTGTTGGCTCCGGGTCCGGGGTCGTCCCTCTCTGCGCCGCCGGCAACGTTGCCGCTGTCTGTTCAGGCTTTCAACAGTGGCAGCCCGAATAATCCTGGACAGGCCTTCGCATCGGCGAAGGTCAATGGTGGACTGGATCCAGTCGTATCGGTGTCGGTGTCGGCAATTGGTGACACATTCACCAACCCGTTTGTCCAGGGTTCTTTCATTGCCGGCGCCCACTCGATTTTGGATTACTCGTTTGCAATTGTCGGGCCGGACACCACCGACACAATTCCGGTGGTGGCTCTGGGAGATTCTTCCATTTCACAAAACATCTTCACTGGTTTTAGCAGCGTCCAAATCTTTACCCAGTTGTACGTGAACAATGGCTCGGTGTTGAACTCGACAGGCGGCCCTTTCAATACGACCCTCCATCTCCATGTCGGCACTGTTTACAACGTCCACATGGAGGCGTCAGCCGTTGTTACGGCCGTCCCGAACCAGGCGGAAGCCATCGCTTTCGTGGATCCATCATTCACCATTGATCCGTCCTTCGCCGGCACCTATTCCATCGCATACAGCGCGGGCCTGATTTCAGTGCCAGAGCCGGGCAGCTTGTCACTGCTTGCGACCGCGCTGGCCGTACTGCTGCTGCCTTACGCGAGAAGGAGATATCTCCGGAAAAGCCGAATGCCCGACTCCGGACACTTCTGGCTGAAAACTGACGGCTGAGAGCTGAGAGCTTTTTCCGGCCTCGGCCGACAGGCCGCCGCACTGCCTGATCTGACGACCTTCGGGAGGCCAATGCGGCTTTGCCCAAAAAATCAGTTTGTGGGAGGCGTCTCCGACGGCGATGGCACGTTGTTTCGAGAAATCGCTCCGTCCAATCGAGGTCGGAGACCCTCTCCCACGATTTTTTGGGCAAAGCCGCCCAATGCTCCCGGCGAGCGCGCTCTGCGTGCCACCGCGGGCCCGGGTACCCACTGGGTGCCGCAGTGCCGACTCCTTCATCACCTTGCGCGCCGACGATCACGTCGCCACCGCGCGCAACATCGCCGCCACAGAATCCCGACCAAACTTCTTCTGCATCCTTCGCATCATTGGGTTGCCCAGCCGAGCCAGCACATGTCTTGGCCGCGAGAAGGCCAGGATATCGTACCGCACCCGATTGTCGGCCCGGTCCCACTCAATCAAGAACCGTTCTTCGCCCGTTTCCACATGGTCGGGCAGAGTCCCATAAGCGAAACCGAACCGCGTCATCGGTCCCGCTTCATCGACGACGTAAACAATTCGGCTGGCATTCATCGACCACAAACCATTCACTCGAGCGACCACGGCCACATTCGCACCGACGCGAATCGGCGTCTCCGGCGGCACCGCCTCGACCCATCCCAACCGAAATTGCCCCCACCGCTGGAATGCCGCGCAAGCAGCCCGATAAACCGCCTCGCCCTCGCCCAGCTCGACACGAGTGTGATCGACAACGTAACCCGTGGGCGGCTCGTTCGCAGTCGCACCGACCGCCGGATAAGTGAATCCAAGCTTCGCCTGCCCCTCCAAAAAGCGGCGAATGCTTTCGTCAGTCGGTTTCCGTAATGACAACATCCAGCACCTCCTCGATTCCGCAGTAAAACGGCTCCGTTTTTGCTCCAGAATGGTAACCGCAACCCAACTGAATTTGTAACGCAACGGTCGGCCACGACGACGCCACGGTTGGCTACCCGGTATGAATCCCGCCGCCATTATCCCAAGTCTACTTCTGCCGCACGAGCCGGCCCCTGTTGCCGACCGCGCAGAGCAGCCGCCAGCCGAGGAACAAGTTGCCGATCAAGCCGGGGAAAAGCTGTCAGTCTTCAGCCGTCAGCTGTCAGCCAGAATGCTCGGAGGGTCGAAGGTCAGAGCCAGATGGCGCTAGCTCGGCACTCGCACGGCTAATCCGCTCCCTGCCCGTCAGTGGCTACATAGTTCCCGTCGCGCCGCTGTGGTAGTCTGATGCGAGAAGAAGCTGTAAGCCGTCAGCCAGCGAGATCGCAGTCAAGGCAGCGAAAATGAACGAACACGTCGAATTGCGGGATGTGGTGGCGCTTGTGCAGGAACTGCCTGAGCAGCGGCTCGTCCGCGGGCAAGTGGGCACGGTCGTCGAGGTGCTCTCGCCCGGGGTCTTCGAGGTCGAGTTCTCAGACGATCGCGGGCAGACGTACGCGATGCTGCCGCTTACCGCGGAGCAGTTGATCGTGCTGCATACCGCTCCGGTTCGGACAGCGTAATCGGCTGTGCACGGTCCGTGAGGACTCAGCCAGATGCCCACAGCCAGAAGCAACTTTCTGGCCAACAGCTAAAGCTAACAACTTTTCTTGTTGAAATTGGGCCACCGCTTCTGCTAGGGTCGATCCTGCCATCTCGCGCTCGATCTTTGACAATTCGGAAGGTGTAACTCGTAACGCATAAGTCGTTGGTCGTTGCCGACCGACGCTCGCGCTCAGAGTGCGCGCCGAGCAGCAACCGCCGGCACCCGAGCTTAAGTCCCGAAAGTTCGACGCCGCGAGACAAAAGTCGGGGTACTTTTGCACTGCCGAAACCACGGATAGTTCGTGATTTCCAGACGACGGGGCGCTGCGGCCGGCGCAAAACGGCGGAGTTTTGCAGAGAAAATGTGGGACCCCAGTCGTGCGCACAAAACGAAACGAGTGGCCACGAAAGGAGTTAGAGAAATCGTAGCGCACGAACGCAAAACAAAAGTCGAAATTCCCCGAGCCTGGGCGCCTTTTGTCCGCGTCGCCGCCCACGCGACGCGACACTACTTGCTCAAATCCGAGCGAGCTCGTAGCCTCTATTTAATCATCGTCCAGTGGGCATAGAAAATTCGCCGCACCGGGGCCATCACCAAACGGATGCTCGTGACGATGCCGGAGAGCAACCACGGCACGAGCGACGGCCGCAGGATGTCGACGAACAGGCAATAGCGCACCGCATCCGATTCGTTGTGCGACTCGTGCTCCAGCGTGTCGTCGAAGATGAAGAGCTGCTCGTCTCGCCAGCGATGCGTGTGCTCGCCGACTTTGATGAACACGTTCGGATCGTTCACCGGGTTGATGTTGTACAGCACTCGGTACGTGACCCGCAGCGGGCCAAAGTGCTTGTCGGTCGATTGCTTCTTGTTGAAGATCGAGACGCCGATCGTGCGGATGTATTTGAAGCGCTGCTGGAACTCAGGAATCTCGATCGAGGCGGGCAGCAGCTTGCCGTACCATTGAAAGAAGTACATGCCGCGCTTCTTTTCGCCCATCTTCGACTCGAGCGCCGAGATCAGGTCCCGCTTGTGGCAGGCGTCGACGAGCGTCTGGATTTCCGCCTGATAGCGGGCGGGCAAATCGTTCATGCGGTAGATGCCCTTGTTCCAATAGGGCAGCGAAACAAGATCGAGCAGTAAATTGAACGGGGAGAGCATCCACGTGAGGACGCCTTTGCCGGCGAAGTAGCGCGTGAACCGCGACAGCTCGAACGGGCGGTTCCGCAGCACGTCGGCCAGCCCACAGGCGATAAATGCCAGGAACAACTTGGGAATGAAGTATAGCGCCACAAGCGGCGGGATCGTCCGCTTGATCGTCTTCTTGGTGAATTTGACGAGCGGGGAGGATTTTGGCCGGGCCGCGGATATCGTCGACATCGCTCTCTTGGTCTTTCTCCCGGACGAGCCGGGAAAGTCGTGCTGATGAAATCAACGGCGAGGGCGAACGCGTAGTGGATCGTGCTAGCATCGCGCCGTGAAAGGGGGCGTAGAGTAGCTGACAGCGGCCGGCGAGCCAACACGAGATTTCGACCGCCGGCGCAGCCTCGGTCGCTATTTCACCTTGGACGCAGAAGCAGCCCAGGCCTTTTCCCGCTCGGCGACGCGGCGGCGAATGCGTTCCAAGTCGTCCTTGGGCGTGGCGTCGATCAGCTTCCGCGTGTAGGCCTCGGCCGGCTTGGCGTAAATGGTTTCGGAGGGGCCGAACTCGACGATCTTGCCGTTGTTCATCACAGCCATCATGTCGGCCATGAATTTCACGACGGAGAGGTCGTGGCTGATGAAGATGTACGTGAGTCCGCGGTTGTCCTGCAGCTCCTTGAGCAAGTTGAGCACTTGGGCCTGCACTGAGACATCGAGTGACGAGACCGATTCGTCGCAGATGATGAACTCCGGATCGGTGGCGAGCGCCCGGGCGATGCAGATGCGTTGCCGCTGGCCGCCAGAAAATTCGTGTGGATAGCGACGGAGAAAGTTGGGTGTGAGACCGACTTCTTTGAGCAGCGCGGCGGCTCGGACGCGGCGGTCGGCCTTCGAGCGACCGATCTTGTGGATCATCATCGGCTCGGTGAGCGTGGTTTCGATCGTCATTCGCGGATTCAGCGAACCGTACGGATCTTGAAAGACGATTTGCATTTTCTTGCGCAGATGCCGCAGATCGCTGCTGCCGACGGTCCGCAGATCGACGCCGTTGTACGACACTTTGCCGCCGGTTGGTTCGATGAGCCGCAAGATGGCCCGGCCGGTCGTCGTCTTGCCGCAGCCGGATTCGCCGACGAGGCCGAGCGTCTGACCCGGGTAAACGTCGAAACTGATGTCGTCGACCGCTTTTACGTGATCGACGACGCGGGCCAGAATGCCGCGACGGACCGGGAAGTAAACCTGCAGATTCACGACGGAGAGCAACGGCTTGGTCCCCTCGGCAACCGCTTTCGTGTCGGGCCCGAATCGGCCTTCCTCCCAGGGGTGGCCCATCGCGGCGAGCGCCGATTTTGGATGCAAGAGGCGGCCCCTGCCCTGCTCCGCCAATTGCTTGAGCCGCGCTTCGTCCATTCGCCGCTCGACGACGCGAACCTCGCCGTCGGCGGTCTCGGTCTTCATGAAGTCGTCGACGGTCGGCAGGCGGCGAAAGCGCGATTCGAGCCGTGGTCGGCAGGCCAAGAGGCCCTTCGTGTAGGGATGCTTTGGCTGGGCAAAAATATCGAGCACCGGGCCGTACTCGACCGCCTTGCCGGCGAACATCACGAGCACGTCGTCGGCAATCTCGGCAATCACGCCCAGGTCGTGCGTGATGAACATGATCGACATGCCGCGGTCGTCGCGGAGCTTACGGAGAATCTCAAGGATTTGGGCTTGGATCGTGACGTCGAGGGCTGTCGTCGGCTCGTCGGCGATCAACAGCTGCGGATTGCAGGACAGCGCCATCGCGATCATTACGCGTTGCTTCTGGCCGCCGGACATCTGGTGCGGATAGGAGTCGATTCGTTGCTCCGGCTTGGGGATGCCGACTTCTTTCAAGAGCGCGATCGCCTTCTCGCGGGCGACAGCCTTGGTCGTATGTTGATGGAGGATGATCGCCTCGGCGATCTGCGCGCCGACGGTGAAGACAGGATTAAGCGAAGTCATCGGCTCTTGAAAGATCATGCTGATGTCGCGGCCGCGGATCGATTGCATCTGCGTTTCCGGCAGGCGGACGAGGTCCTTACCGAGAAACGCAATGCGGCCCGACTCGATCGTGGCATTCGACGTGAGCAACCGCATGATCGAAAGCGACGTAACACTTTTTCCCGAGCCGCTTTCGCCGACGATGCCCAGGGTGCGGCCCTGCTCAAGCTGAAACGAAATGTCGTCGACCGCCTTAACCACGCCGTCTTCGGAGTGGAAATAGGTGCGAAGATGTTCGACATCGAGGACGGGCATGGCGTGGTAGAAGGAATAGGGTTGAAAGTTTTGGGAAGAAGGCAGGTGCGTCGCTTAATGTCCTGGTTGGCGGAGTCGCGGATCGGTCACTTCCTGCAGGGCGTCGCCAATGACGTTGTAGGCCAATACGGTGACAAAAATGGCGGCGCCGGGAAAAACGATGAGCCACCACATCTGCTGGATCGCGATCCGGCCGGATTTCAAAAGTGTACCCCAACTTGGGTTGGGCGGCGACGCGCCAAAACCCAGGTAACTCAGGCCACTTTCGATCAGGATGGCGCTGGCGATGCCAAACGTAATGGGCACCAAGACCGGAGCGAGGGAATTGCGGAGGACGTGCCAAAACATGATGCGAAATCTGCCCGCGCCAATCGCCCTAGCTGCCGTGACAAACTCCATTTCTTTGAGTTTGATGAATTCGGCGCGGGTCAGCCGCGCAATGCCAGTCCAACCGGTAATGCCGACGATCGCCATCAAGTGGAAATTATTGACTTCGTCGAGCATGGCAACGAGCGCAAGGATGAGTACGAGCGATGGGATGCACATCACCAGCTCGATCAATCGGCTCACAAGCATGTCGACCCAACTGCCCAAATATCCGGCGAGCGCGCCGAGCGTGATACCGATCACAGCCGCGATACCCATCGAAACGAAACCGACCGAGAGCGCGACTTGTGTGCCGTGGACCATCTGGGCAAAAACGTCGAGTCCCTCTTGATTGGTGCCAAACCAATTCCAACGACTGGGGCCGCCATCGACGCCGGCGGGATTTCCGGGCTGACCCGGCCATTCATCGTCGTAGACGCGACGATACGGGTCTTGGTACACCAGCGGCCAGATTGCCCAACTCTGTGGGTCTTTCGCTTTGAGGTTTTGGGGATAAGTGCCGCGAAAACGATCTTGGAAAAAGATCGGATTCTCCCAGGCGCGCTTGAAGTAGCCCAGGCAAGGGAAGTAAAGCTGGCCTTTATATTTGCACACGATCGGCTTGGTGCCGGCGATGGCGGGGGCAAAGAGCGCGACCAGACACAAGAATACGACAAACGCCAGCGCGATCATGCCGAGCTTTCGCTGGCGAAATCGCTGCCAGGTCTCGGCCCAGAAACTGGGCGAGGGCACGGCCGCCCGCGCGGCTTCGGTCTGTAACGCGATTTGTTCGGCTGTGCTCATCGTTCAAAACACGAAATTGCGCGGTTAGGAATAGCTCACCCGCGGATCGACCACGGCATATAAGACGTCGGCCAGCAATTGCCCGACGAGGGTCAGCACGCTAAACATCAGCGTGAGGCCCATGATCGTGTCGTAATCGCGCTTGCCAATCGACTCGAAGAACAACTGCCCAATGCCTGGCCAGGTAAAAATCTGTTCGAGAATCACGGCCCCGCTCAAGAGCGCCGGCAGCGTAAATCCGATCAAGGTGACGAGGGGAATCAATGTGTTACGAAACGCATGGTGCCAGATCACGCGCCAGGGCGGCACGCCCTTGGCCCGCGCCGTGCGAATATAGTCCTGCCGGATGACTTCCTGCATGTTGGCGTGAATGAACCGCGCGTAGTAGGCCAAGCTGGCATACGTGAAGCAGGTGACCGGCAAAAGCGCGTGCTGGAATAGATCCCAGGCTTTGCCAAAAGTGGAGAAGGTGTCGTAGTTGTCGCTACTCATGCCATATAGCGGCAGCCAACCAAGCTTGGTGTAGAACAAAAGTTGCAAATACAGGGCGGCGACGAATTCCGGCAGCGAATAAAGCATATAAAGCGCGGTGCTAACTGTCCGCTCGACGGTCGAGCCGCTCCGCACCGTCGACCACAAACCCAGCGGAATCGACAGCAAATAGGCGAGGACGAGGGACGTGGCCGAAAGCATCAGCGTCCGGGGTACGCGCTCCCCAATCAGCGACAATACTGCCCGATTGTTGTTCGGAATCGATTGGCCGAGATCTAATCGCACAACGTTGCGCAACCAGACAAAGTATGCTTCGTACCAAGGCTTATCGAGACCATAGAGATGATTCCAGCGCTTGATATCGGCCGGACTGGGCATCTTGCTGGGATTCATCATCGCCGGATCGGACGTGAGCGGCGTGCCGGGAATATGGCGCACGAGGGCGTAGACCACAAACGAGATTAAGAGCAGCGTAAGAAGCCCAATCAGAATTCGGCGGACCAGGTAGTGCAACATAGAAGGCGGCCCGGCGAAAGTGAACCACAAGACAATGCAGGCTTGCAATACGGTGATCGCATTGCCTCTCTCTAAGGCGCGGCCGCCTTATAAATTGAGCCGAAGCCGGGGCTGAATATAAACGGTCCGAGGGGCGAGAAATTGTACCCGCGCAGCGATTTGTTGAACGCATACATGGCGTTGCGATTGAACAGCCAGGTGTCCGGTTGGTCTTCCCAAATGAGCTTGTGGATTTCTCCGTAGATGGCCGCTCGCTTGTCACGGTCGAACTCATGTCGACCCTTGACGAATAGTTCGTCGACCCGCGGATTCGAGTAGCCCACAAAGTTGCGGCCGCCATCCTTGCCCCAAATGTTCGATTCCGAGTCCGGGTCACTTCCGGCGCTCCAGCCACCCATGGCCGCGTCAAACTTGTGTTTCTCCATGGTGTCGATCAACTCCGCGAACTCAGTTGGCTTGACGTAGCAGGTGATGCCGATTTTTTCCAAGCAGGTTTTCATGAGCGTGGCGGCCTGCATTCCCGACTCGGACTGGTAGGTATAGAGCGTGAAGCGAAACGGTACGCGCTTGCCATCAATCTCCTTGTCGCGGATGCCGTCGCCGTCGGTATCCTTCCAACCGGCTTCATCGAGCAGGTCCTCGGCTTTGTTCAAATCTTGCTGATAAGGCTGAGGCCCGTCCTTCGGAAACATCCAGGAAGTCGGATGGTAAATGCCGGCGCAGGGTGTGTAGACATCATGCGAAATCGTATGGAGGAATTCGTGGTAATCGAAAGCGTAAGACATCGCCTGGCGAACCCGCTTATCCGAGAAGTAGGGCGATTTCAAGTTCCAATCGAAATGGAACTCGGTCCATTCGGTCGCGCGGACTTTGGTGTTCCGCTCGTAGAAGTCATCGCCGTTGGTTTTACTGGCCCACTCTTCGGCCCGGAGCTCCATTTCTTGGATGTCGCCCTTCACTTGCGCCAAGAGCGCCGTGTTTTGATCTTCGATCACCTTAGTACGAATTTCTTTGATCAGCGGTTTATCACGGACGTCGCGACCGTTCACTCGATAATAGTCGTCCCGACGTTCGAGCACGAATTCCTGACTTCGCGCACGCTTGGTCAATTTATATGGTCCACCGACGACTGGATCATCCTCAAGCTTCGTATGGTACGGGCTGCGGGCCATCGTCGGATCGTCGGCAATTGATTTTTCGTAAATGTGCTTGGGAATCGTCGGAACCGACATATTGACCACGTTCGTGGCCAATGGCTCTTTATGAAAGAACACCAGCGTGTGGTCGTCATAGGCTTCCACCCATTTCAATTGATCTATGCCGGTCCGCACCGCGGTAATCGGCACCGCGCTCGTCATGATGACTAGATAAGAAAACTTCACGTCGTGTGCGGTGATCGGCTGGCCGTCGGACCAAAGTAAGTCGTCCCGCAAGACAAACTTGTCCATCATCCGATCCTTGCTCGTCTGCCAAGAGACGATGGAATCGTTGGTCGCGATGTGGTTTACGTCCTGGTCATCGCCGAGATAGCCAAAGCCGGTAAGTGCTTGGTATTCCGCCTCGGTGATGCTGCTTTGTAGGAGTGGATTGGTGCTTTTGAGGTCGCCGCCGACTTGCCGGACCCAAGTGGCATCGTAGTTGACGCCCTTGCCATCGGCAGGAGCTAAGCGGCCCAGCGTATCCAAGATCTTGGCATTGTTTTCATCGGAGTCGTTCCGCAACGCCAGCGCTTGCTCGACGGTCACCGGGGGTCCTCCCAACTTGGCTTGCTTCTTGCGCAAGATGTCCATGCTGTCGAGCACGGGTTGGTCGATCCACTCGGCCACCTTGTCAACTTCAGCGAGCGGGGGTGGAGTAAAGGGCTCAATCAAATCGCCGAGTTTGAAAGGCGTCGAAGCCGCGTTGGCGGCCGCATCGTCCGAGCCCCCGGGTTTCGCGTCCGCGGAAGCCGTCGCGGCCTGGTGGTCCGTTTTGCCTGCGTCCCTCGTGTGCTCTTCCGATGAGCTACATCCCGTTACAATTGCTAGCCCAACTGAGGCGAGGCACAACAGCGAGCGCCAAAATCTAGAACCGACGTGACAATTCATCATGGCGCAAACTTTCTTGAGAAGAATGGCGACGCCAGCATGGCGACGGAAAACTACGCTACCCAATGCTTTAGATCGCGTCAACGACGGAAGCTGGCAGGCGAATGGGTTCGTGAGTGAGTAAGTGCGTAGGTGTCAAAATCTTACCACCTGTTCCCTGACTCACCCAAACGTCTCTACGCGGGCCAGTCAATCCGCTGCTCGTCAATTGGAGTGCCAATGCCTGCTAGCAGATCGCCGCCCTGAAGCCCGTGTTGCTCGGCCAGCGGCCTGACTGCTAAGCTGCCCGCCGCCAATTTCGGCTGCTGCTGCGGTTCTGTTCCACGAGGCTACCATGGGCGGTTCGAGTTTTCGTTTGATCTGCGCTCCGCTAGCGATTGTTGCACTCGTGTTGTTTTCGTCCAGTGGCAACGGGGCCCAGCCCCAGGATCCGTCGCGCGCCAATTCCCACACTCAGCCGGTGCAAGTGCAGCGCGCGGCGGCCCAAAATCGCAATCCGGCCGCCGGGTCCGCGAGCAAAAAGGCGGCACCCCAGGCGGGTCAAAAATCCGCCGTTCCCGACACATTGCAGCCGATGGAGACCACGGACCCGAAATCGCGGGCCGAATTCTTGAAGCTGATCGGCGCCAATTGGATCTGGTCGCCCGCCTTTGAGAAGGACGCCGTGCCGACTGGCGATTGTTATTTCCGCAAGACGATCACGCTGGCAAACGCGGTGGATTTCGCCCAGGTGCACATTGCCTGCGACAACCGCTACGAACTGTACGTGAACGGGAAGCAAGTCGGCACCGGTTCCGATTGGCGAAAGATGGACGTTCACGACATCACCAAGCTGATTCGCCCGGGCATCAACGTCGTAGCGGTGAAGGCTTCGAACACGGACACCGGCGCGGCCGGGCTCGTGGCTCGCGTGATTGTCAAAGAAAAGGGCGGCACATTCGAGAGTCATTCGACGGATAACACTTGGCGGACGAGCGTCAAAGAGTTTGCCAATTGGAATCAGCCCGAGTTTCGCGATCGCGAATGGCTGGAGGCCAAGGTCTATGGTCCGCTTGGTGGCGTGCTGCCTTGGGGTGATGAAGTCGTGATCGCGGGCGAGGGCTCGCGGTTCCTGATCGATCCCGAATTCGTCGTTGAGCGATTGGTGACGGATGAACAGGCCGGCTCACTGATCGCGATGACGTTCAATGCACAGGGTGATATCCTGGCATCGCGCGAAGGCGGCCCGCTCGAAATTATTCGTGACAAAAACCATGAGGGTAAATTCGACGACGTGCAGGTCTTTTGCGACAAAGTCAAAAACATTCAGGGAATTCTTTCGCTAGGAACGAGTGTTTTCGTTTCGGGCGACGGTCCCGAAGGCGGCGCGCTCTACCGCATGACCGACGCAGACAACGACGGCAGGGCGGAAGATTGCCAGGCAATCGTCAAATTTCGCGGCCTGATCGGCGAGCACGGACCACACGCGGTGCAGCTTGGACCGGATGGATCGATTTATGTCTTGTGCGGCAATTTCGCCCGCGGCGACATCAAGGCCGATTCGCACAGTCCCTACGCGACACCGTACGAAGGTGATCTCGTTCAACCGCGCTACGAAGATCCGCAAGGCTATGCGGCCGGAGTGCCGGCACCCGGCGGCACGATCGTCCGCACGGACACGAACGGCAGCTTCATCGAGATGGTGGCGGCCGGCTTCCGCAATCCGTACGACTTCGCCTTCAATCCGGACGGCGAGATGTTCACTTACGATGCCGACATGGAATGGGACATCGGTCTGCCCTGGTATCGGCCGACGCGGGTCAACCACGTGCCGCCCGGCGCGGAGCTGGGCTGGCGGAGCGGCTGGGCGAAATGGCCCGAGTATTACCTCGATAGCTTGCCCGCCACGCTCAATGTCGGTCCCGGCTCGCCAACCGGCGTCGAGTTTTATAACCATGTGGCTTTTCCGAAGCGATTGCAGAATACGATGTTCGTCGGCGACTGGTCGCTGGGCGAGATTCACGCCATTAAATTTGAGCGGGACGGCGCGACCTACAAAGCCAAGATAAACACGGTGCTCAAGGGCCGGCCACTGAACGTGACTGATCTGGCGGTGGGCCCCGACGGCGGACTTTATTTCTGCACCGGCGGCCGCGGCACCGATGGCGGCATCTACCGCATCTCCTGGAAAGGTCAGGTGCCGGCCGAGGCGACCGATCTGGGCAAAGGTATTGATCAAGCTCTGCGTCAGCCACAGTTTCAAAGCGATTGGGCCCGCCGGCGAATTGCACTCGTGCAAAAAAGGATGGGTGACCAGTGGGCGACGGAGCTGACACGCGTTCTGGCCGACAAACAGACGAAGCCCGCAGACCGGCTGCGGGCAATTGATCTGATGACGTTCTTCGGGCCGCCGCCGACGGTCGATACGCTCGTCGATATGTCGGGCGACTCCGATCCGGCGATGCGCGTGAAGGTCGCTCGCCTGATGGGCACGCAGAAGATCGCCGAATTTGGCGATCCGCTCACCAAGCTGCTCAGCGATAGCGATCCCTGGGTCCGCCGCGTCGCTTGCGAAGCGATCACCCACCGCGGGACTGAGACGCCGGTCGACGCGCTGGTCCGCTTGTTGAACGATCCCGATCGTTTTGTGGCGTTCGCCGCTCGCCGGGCGCTGGAAGGCATTCCGGCCGAGCGCTGGCAAGCGCAGATTCTCTCCGCGAAGTCCGAGCGCACTTTCCTGCAGGGCGCGGCCGGGCTCCTGGCCGCTGACCCGACGCCCGACGCTGCGCGTCAGGTGCTTGCCCGCTGCGAGACGATACTTCGCGACAAGTCGGTGGCCATGAAGGCCGCGGGACAGCAATCGCCGGCCGAAGACGCCGCAACCGACTATCGCGATGTGCTGCGACTGACGCAGCTCGCGCTCATGCGCGGCCCAATCTCTCCGCAAGACGCGCCGGGCATCACCCGGCAAATCGTAAAGGCGTACCCAACCACCGATACCTATGCCAACCGCGAGCTGGTGAAGCTTCTGGCATATTTGCAGCCACCGGAAGCGGCCCACGCCCTTTCGCAGCAGCTCGCCAGCGACATCGACAACGTCGAGAAGCTGCAGATCGCTGCCTACGCGCCGCGGATCAAGACGGGTTGGCAAATCGACGACAAGCTCGCGATGCTGCGCTATTTCGAGTCGGCCCGCGGCCTGGAAGGAGGCCATAGCATTAGCGGTTACATCGAAGGCTTCGCCCGCGACTTCTTTACCAACCTCTCGCTCGGCGAACGGCAGCAAGTGCTGGCGATGGGCGAAAACTTCCCGACGTCGTCGCTTTCGATTCTGGCGAAACTGCCTGAGAATCCCGGTACCGACGTGCTGGCCGATATCCGTGCGCTCGATGAACGAATCGCCAACGGCGACGGCGAGCCGATGGCCCGGCTGCGCGTGGGAACGATCGCGGTCTTGGGCGCGAGCGGCGAGCCGAAGTCGCTGGCCTACCTCCGCGAGGTCTATCAGCACCAACCGGAGCGACGGGCTCCGGTGGCCGCCAGCCTGGCCCAATACCCGGACGGCGAGAATTGGGAAATCCTTGTCGATTCGCTGCGCACCGTTGACGGCATGGCAGCGCAGGACGTGCTTGCCGCGCTGGCGCACGTCAATCGGCGACCAAAGACTGCCGACGCGTATCGCAACACAATTCTGCAAGGACTGCGCCTCTCCTCGAATGGTGGCGAACTGGCGGTCGAGTTGCTGAAGCATTGGACGGGCCAATCGCTCGACGGCAACCAATCTTCGGTCAGGGATCAATTGGCCGTTTGGCAGAATTGGTACGCCAACAAGTTCCCCGACGCATCGCCGGCCGAGTTGCCGCAAGAGTCGACGACCAACAAATGGAGCTACGCGGAGCTGGCGACGTTTCTGGAGAGCCCCGAGGGCAAGACGGGCAACGCCACCCGCGGCGCCAAAGTGTTTGGCGAAGCCCAGTGCGCCAAATGCCATCGCGTGGGCGGCGCAGGCGAAAGCGTCGGACCCGATTTGACCAATGTCGGACAGCGATTCCAGCGAAAAGAGGTGCTGGAGTCGATCGTGTATCCGTCGCATGTGGTGTCTGACCAGTATGCGAGCCGCACGGTCGTCGCCAATGGCCGCACCTACGTCGGCATCGCCACCAAGGATGCAGAAGGGAACATCTCGGTCGTGCAGTCGGACGGCCAGCGCGTGCGGCTCGCGGTTGCCGACATAGAGAGCATGACCACGTGCAAACAATCGGTGATGCCCGAAGGTCTCTTGAATCCGCTGACGCTGGACCAGGTGGCCGATCTGTTCGCCTATCTGATGGGTGCGCCGTCCGGCATGGCAAGTCGGATCCCGGCGGCACAGCGGTAGCCATTGGGTATCGTATGGGGTGCCTCGGCCGCGGCCCGCAACTGCCTGTTTGTTGACATCCTGCGGCCGTCGCTCATAGCGTGGCTCCTCTCCGGTATAGTCACCAGCATCCGCTTGGTGATGGCCCCGGTGCGGCGAATTTTCTATGCTCAGCTCGAATGACGAACGACGAACGCTTGGACATTGTTGGCAATGTCGGTGACGTGGCGCGCTAGCTTTGGGAGCTGACTTCTGTCGCAACCCGCGGGCACGGACGTGGGCAAAAGGCATACAGGCTCGGAGAATTTCGACTTTTGTTGGGGCCATTCTCGGTCCATCCGCGGTAACTCGCTCTCCGACAACGAGATGCGTTTTGTCTGCGATTGTGGGGTCCCACATTTTCGCTGCAAAAGTCACTCGTTTTGCACGTCGGCTGTGACGGTTTCGCCACGAAATCATGGACGATCGCTCGTTTGCGGGCTGCAAAAGGCTACTCACTTTTGTCTGTGCTGTGCGCATGTTGAGTTCGTGGTTCCGGTAAAGTCGAGAGCGGAGGGTCAAGAGTCGAGAGCCAGAGGATCTTTGTCCGGCTCTCGACTCTTGGCACTTGACTTCTTCCTAGCAGAAGTGGTGGCACAATTTCCACAACTATTTTTGGCCGCTTGCGAGGAGCGAGTGGCGAGTAATGCGGAGCGAGGAAATCAGGCGAGAAGACAAGGAGAGTGGGAGACGAGTAGAGGTGTGCACCGCGCATGGACAGCGGCGCGTTGTTGCACGACATGTCTAAACTCGTGCCTGAAATCAAAGTGCTCCTCTGCAATCGAATCGGAGCGTCTTGGCACCGCCGAGCTTGGGCCTCGGGCGACGTCGACTAGTCGCCTTACGGAGACTCTCAACTGCGTTGGTCCGACGCGTCAATTGGATTGGGCGTTTCGGCGGGTCGAGCATCATTTGCCGTCTCCGGTATAATCTTCTGTGCGGCCGGCGGAATGATGTTTGGGAAGAAGTCGTCAGGTTGAGGGTAGTGGAATGGACCAGGATTCGGAGGTTGCGTTTCCACGGCTGACGGCGGCGGAGCTGGCGCTCGTTCGGCCGCTGGTGAAGGCCTGCGACTATGCGGACGGCGAAGTGATCTTTCGCGTCGGGCAGGCCGAAATTGATCTGGTGATCATTGAGTCGGGAGAGGTCGAGATTCTTAACCCGACGGACGGCAACAGTTTGATTGTCGTGCATGGGCCGGGGGAGTTCGCCGGCGACATCGACGTGCTGACCGGGCGGCCGGTGATTGTGACGGCGAGGGCCCGGGGGCAGACGCGCGTGCTGTGCATCCCGAATGAGCAGATTCGCTCGCTCTTAAATCGCGTGCCGAGCTTTGGCGAGAAGCTCATGCTGGCATTCACGCACCGACGGAAGCTGCTGTCGCAGTCGGGCACGTTGGGATTGCGGGTCGTGGGACCGGGCCGCTGCCGCGACACGAACACGGTGCGCGAGTTTCTATACAAAAACTTTGTCCCGTTCACGTGGTTCGATTCGGAGACGGAGGAGGGCCGGAAAGTATCGGCGGCACTCGGCTCGCACAAGAAGTCACCGGTCATCGAATGCGGCAGCGGTCGCGTGCTGGTGAATCCCACGTTGCGAGAGTTGGCGAACGAGGCCGGAATCTGGAAGCACTGCCCGACGCAGGATGTTGACTTTGCAATCGTCGGGGCGGGGCCGGCGGGGATTTCCGCGGCCGTCTACGCGGCGTCTGAGGGACTGTCGACGTTGATGCTCGACCGGTTGGGACCGGGCGGGCAAGCGGGCGGATCGTCGCGGATCGAAAACTTCATCGGGTTTCCGGCCGGTTTGAGCGGCGCGGAACTGGCCACACGCGGTGTTTTGCAGATGCTGAAGTTCGGCGCGCGGGTCGTCGCGCCGGTCGAAGTCGAAGCCCTGATTCCTGCCAAGTCGGCTGACGATTCGCATGCGCTGCGGCTGGATTGCGGGGCCGAGATTCATAGTCGCGTGATTCTGCTCGCGCTTGGCGTTCGTTGGCGGCAGCTTGAGGCGTCCGGGGCGGATCGATTTGTGGGCGCGGGCATCTACTATGCCTGCACGACGGTGGAAGCTGATCTTTATGACGGGACCGACGTGGCAGTGGTGGGCGCGGGGAATTCGGCTGGTCAGGCTGTGATGTTTCTCGCGGAGTGTTGCCCCTCGCGGACGGTGCATCACGTGATCCGCCGCACGTTGGGGCACGGGATGTCGGCCTATTTGTCGAGCCGGATTCGGGCGACGGCCAATGTGATGATCCACGAACAGACGGAGATCGAGAGCGTTGGCGGCGATCGTCGTTTGGAAGAGATCACGATGAAGAACAATGCTGACGGGTCGAGCCGCCGAATCCCATGCGCAGCAGTGTTCGTGTTCATCGGGGCGGAGCCGGCGGCCACTTGGTTGCCGACGGAAATCGCCCGCGACACGAACGGCTATCTGCTAACGGGTACTGACGCGATTCGTTCGGGCTTTTGGCCGCGCGCCGATCGCGACCCGTGTCCGCTGGAAACGACGCTGCCCGGCGTGCTGGCGGCCGGGGATATCCGGGCGGGTTCGACGAAGCGGGTTGGTTTTGCCGTGGGCGACGGCTCGCTGGCGGTGACTTGTGCCCATCGTTTGCTGTCGATTCAGCGGTGAATCGTTTTAGGAGAACTAAATGCGATCGACGACCACCATGCCGCGTGACAAAACAGACGCGGAAGAGACGCTGACTGGGCGGTGCATTGCGCCAGGATTGGGAATGGGACGGGCTTGGGTGGTCGGCGACGTGCTGAATTGCGGCGGCGCGCCGAGCGCAATTGGCGTAGGTGAGGTGGACCGCGAATTGGCGCGGCTGAAGGAGTGCCTCGACGCGACGCTGGCGGAGCTCGATCAATTTGCGTTGCGGATCGAGGCGGAATTCGATTCGACGCTGGCCGGCGTATTTCGCGCTCATGGCGAGATGCTGCGCGATCTGTTTATGACGGGCGAATTTGAACAGGAATTACGGGCTTCGCTGCTCACGGCGGAAGCGATTGTGCGACGGGTGCTCAAACGTTGGTATCAGAAGTTTGAGGCGGTTGAGAACCCGACCATTCGGCAGCGGGCCGACGATTTGCTCGATTTGGGGCGGAATATCGTGCGGCGGCTGCGGGGCGAACAGAACGCCGGGCTGGATGCGA
>DASYDU010000167.1:0-2887 GCA_036499445.1 Lacipirellulaceae bacterium
AAAGCCGCTTCCTCGGTCACTAGGCCCGTGTCGACCGCCGCCATGTCGAGCCGGCTGGCCTCCGGCCGATCGCGGCGCAGCTGATCCAACTGCTGCGACGAGAGCAACCCGCGTTTGACAAGAATGGCGCCTGCTTCCATGGAAAGGGGGGTCGGAGGTCAGAGGTCAGGGCAAGACATGGTCGTTGGTCGTTCCAACACAGATGTCCACGTCATTATGAGCGACAGGCCGGTCGCCGACAAACGACGCTTAATTCGTGCTGTCTTGTGCCGCTGGCGGAGGCGTTGGATTAGTCCCGCCTCCGTTTCGTGCTCCACCGGCGTTTCGCCCGCCGCGGCCGCCGCGACCAGGCCGGCCGCCACGATTTCCGGGTTGGCCGCCGTTCGGATTCGGGTTGGCCTCCGGCAGATCAAACTGCGTTCCCATAAGCGCGTCGAGCTTGGCCTTCTGATCGGGCGTCAGCACGTCGAGCAACTGGTTGCGAGCGTCGAGTCGGGCCTGGCGAATCTTAGCCAGCAAATCTTTTTGCACCTCTTCCGATTTCTGTTGCAGTTGCTCGCGCTGCGCGTCGGTAAGTCCAAGCTGGTCCGCCAGCTCTCCTTGCGCGAGCGCCGTGGCGCCTTCGCGTTGGATGCGGCTCTGCAAATCGATCTGCTTAAGCCGATCGAATTGATTCGGCAATAGCACCTTCTGCAGCTTGCCCTCGACGTCCTTGCGAATCGTGTCCATTTGCGTGCGAATCTGCTCGACGCGGGCCTGCCGCTCTTCGTCGCCGAGGTCGCGCATGCCGTTGAACGAGTCTTGCAGCTGATTGCGGATTTGGTCGCGAATCTCGGTGCGCAGCTTGCCGAGCTCGGTCCGTTGGTCGTCAGTGAGCTCGACTTCCTTTTGCACTTCGGGCATTTGCAGAATGCCGGAAATCCCGCCGCCGCCAAAAAAGCCGCCGGGTCCGCCAGGAGGTCCACCTGGCCCGCCGCCGAACGGCGGTCCGCCCGCGGGTGGTTGGCCAAATACGGAACTGCCCATTGCTATGCAGCACGCCGCGACGACAAACATGATCGTGGTCCGGAAGGTTCGCATCGTGAAAAACTCCATTGGTACGGGATTCAATTTGATTACTAACTCGCGCGTCAGGTCGGTCCGCGCGTACCGCCAGCAGCCCTAGCCCCATTAGATTGAACGTCGCCCGGAGAGGAAAGTTCCATTCCAGCAGTCCGATTTGGATCGATCGCGCGCCTGTATCTTGGTGGCCGGCGATGGAAGTCGAAACCGCGGCCTCCTTCCAAGGATGCCGCCGGCGCGCGCCAACCGGGTATTCGTTTGAGCCCAAAGCAATCTTGTCGCTGGCCCCTTCGCAGCTTAAAGTAAAGGCGGGTTGAGGGTTACGATGACCGCCCGACCCCAGGCGATCGCTTCGATGAGCAAGTCAATTATGGACCCCGCGGAACTGATGCAACTGGCGATCGAGAAGTGCCGGCAGGGTCTGGCCGCCGGCCAAAGCCCGTTTGGCTGTGCCATTGCTCGCGATGGCAAACTGCTGTCTTGCTCCCATAACAGTGTGGTGCTTTCGACGGATATCACAGCCCACGCCGAAGTGAACGCAATTCGTGAAGCCTGCCGGGCGGCCAAAAACATCTTCCTCGACGGTGCCATCGTGGCGACCACCTGCGAGCCGTGTCCGATGTGCATGGCCGCCCTCCATTGGGCGCGCGTGGAAACCGTTTATTACGGAGCGACAATCGGAGACGCCGACACGGCCGGTTTCAACGAGCTGCAATTGCCAGCTGCCGAACTCTTGCGCCTCGGCGGCAGCAAGCTCAAGCTCGTGCCGGGCGTCCTTCCCGCCGAATGCCGCGAGCTATTTACCGAGTGGAAAAACAACCCAAAGCGAGTCGTTTACTGAGGCGGCGTGGGCCGCGATTCAACTTCGGATTTCGGATTGCGATTATGTCACTTAATCCAAAATCCGCATTCCAAAATCCGCAATCCTGACATGGTCACCAAATCCGAAATCGCCGCCGACTGGTTGAGCCGTTACACGGGGATGCCGCTCAAAGAGTTTGAGCCCTACGTGCTGCTCACCAATTTTCGCGACTATGTGACCCGGTTCTCCAAGAAATTCGACTGTCAGATCTATGGCGACGATCGCCCGATGCAGGCCGCCTCGAACGGACAAGGCTTGACGATCATCAACTTCGGCATCGGTTCGCCCAACGCCGCGACGATCATGGACCTGCTGACCGCCTATCACCCGGAGGTGGTGCTGCTACTCGGCAAATGTGGCGGGCTCAAGCATACGACAGAAATCGGGCATTTCATTTTGCCGATCGGCGCGATCCGCGGCGAAGGAACCTCCGACGATTATTTGCCGCCGCTGGTGCCGGCCTTGCCGTCGTTCAAGCTCCACAAGTTCGTATCGCAAAAGCTGGTCGAGCGCGGCTTCGAATATCGCACAGGCGTGATCTACACGACCAATCGCCGCGTCTGGGAGCATGACGTCAAGTTCCGCGAGCAGCTCGAAGAATACACACCGATCGGCATCGACATGGAAACGGCCACGATCTTTGTCGTCGGCCACAAGAACCAAATCGCCCGCGGCGCGTTACTCCTCGTGTCGGATAAGCCGCTCACTCCCGAAGGCGTGAAGACGAGCGAGAGCGACGCCCGAGTAACCCGCGATTGGTCGGATATTCACCTCACCATCGGCATCGATTCGCTGGCCCAAATCGGCGAACAGGGGGAGATGATCAAACACTTTCAGTACTAGGCTTTGCCTTAACAAGCAGCGCGTGGCGTCAACAGGGAGGACGACGCTCCTGCCGAGCGTGAAGCGGACACAGGCGAAAAGCTCGGCGGGAGCCTCGCCCTCCCTTCCGACGCAAATTCC
>DASYDU010000168.1:0-13154 GCA_036499445.1 Lacipirellulaceae bacterium
CGCGACCGGTTTGGCGGAAGTGGCGCGCATCCATGGCGAGATGGACAAGATCATTCGCGATCTGAAGTTCGACGGCGACTTTGCCGCGTTCATCGAGTACCTGCGGACCGATCCGAAGTTCTACGCCAAGACGCCCGAAGAGTTGAAAAAAGAGGCATCTTACATTCTCAAGCGGATGGACGGGCAATTGCCGAAGTTCTTTGGTCACCTGCCGAGAATGCCCTATGGAGTGCGTGAAGTGCCGGAGTATATCGCGCCGCAGTCGGTCGCCGCGTATTACCAGAGTCCGGCGGGCGACGGCAGTCGGGCCGGCTTCTTTTACATCAACACGTCGAATCTACCCAGCCGGCCGCTTTACACACTGCAATCACTTTGCCTCCATGAAGCAGTGCCCGGCCATCATCTGCAAATCGCCTTGCAGCATGAGATCGAGGGGCAGCCTAAGTTCCGTAAATATTCAGGCTTTACGGCGTTTACCGAGGGTTGGGCGCTGTATGCCGAGCATCTGGGGCTCGAGGCGGGGTTCTACGACGATCCGTACAGCGACTTTGGCCGACTGACGATGGAAGTCTGGCGGGCCTGCCGCTTGGTCGTCGATACGGGCATCCACTACATGGGCTGGACCCGCGAACAGGCCGTCGAGTATATGCGCGCCAATTCCGCGATGTCGGAGCACGACATCCGATCCGAAGTCGATCGCTACATCGGTTGGCCGGGGCAGGCGCTCGCTTATAAGACGGGCGAGATGAAGATCCGCGCGCTGCGCGCGGACGCGGAGAAGGAGCTCGGCGAAAAGTTTGACCTTCGCGCGTTTCACGACGTGGTGCTGGCAAGCGGCGGTGTTCCGCTGCCGGTGCTCGAGGCCAACGTAAAACAATGGATCGCCGGGCAGCTCGGCGAGCGCGACGGCCACGGCGCGAGCGCGGCGAGTTCTAGCGGCGCGGCAAATTGAAGGCGGGTGGCCGATCAATACGTTAGGCCGACGCGGGCCAAGAGCGTATTGCCGAGTTCGACACGATCGTGATCGCTGAAGTATTCGAGGCGGCGATTGAAGGCGAAGCCGATTTCGGCGCGTTCGGAGAGGCCACCGATAAATCGATGCTCGAGGCCCAGTGAGATCCGCCAATCGGTGATATCGAGCTTATCGGTGTCGCCGTTGGTGCGCTCGACGGCCCAGACACCGCCGCCGAAGTCGCCCGCCAGATAGAGCCAATGTTCGTCCTGGCCCGGAATAGGCGAAGTCGAGAGGCGCCAGGCGAGTTTTGCTGAGGGAAAGACGAGCTGATAGTCGGCATCGTCGCTTGGTTTCCAGTCTACGCCAACGATTGGCAGGAACTTTTCTTCGGCGCGATTGACGTACGCCAGCCCGAGAACACCTTTAAGTTCTGGTGAGAAGACGTAGACCGCGGTTCCATTGCCAGTGACACGGAAGGCGTCGCCGGTTCCAAAGCTATGATCGTCGGCAAATTCGCCGAGCGTGACGTCGAAGATACCGATCCAGCGATCACCGAAGGGCCGAATGTTTTCCAAATCGAGCGCAACGTCTTGGACCTCTGGCGGCACATCGGGCGAGTCGGGACCATCGAGCGCGTGGAAGCCGTATTTGGGCGTAATCAAGAGGGGCGTTTGCACGGTGATGAATGGGACAGCAAGCACAAGCTGCGCCTCGAGGTCGGTCATGCCCAGGTCTTGGTCGCCAAAACGGGGCAGGTACGTGGCCGTGAAATTTACTTTTTGAAAGAAGCCATTGCGCGAGCCGGGGGGCGCCATCGATGCCAAATTGTTGAGTGAGGGCTGATCGGGGAAGGGGACTGCCGGCGGAGGAACGGCCGCGCCGGCGGGCACGACGGGACTAGATGGCGGATAGGGCTGCCAGGGAGCGCTATTTGCGGGCGCCGACAGAGAGTTCGGATCGGGCGGAAGCACGACACCGCCATCGGGAAGCGTTTGCGTGAGCACGGCACCGCCGGCGCCGGGGGCGATGGACGTGTAGATGGGTCCGGGAGTCGCGGACGTCGGACCGATCCAGGTGGCGGGGACCTGTGGGACGGCCTGCGGCGTGATGGCGCCTAGCGTCGGCTGGTAGGGCACCGACTCGGGCATGACATAGCCGCCGACAGGCACCGGCGCGACAGTCGTCGGGTACGGCGGCTGGGCGTGGGTGAAGCGGGCCGCGAGGAGGAAAATCGCCGACAAGATGAGGACGACGAAAAACGATTTACGAGCAGCACTGCTGGCCAAGCCAGCAGCGGCATCCGAATCGCCAATCAGCCAACCGTAGGCCATTACCGCGCACCTCAAAACTCAATTCCGCCACGCAACATGATGGAGTTGGCGGCATCGAATGGGGCGGTATTGTTGTCGTTGTAGATGACTTGGCGATCGAAAACATAGCCGGCCTCGATGTGGCCGCGAAGCATCGTCTGCGTTTCCCATTCGATGCCGCCGATCACGCGGATGTCGTTGATGTCGATGCGGTCGCCTTCGCCATCGCGGTCGACGGTCCACGATCCGCCGCCATATTCGCCCGCCGCGTAGTAGTACCATTTCGAATTGCCGACCGTCATCCAGTAGTGGCGGATCTTGGGATTCGGAAAGACGATGTAGGCATCCCAATCCGGCGTCGGTCGCCAATAGACGCCGCCCGCCGGCAGGATTTTCACCTTCAGGCGGTCCAGATAGACGACGCCAAAGAGGAAGTCGAATGTTGGGTTGACCGAGATCGACGCCAAACCGCGGCCGAGGAAGCGGATTGAATCGGTGGTCACGTGGTCGAAATCGCTCCATACGCCAGTGCGAAAACCGAGTTCGCCGCCGAGCCACGGCGTGATGTGCGGATACCAGGCGAAATCGAGGTAGGCGTCGTAAATCCGCGGCGGCAAGTCGGTGCCAGGTTCACCAGTTGGAGTAATGGCAAAGTTGTGGATTGGCCCTTCGAGCCAATTGGCGGCGAAGCCCGGGGTCACCAACAGCGGCGCTTCAATGTTGTAGCCCATCGGCAGGGCAAAAGTGCTGGCGATTTCGGCCCGATTGATATCGAGCTCGCTCAGGCTGCCGGGCTTGCCGTAGATAAACGTCTCTTCGAAGCTCAGCTCTTGCAAGAACCGCTGGGCCTTGGCGTAATAACCCTCATCGCTGGCAACGGTCGGCACACCGGGCTGCGGGCCATAGGGCTGTCCGAAGGGCGCAGTCTGCGGCACGGTGCCTGAAGGCGGCGGATAGGGGTAAGCGGTGGCCGGCGACTGCGGCGGCGGTGTGTAGCTGTAGGGCACGGCGGGCGGCGGTGGACCGAGTGCGCTTCCCGTGGCATAAGGATCGAATGCGGGCGGCGGTCCGATCGCGGCCGGCGGCGGAGTGTAGGGTGCTGAGTACGGGGCCGGGCTAAACGTCGGTGCTCCGGCGGGCGGCACAGAATAAGGCGAAGCGGTCGCCGGGTAAGCGGGCGCCGCGAAAGTGCTAGGCGGGGGAGACACAGGCGTGATCGGCGCGATTGTCGGAGGCGCCGTGTATTGAACTGGGGTCACGGGCGCCACATAGGGAGGCGACGGGAATAATGGCGGCGTAACGGGCGCTGACGCAAACGGCGAAGTGCTGCGCGCCGGCGCGGCATAGGCACTGGGCGGAGCGGCGGAGGGTGGCTGGCTCGCTGCCGGGTACTGTGCAGTTGCGGCGCTGCTGAAAAACAGCGTCGACGCGAGGCCAGCGATGAGGAGAGCGAAGCGGTTCACGAGGAGTCGCAGCGCGAGTGACCGGTTCCGGGAAAAGCGCGCAGCTAGGGCGCGGACGGTGGTAATTAGCATTGGCGTGGGGCGGCGTCAATTGCAGCCAATCCGCGGCAAATCTGTCCACGCCCGGCGTTGCCGGCCATGCCGAGACTACCGTGGACCGAGGGCCTGTTGATAGCTGCTAGCGGGCGATTAGGCTGTTCGCGCGGTGATCAATGCATCCAGCTCCTGCTTGAGCCGCGGCAGAATGGCTTCGTAGGGGAATTGGCCGATCGTCTCGGGGCCGCGTTTTAGATTCACAAAGTTCGGGCCGCACCAGAGGCCGAGGTCGGCGTCATCGGTTTCGCCGGGGCCGTTGACGCGGCAACCCATCACGGCGATGGTGATCGCGTGCTCGCGGGCATAGTCGGTCATGCGCTTCACGTCTTCCGCAAGCTCGACAAAGGCTTCGTTTTCGACGCGCGAGCAACTCGGGCAACTGATGATGTTGAGCGTCGAAAGTCCGTAGTCAACGACCGATCGTACCCGGCCGCTTGCGATGTCCGCGAGGATTTGCCGGCCGGCGGCGATCTCCTCCGGCTTGCGGTCGTTCGGCACGGTGAGCGAAACGCGAATCGTATCGCCGATGCCACGGCTAATGAGCTGCTCGAAAGCGATGCGGGTTTTGATCACGCCGTCCGGCGGCAGGCCGGCTTCCGTGACGCCCAAGTGAAGCGGCACGTCGGGACGGGCGGCGGCGAACCGTTTGTTGACTTCGACCACGTCGCGGGGACTAGAGTCCTTGAGCGAGACACAGTAGCGTGTAAAGCCGAGGTCGTCGAGAAACCGGCAATGGTCGAGAGCGCTATCGAGCATTGGCGAAAGCTTGTCGCTCGGATCGTACTTGGCCTGTTGTGCCGGGTCGACGCTGCCGCAATTGACGCCAACGCGAATCGCGCAATCATTGTCGCGGGCTACGCCGACGAGGTATCGCACCTTCTCCTGCCATGGCTTCTCGCGCTCGTGATGGTAAAGGTGGCCCGGGTTGTAGCGAAGCTTGTCGACGTGGGGCGCGATGCGCTCGGCGAGACGATAATTCTCTTGCAAATCGACGGCCAAGTTGGCGGTCGTCCGGCGGCGGATTTCAGCTATCGCGTCGGCTTCGGCCAGATTGTCGACGGCGATCCGCACGATGTCGGCCCCCGCGGCGGCGAGCGCGGTAACCTGCGCGACCGTGGCGTCGACGTCGCGAGTTTGCGTGGCCGTCATGCTTTGGACGGCCACCGGCTGACCGGCGCCGATTGTCACGGTGCCGATGCGGACGGAGCGGGTTGGGTTGCGTGGGAGATTCATCACAACAGGCATGCGTCGCAAGCGACGCCGCTAAATCACGAGTTATAGTTCATTCCCAAAGCGCGGAGCCGACGCGAACGATGGTGGCGCCCTCGCGGATTGCGATTTCAAAGTCGCCGCTCATGCCCATCGATAGTTCATCCAACCGCACGCATTTGGGCGCCAGCGGTCTAAGCCGGTCTCGGAGGTCGCGCAACATGGCAAAATTTCGGACGGCAACTTCCGGGCCGCCATCGAGCGCCGCCATCGTCATCAGGCCACAAATTGCGACGCTGGGATACGTAGTCGCGGCGACTAAAAGCGGCTCGACTTCATCTGGGGCGAGACCTTGCTTTGCCGATTCACCCGAGGTGTTCACTTCCAATAATAGCCGCACCGGCGATGAAATGTTATCGCCAATTTCGGCGATGGCGCGGGCGTCGGCGTCGATTGCCGCTAGGAGACGCAAGCTGTCGACGCTGTGGATCAACGCGACAAGGGGCAGCGTGCGGCGGATTTTGTTACGTTGGAGGTGGCCGATGAGGTGCCAGCGAGGGGGCAAATGGGTGTGCGAATCCCCGCTCGCTGAAGCCAGTTCGCCGGATTTGGCCCAGAGTTCTTGGGGGCGACTTTCGCCGAGGTCCGGGCACCCGGCGGAAATCAGCTCGCCAGCCTCAGCGACACCGACGTATTTGGTCACGCCGACGAGCATTATCTCGTCTACCGTGCGGCCGCAAGAATCAGCGGCGGCGGCGATTCGCTCCCGAACGCGGCGAAGATTGTCGGCAATCGACATGGACGTGAAATAACCGCGTCGCCAATGACTATCCCACTTCCGTCTCGGACACTTCCGTCTCAATCCAGGCCTTGATTTCGCCCGCAGCTGGAAAGCGACCAGCGGCAAATTCGCCGGAAATGTTTTGTCCCAGGACGGTCCGATTAGCGGCCGGTCCAAGCGAACGATAGACGACCCATTGATCGTCGCCCGAATGCGCTCGGAAGCCGACGGCTACATCGCGGGGCACAACCGATAACGACTCGGCCACGGTTAATTGCCGCCACGTGCGGTCCTGCTTGGCACGGCCAGGTTTGAGATCGAACAGCAGCGGGCAGTAGAGGGCGCGGCCTGTGGCTTCTTGCGTGAGCGTGAGATGACCCTCGTGGCCGACGAGACTTCCCCCGCGGGGATCGGACCGCCATTCACTGAGCGCCAGCGGCAAAACGGCCGCGCGGGGCTTGCGATCGACCAACAGACCGTCGCGAGTCTCCGCTTCAGGCTGCCAAGTGACATCGCGTCCCCAGGGCAGATGGAACGAGTGGCGGAGCGATCGCGCAGCGCCGCCGGTCGACTGCAGGACGTCGATAAGGAACAAGACCGCATCTCGCTTCGCCAAGAGAATTTGCCGATCGAGGCGCAGGTTGTTGGCCAGGTCGATGCTCAACTCCAAATAGTCGCAGTCCTGATCGCTTTGCCAACAGAGCTCGTCCCAGGAACCGGCGACGGCAACCGGTTCGCCATTGCAAATCGTTTCGCTCGTCCAGGTCCCGGCGAGCAGTTGCCGGCCGCCGACTTGCAGTTCGAGCGCGAGCGGATCGCGTGCGTAGGCGATTGCCAGCCGGGCGTCCGACTTGGACCAACCGGTGGCCAAAGTGGCCAGAGCTGCCCATTCCGAGTGGAATGCGGGCTTCGGCAGATTGCCGCACTTGGCCTCGGTTTTTTTCGCAGCGATCGCCGGCGAAAGCGTCGCCGCCGCCGCACAATCGGCCTTGTCGCCCGCAAGATCGATCGCCCGGGCCAGCATCGGCCAGAATCCGAATTCATCGCGGGTGGCCCGAGTGTTTGTCGCCAGGAATCGCCCGTCGGGCGCGGCAAGTCGCAGCGCACTCCGGATAAGCCATTGGTATTGAGCTTCGGCCTCGGTGGACCAAGAGCCGCGCTTGAGGCGCTTGCCAAGCCAGCGGGCGCGAGTCCAACAGGCAATGAGTGGTCCGAGCACCGGCAGGAGTCGCGCGTGCGGGCCGCCTTTGCCGTCCAATAGAGTGGCCAGCGATTCAGAAAGCAGTTGCCGTGCGAGCGGCTGCAAGTCGCGCGTGGGCTGCAATTCGGGAAACAAGTAAGTCAGCGCGAGTGGCAATTCACCTGCCAGAAGTTGCTGCCGCAACACTTCCTGCACATCGCCGTGTGGATCCGCGCAAAGCTGCTGCGCCTCGCGGGCGAGGTCGCAAAGTGCTTCGGCCAAGTCCCACCACACATGCGGTGACAGTTTGGATGCGAGTTTTGGTAGGGCGTAGGCAATGGCCAAGGCCTGTAGCGCTTGCGGCAATTCGTCGCCGCGCACGGCATCGCCGCTCAGCTCTTTACAAAGTTGGGCCAGCGGTCGGCCTTGCAACAAAACGCCATCACGTTCCCATGCGACCGGCCAGCACCAAAGCAATGGTGGCCGTTTGCCGTCGAGAAACCGCGGCGCGGGCAGCGATTTGCGCCGGGCGAGATGCTTTTGCCAGGCTGCCCACGCCTGATCCGCGTCACCAGACGCGAACTTCTCAACCAGGGGGCGTGGTGCCGATTTGTGCCAAAGGGGCAAAGTTTCAAAGGGAAGCTTCGACGTTTGCGGTGCGATTGCAGTAGCCATAGTTGTCCGTAACCGAAGGTTTCGGGCGTGGTTTCTAGCACCGTTGATAGACGGTCGACGGGCTTCGAGAGTATCTTACAGGTGCGCGGGCGGCTGCGGGAGTGGTCGAACGATTTCCGGGGAAATTGCGGAGTTGCGAGCCATGAAAGACGTGTCGATCGATTGGCGACCATCGGCGAGAGCCGCCGCCGCTGTTGTTTGCTTGTTTGCTTGCGCCTTGGCCACGCATTGTGCAGCGCAAGAGGCAAAGGACGAGGACCCCGAAGCGGATGCCAAGCCGCAAGCATCTGCGCCCAAGCTTCCGCCGCCAGAGGGTGCGACGCAATTGTCGCCAAAGTTTGATGTGTGGGTCGACGCGGCCAAAGGAGTGGTGATCGTCGACGGCCGAATCGCGCTGCGGCGCGGCATGCTCGAGATGTTTTCTTGCACGCGGAATACGAAAGAGCACGAATCGATCGTCGCGGCAGACGCTGAGGCTTTTTTGGTCCATGCTGGGTTGCTGCGGCTGGGCGCGGAAGTCGGCAGCCCCGTGCAATTCGTACCGGAGTACAAACCGCCGGCCGGTACCGAGATCGAGATCGACGTAATTTGGCATGACGCAGAGGGCAAAGAGCAGACGGCCCGCGCCCAGGACTGGATCCGAGATATGAAGACAGGCAAGGAGATGGCGTATCCTTGGGTATTCGCCGGCAGTCGCTTCTGGACTGACCCGGAGAACGGCCGGCAGTACTATGCGGCCGAAGAAGGTGACTTCATCTGCGTGGCGAATTTCGGCACCGCGATGCTCGATATTCCCGTGAAGAGCTCGCAGTCGAATGATGAGCTGGAGTTCGAGGCCTGGACCGATCGCATTCCGCCGCTTGGCACACGGGTGCGGATGCTGCTGAAGCCGAAATTGGAAAAGGAGCGAGGGACGAGGAGCGAGGAACAAGTGGAGGCAAAGACACAAGCGGACGGCGCGAAGTCAAGGTGACCTAGGATTTGTTATCGACTCACTGCGGACTTTTGACATCGTAGCAGTAGAAGTGATCTTGGTCGCGGAGGAATAGTTTGCCATCGACGATCACCGGATGGGTCCAGATGTGGCTCTTGGGCTTACGAATCTCGGAGAGCGGCGCAAGCGTGAACCGGCCGTGCTCCTGCCAACCGTTGGGCGACGCGTCGATGAGCACCACGGTGCCATCTTCTTCGCCGAGCAAATAGAACATGTCGTCGGCATAGGCGATGGAGCCCTTGGTCAGCTTGTCGCGTTCGCGCCATTTCTTTTCGCCCGTCGCCCAATCCATGCACATCCAACCGGTTGGATCAGAGTGGCCGTAGATATAGTCGCCGATGCGTATCACGCCGCCGTGGTGATTCTTCATTTCCTTATTGGCGTAAACGGTCGTGGCCTCGTTCTGATCGCTGATCGCCACCAACATGCAGCCTGCTCCGTAGCCGCTGGTGACGAAGACCTGACTGTCGCCGATGATCGGCGTGGGAATGACAGCGACGCGGCCGCCGGGCCAATCGGCCTGCCAGAGAAGCTTGCCGTCGGCGGGCGAGATACCGACGAGCCGCGACGTAAACAATTGCACGTACTGCGGCTGGCCGTGAAAAACGGCACGGGAGATCGACGCGTATTGGGCGCCGTCGTTGAGCTCGGTTGACCGCCAGAGGACATTGCCGGTCTTCTTGTCGAGAGCGGCGATCGCGCCCTGGTCGCCGCCAGGTGTGCAAAGGACTTTGTCACCATCGACGAGCATCGACTCACAATAGCCCCATTGTGGCTCCTTGCCGCCCAGCTCGATCATCGACGTGCTCCAAACTTCGCTTCCGTCCTTAATGCGAAAACACGCGAGCTTCCCCTTTCCGCTCATCGTGTAGATAAAGTCGCCATCGACAGTGGGAGTCCCGCGCGGGCCGTCGCCGTAGTCGTTCGACAATGCCGGACCAAGCGGAGCCGTCCAGATTTCGTTGCCCGTCGCTTCGTCGAGTGCCAGCAACAGGCAAGCGCCGTCGCGTTCGCCCATGATGTAGATGCGACCATCGACGACAGCGGGACCGGAGTAACCGTCGCCACATTTTTCAATCATCCAGAGCCGCTTCGGACCGCCCTCGGGCCAGGATTTTAGCAGTCCGGTCTCATTCGTGAGGCAGTTCCGCGTGGGTCCTTGCCATTGAGGCCACTGATATTTCGCGGCTTCGGCGAGCGCCGTCATCGATGTACCGAGGAGGGCGCCGAGGATTGCCGTCCGAATGAAGCTCTTCATCAGGTGCTCCGCATTGATTGCTGAAAGGGAATGCCGTCGATAGAAAGCCGGCCGCGGCGCATCGTACCACGGAGCGGCCGCCCGGAACGAAGCATTCTAGCAATCAGGCGCGCGGTGAGCTAGAAGCGGCGTGCGCCCGGGATGACCGAGCGTCACCTTGTGCCGCCGCGCTTTCAGCAAGCAGCGCCAAAGCAATTTGCGATGCACACGACTACTTCGACGCGCTGACCCAGCCGGCCGCGTCGTCAGACGCCTGTTGGCGAGACACCGTCTGGATCACGGTCTTGCCCGAAGCCGGCTTGTTGTAGACAGCGGTCCAAACTGGAGCGGCATTGCGTTGGGCCGCACGATCTTGCGTGTTGAGCAATCGCGGCGCTTCCAGATTGGTCGAGTTGCTGTCGCCGGGACCTTTTTGCGGCTGGGGCTGCAGAATTGGCGTGGAAGACGAATCGCCAGCGGCCTCGGGCTTCTGGGTTTGTTGGAAAGTTCGTTCGGCAGGTGCGCTTTGCGCGGGTGCCAAGGTCGGTTGCGGCTCGGGGTGATAGGTGCTCGGCGCGGGATTGGTGTACATGGTCGGGGCCGAGGTGGTAACAGCCGCGGGCTGGCCGGCACCACATGAAGCACAACCAGACGTCGGTTGTTCATAGACGGCTTGCGTGACTGTCGCGCCCCCACCGCAGCTTGAGCACGAAGGACAAGAGCTGCCACACGACGAACACGACGAGCATGACGGACACGAACCGCAAGTCGAGCAACCGGAGCAAGAATCACACACCGGCCGCATTACAACTTCGCTGACGGTGACCGGCATCGCGCATGTCGAGCAGGTGCCGCAAGTCGGCGCATAGTTTGCCGCGCAAGTCGAACAAGTGGAGCAGGTTGAACATGCCGGAGCGGCGCAAGCGGAGCACGAGCTCACTGGCGCATATCCGCACGTCGAGCATGTGCTCGCTGGCGCATAGCCGGCGGTGTAGGTCGGCTGATAATACGCAGCGTAGGTTGTCGCAGGCGCATAAGCCGTGGTGTACGTTGCGGGCGCGTAAGCCGTGGTATAGGCCGGCTGATAGTACGCGGTCGTCGCCGGCGCGCCCCAGACGCCGCGCGTTGCGCGATCCCACCAGTAGCCCGGATACCAGCCGCTGTAGTAGGAGGAATACGCTACCGGCGAATACGTTTGGTAGGCAACCGGTGAATATGTCTGATAGGCGACGGGCTGGTAGGCAACCGTCTGCGCGCCACAGGTGGCACATTGCGCCAGCGCGGTCGTGGATGAAGCGCACGCGAGCGAGGCGACAGTCAGAACAAACAGCCAATGCTTACGTTGGGCAATCATGTTGGATTCTCTCAATATGAAGAGGAGAAGGCGACCCTATATCTGGTTTAACCTTGCGAGACGCGAAACGCAACAATTGAACGACGGAGTTCGGCAAAATGGTGAGGAATTCGTACTGGGCAATCTCTGCCGTCTGGACAAACGAGGTCGGTAGTGGAGAGGTCGGGGAAAGCTGCACCGCTGGCAGACGGCTGCCACCATGAACCCGTCCCCCATGACCAACCCGTCGACGGACTTGCAGTGAATTGTAGTTCAACTCCGGGCATCCGGCGGAAGGGATGAAGAGAAACCACATGCCTTCGCGTGATGTTGCCAAACGGCAACAAAACTGTGGCAGGTGCGCCGCCGTCGTCTTGTCAGCAGAGGGCACAATCGCGTCTCGCCGCATAGGCGGACACGAGGCCAGCAGTTGTTACGCAACTGACTCCGTACGGGTTCTGATCGCGCGACAGGCGACTTCGTGCCGATCGTAGAGATCAAAAAAAAGCTCGCGGACATTGCTGCCACGGCAGGCATGGCTAGCGGCGACGTCGGTGGGCGAGATCGCGGCGGGACGACACTGGGTCAGCTCGGCGACTAGTTGCTCGACCAGCAGGAGATCAGGTTGCAGCTGGGCGAGCAGCGGCAGGCCCGTGGCCGCATGCGACGTGACAAGTAATCCAGCCGCCGATCGCCGGCACCGCCAACGCAGTGCGGCCCGGCTGAACTGGGATAGCTGCTCATACCCGTCGACAATCACCACCGGATGCGGCAGCGACAGCGCGCGCCGAAGAACCTGCCACGGCAGATGGCCCTCGTGGTTGCGGAGCGCAATTGAGGTCGCACTGAGTCCGGCCGCAGATATTCGAGGCGCAAGTGTCGCGAGGAGCGTGGATTTGCCGGAACCATGGGGTCCGACGACTTCGCCCCACCAATTCTGGGCGGCGAGTCGAGCGACCATTCGTTCGGCACTTTCACCACTCCGGAATCGAAACGCGAGCGCGCCGGGCCTCGTCCAACACGTGGCAAATGGATTGCCGTGCCGCGACGGGAGCGGAGAAGTTTGCATTTTGTGTGATGGCGCGCTGGTCATTCGGCAATCGTCATTCTTCAACGGTCATTGGCGCCGCCGGCACATCACCAAGGCGGAACGCCGCTTCTTCGACCATTTCGGGTCCCTGCCGCGGAAAGAGCCGCAAGCGGACGCACCAACAGACTTTGACAATTCGTCCCTCGTAACTCAGCGGACTGGGAGGAAGCACAACCGCAAACCGCCGCGGCGTACGGAGATCCAGCGGTCGTCCGGGATCATCGACCAATCGTTCAAAGTGGTGAATTTCAAAGTCTTCCTCGCCTTGACCGCTCGTGTACCAGAGCACCGACAATTCCGCAGCGCGGATCGACTGTCCTTGGCTCCCCTCCGCTAAAAAGTAGCCGGACATTCGCTCGCCGGGTTCGTAAACGCCGGAGGACCGTTCGAGCTTTAGCAATTTGTTATCCGAGTTCATGACACAATGGCCTCCGCGGGAGCGGCGACGATCGGCACCGGAAAACGGCCCGCCACGCTGTCGGGATAGACATAGAGTGGGAATCGCCGCTCGAATTCCGGCCAGCCGGCCATCCGTCCACGAACCACGAGCGACCATGTAACCGCATTATGGGGCGCCGAAAGGGAATGCATCGCCGTGGCGGGCATCCGCAGCGAAAAGCTGATCTCAAAAGCTGCGTCGGGCGAAATGTCGAAGTTCCGTTGACTAAATGCCGTGTTGCGATGGACCACGACCGTGGCGGTCCGCGTGTCGGTGCCTTGTTGATACGTCGCCTGTTCCTCGCACACGAGCTGAATCTGAAACCAACGAACATTCGCGCGGCCAGCTTGCGACACAAACACCTGATACTCTCGGCCAGGAAAAAATGGCAG
>DASYDU010000169.1:0-4424 GCA_036499445.1 Lacipirellulaceae bacterium
AGATCCGAGAGCGTGATCACGCTCTCTTTGCCGAGCAGCACGGCCCGTTCGACCACGTTTTGCAGCTCGCGGACATTTCCCGGCCAGTGATAACGCTCGAGCGAAGCGAGCGCGTCGTCGGCAAACCCGGTCACTTCGCGGCGGGCATCTTCGCGGACCTGTTCCAGGAAACTCTTGGCCAAGAGCGAAACGTCGCTCGAGCGGCTCCTTAGCGGCGGCAGCTCGATGTTGATCACGTTGATCCGGTAGTACAAATCTTGGCGGAAGCGGCCCTGAGCAACCGCTTGCGACAGCTCTTCGTTCGTCGCCAGGATCACGCGGACGTCGACCTCGAAAGTCTTGGTGCCGCCGACTGGCTCAAACTTCAGCTCCTGCAACACGCGAAGCAGCTTGACCTGCATGGCCGGACTGGCGGTGCCGATCTCATCGAGGAAGATCGTGCCGCCGTCGGCTTGGAGAAATTTGCCCATCTTGTCGCCGATGGCACCGGTAAATGCTCCCGCGACGTGGCCGAATAGTTCGCTTTCGAGCAGCGTTTCGGGCAGCGCCCCGCAGGCCACTTCGACGAACGGCCCCTTCGATCGGCTGCTGCGACGGTGAATGGCCCGGGCGATCATCGACTTGCCCGTGCCGCTTTCGCCGGTCACCAGGACCGTGGCCCGGGTGTCGGCCACGCTGCCGATCATTTCATAGACCCGCAACATGTGCGGATCGCGGCCGATGACACTGTCGAGGCCAGCCCGGCGATCGAGCTGGGCTTTCAAATTCGTATTTTCGTTGATCACGTTCCGCTGCGAGACGGCTCGTTCGATCGCCATCAGCAGCTCGTCGTCGATCAGCGGCTTCGTGAGGTAGTCGAACGCGCCGGCGCGGATCGCTTCGATCGCACCGTCGGCCGTGCCGTAGCCGGTCATCAAGATAACTTGCGATGCGGGCCAGTTGCGACGGCACTTTTCCAAGAGGTCGAAGCCGTCACCGTCCGAGAGTCGCACGTCGCAAAGAACCAGGTCGTAGGTCTTGCGGCGGAGCTGATCGAGCGCATCTGCATAGCGAGCGGCCGCGTCGAGTTCGTAGCCCTGCGACCGGAGCCAATCGCCCATCGATTCGAGGACGTGACGGTCGTCGTCAACCAGTAGGAGCGAGGACTTATTCATGATGGCGTTCGCACGTCTTCGATCACAATTGATTCAATGTTTCAGCCGCGAGCCGCTGGCACACGGGCCGACGACTGGGCGCGTCGTCGCTCGGCAATATCCGCGCGGGACTGTCGCCAAATATGTACGTCACGCCTTGGCGGTGGTCAACGAACGGGGAATTCGCCGGCGGCGGCGATGGATTGTGCGGGCCGTGAGGATCGTGCGGCCGATCGGTTGGGAAACAGCCGGCGAGCTCGGTCACCGCCGTGTAGCGGCGGTCGTCTCTGGTGGCACTCAATTTCGTCAGTGTGTTGGCAGTCACACCAAGTAGCCGTTAGACTTACGCCGGCCGAGCCGCAGCAACCGAGTCAAAAGTCGCATGGTTATTCATTCCGACCGCCTGAATTTGATCCCGCTGACGCCGGACTTTATGCGAGCCATACTTCGCCACGATCTGGGCGAGGTGGAGCATTTGCTCGGTTCGCCATTGCCGGCGGATTGGACAGACTGCGAGCGACTTCTGTCCCTGCGGCTTGGGCAGCTCGAAGCGGATCCTTCGCTTCAGCCGTGGCTGCTCCGCGCGATCGTGCGACGTAGCGATCGAATCATGGTCGGACACATTGGCTTTCACGAAGCACCCGGCCCCGAGCACTACCGTGATATTTCACCAGGAGCAGCGGAATTCGGCTTCGAGGTGTTCGAGCCATTTCGCAGGCAAGGTTTCGCGCGCGAAGCTGCGCTTGCGCTGATGCAGTGGGCAAGTCAATCGCATGGTGTGACGAAGTTTGTCGTGACGATCGAGCCCGACAACGAGCCCTCCCAAGCCCTTGCCGCAAAACTTGGGTTTGTGCGTATCGGTTCGCACATTGATGAGATTGACGGCGTGGAAGACATTCTGGAGCGCCGAGTTTTGGCGGATTGATCGACAGGGCTAGCGCCGTGATTCCAGCTCTTCCCATCGATCGAGCGACGCAGCCAGTCGGCTTTCGATGCCTTTAAGTAGCCGTTGGCGCTCGGCGATCTGCTCGCCCGGCTGTTTGAAGAAATCGGGCTGGGCCATTGTCTCGTGAATCGCTGAAATTTCCTTTTCCAGCGACTCAATCTCAGCCGGCAACTTGTCCAGTTCACGCTGCTCTTTGAATCCCAATCGCCGCGGGCGGCTGCCGTTATCAGTTGAGGATGGCTTCGGCTTCGCTCGCTCCGCGACCGAAGCAGCGGGAGTCGATTTGGTGCTGCGGGCTCGCGAAGCGTCGCTCGCGGTTCGCTCGGCCCGCTGCCGCTGCCAATCGTCGTAGCCGCCCACGTATTCCCGCACCCCGTCCGGCTCAAAAACGATCGTGCTTGTGACCACGTTATTGAGGAATTCCCGATCGTGGCTCACCAGCAGAATCGTCCCAGGGAAATCGGCGAGCCGCTCTTCCAGCAGCTCCAATGTCTCGGCATCCAAATCGTTCGTCGGCTCATCGAGCACGATCACGTTGGCCGGCTGCGAAAACAGCCGGGCCAACAACAGTCGATTGCGCTCGCCACCTGAGAGGAACCGCACCGCGCCGCGAGCCCGCTCCGGCGCAAACAGAAAGTCCTGAAGATAACCAATGATGTGCCGCGACTGCCCGTTGATTTCGAGCGTGTCGTTCCCGCCGGCGACATTTTCCGCCACCGTCTTGTCTTCATCCAGCTGCTCGCGAAGTTGATCGAAATAGGCAACCTGGAGGTTCGTTCCCAGCCGCACGGTGCCCTGCTGTGGCGCGAGCTCGCCCAGCAGAATTCGCAGCAACGTCGTTTTGCCGGCGCCGTTCGGGCCGATGATGCCAATCTTGTCGCCACGCATCAGCGTCGTCGAGAAACCGTCGACGATTGCTTGCTCGCCAAAGGCAAATGTTACGTCCGTCACTTCGGCCACAAGATTGCCGCTGCGCTGCGCCTCTTGAATCTGAATTTTCGCCTGCCCGGCACTCTTGCGCCGTTTGCTCCGCTCGACTCGCATCTGCTCGAGGGCCCGCACACGCCCTTCGTTCCGGGTTCGCCGAGCCTTGATACCCTGCCGAATCCACACCTCCTCTTGAGCCAGCCGTTTGTCGAACAAGGCGTTCTGCTTGTCCTCGGCCGCGAGCGCCGCTTCCTTCCGCGCCAGAAACGTCTCATAATCGCACGACCAATCAAAAATCTGGCCCCGGTCGATTTCCAGAATTCGCGTCGCCAGGCGGCGCAGGAAAGCCCGATCGTGTGTGACAAAGATCAGCGTCGCGTTCCAACGCGCGAGGAAATCTTCCAGCCAGGAAATCGCGTCGATGTCCAAATGGTTCGTCGGCTCGTCGAGCAGGAGCACGTCGGGTCCGGCCACAAGCGTTTGGGCCAGGAGCACGCGGCGTTTCATCCCCGATGACAACGATTCGAAACGCGCGTCTGCATCCAGTTTCATTCGCGCGATGATTTGATCGACCCGCTGTTGCGACTTCCAGGCAGTTTGCTCCTCATGATCGTCCGGCGGCAAACCTCGCGCCACGATCTCATCGACTGCCCCCGACACATCCTGCGGGACGTCCTGCGTTAGCAGTGAAAGGCGCGTGCCCGGCGCCATGACGATTTGGCCATGATCCGGCTGCACGCTGCCGCAGAGTAGCCGCATCAGCGTCGTTTTGCCTGAGCCATTGCGACCCAACAGGCCGATGCGCTGCCCGCCTTCAATCGCGCAGGTAACGCCGTCCAAAAGCGGTGGCCCACGGAAACCGATGCTCAGCTCGTTGATTTGAATCAGGGCCATGGGCGGGGAAGATTCGCGTGCGACGATTACTTGCTGCGATCGTACGCGTTTAGGAAGGTGTCTCGGTCGATGCCGGCTTGGCTGCAAATTCGGCGGAGCGTGGGCCCTTTGATGGTTCGATGGTTGGGAATCGTCGCCGGAGTGCTCGTACCATCCGGATTTGCGCGGCGTAGAGCAATGTGCTCGGCCTCACGCACGACAACAAATCCCAATTCTTGAAACGCCTTGAGAACACGTCGCTTCGGCGCGTCGATTGGAAACTTGGCCATCACGCATCGATTCCGGCGTCGACCATGAATGCGTCAAGCAATGGCGAATCTGTCGGAAAAGCCTCGGCGCCGAACGTCACAATGTGAAACTTCGCGGCCGATTTGGCATCGGCCAGAGCTTCATCCGACGTGTCACCCTCCCCAACAACCGCTCCCTGCAACCCCAGCGGATAGGCGATAAAGCCATCGGCGTGCTGTTCGACAACAAACTTGAGCTGAGTCATATCCTTCAGCGTATGCCGGGACTGTCGCGAT
>DASYDU010000170.1:0-33604 GCA_036499445.1 Lacipirellulaceae bacterium
GCCGGTGACCGATCCACGCGAAGCGCTCAAGCCCGACGCGCCGCTCGTGCATCCGAAGCGCGGCACGAATCTCTTGAGCCAGTCGTCGCTGAAGCGGGGCGACGTCGAGAAGGCGTTTGCCGAGTCGGCACACATTCTGGAAGACACCTATCGCACGCAGCCGATTGAGCACTTGTTTCTCGAGCCGGAGTCGTGCATTGCCGTGCCGATTGATGATGGCGACGCGGACAAGTGGTGGGTTGTGATTCCGGTCGCGAAGACGCATGCCTCATCCAATGGTTCCGCGAACGGCTCGGCGGACGGCAACGGTCACGCATCCGAACCCTCCCCTGGCCCCTCCCTAAAAGGGAGGGGAATTCGAGAACGCCGACTGCACATTTACACGCAAGGCCAGGGCGTGTTTGACGACCAGCGGCAATGTGCGTCGGTGCTGGGCGTGGGCATCGATCGGCTGGACGTGGAGCTGATCTCGAACGGCGGCGCATTCGGCGGCAAGGAAGATATGTCGATCCAGGCGCAGACGGCGCTCATGGCCTGGCTCGTCGGCCGGCCGGTAAAAATGACGCTTACGCGGCCCGAGAGCTTCCGCATTCACCCGAAGCGGCACCCGATCGAGCTTTCATACAAGATCGGCTGCGATGCCGAGGGGCGAATCACGGCGGTCCACGCGCGGATCATCGGCGACAAGGGGGCGTATGCCTCGGTGGGCGCGAAGGTGCTCGAGCGGGCAGGCGGCCATGCCACCGGGCCGTATCGCGTGCCGAATATCGACATGGAGTCGCTCGCCGTTTACACGAACAATCCACCCTGTGGCGCGATGCGCGGTTTCGGCGCGAACCAGGCCGCGTTCGCGATCGAAGGACTGCTTGATCGGCTGGCCGAGAAGGTCGGCATCGATGGCTACGACATTCGCGAGCGGAACATCTTGGACCGCGGCGAGGCGTTTGCCACCGGGCAGATTCTGGACAAGCCATTCGGTCTGCGCCAGACGCTTGAATCGGTAAAGGACGTCTATAAGAGCGCGAAGTTTGCCGGGATCGCTTGCGGCATCAAAAACGTCGGCATCGGCAATGGGATGCCCGATATTGGCAAGGCGGCGATCACAGTCGAGGATGAGCATACACTCGACATTCGCACCGGCTTCACGGAGATGGGACAGGGGCTCTTTACGCTCTGCATTCAGTTTGCGGTCGAGGCGACTGGGTTGCCGCCCGAAGTGTTCCGCTGCTCGACCGATACGTCGCTGCTACTGGATTGCGGGCAAACGACGGCCAGCCGTGGCACGGTGCTGGTTGGTAACTCGATCGCCGAGGCGGGGAAGAAGCTCAAGGCGGCGCTCGATGCCGGGAAGTCGCTCGCGGATTTGGCCGGCCAGGTCTTCCACGGCGAGTGGATTTGCAGCTATACGAGCAAGCTGGGCAAGGACCTCGACAAGCCGGGCGGACCGAAGACGCATCTCACGTATGGCTTTGCGACGCAGGTGGCGATTCTCGACGACGATGGCCGGCTGGTGAAGATGGTGGCGTCGCACGACGTTGGCCGCGTGCTCAATCCGGTTCACCTCGACGGCCAGATGTACGGCTCGCTCCACATGGGCATCGGCTACGCGCTTACGGAAGACTTTGAATGCGAGGCGGGAGTAATCCAGGCCGAGAAGATGAACGACTGCGGCGTGCTGCGAGCGCATCAGATGCCGGAGATGGAATTGATCTACGTTGAGGAGCAGGATCCGGAGTGCCCGCACGGGGCACGCGGCGTGGGGGAGATCGGCCTGGTGCCGACGGCGCCGTGCATCGCGGGCGCGCTCTACAAATATGACGGCATCGTACGCAAGCAACTCCCCATGCGCGATTCCCCGGCTGCGCAGGCAATTCTCAAACCTAATCGCAAGAAGTAGAAATAAGCGGCCACAGCTTTTTTTGACAGGGCAATAGGATTCGCACGATTGACAGGATGATGAATTAGATTTGTATCCTGTTGATCCAGCCGATCTTGTCATCCTGTCTCTCTTCGAGTGAGCCATGGCGGACGTAAAGCGGATCGGCGTGTTACTGGCGGCGGGACGCTCTACGCGGATGGGCCGGCCGAAACAGCTTTTGCCGTGGCCGCCGAATTCGCCGGACGCGAAGCCGCTGGTGGCCGCGGCGTTTGATGCGATCGCGTGTGTTTGCGACGAAATGGTGGTCGTCGTCGGACACGAAGCTGACGTGGTGATCGCGGCACTAGGCGAGCGTGAGTTTGGTGTGGTGGCCGTCGATAGCGGCGCCGAGATGATTGTGTCGGTGAAGGCGGGCCTGGCCGTCGCGCGAGGGATCGATCCGACTGCTGACGTACTGCTCCACCCGGCCGACCACCCCGAGGTGCGGCGCGAGACGCTCGACTTGCTAATTCAAATCGCCTCCGCGCACGCCCGCCGCGCCGTAATGCCGACGTTTAGTGGTACGGGCGGCCATCCGGTGCTGATCGCTGCTAGGTTGGCCGTAGACATCGTTTCTTACGAAGGGCCGGGCGGCCTGCGGCAACTTTGGATCGACCACGCCGATCAGTGCGTTCGCCAGGAGATCGACGACTCCGGCGTCGTCTTCGACCTCGATACGCCCAACGACTACCAAGGGCGTACAATAGAATATGGCCATTAGCGTCTTCGATCTGTTCACGATCGGCATCGGGCCCTCGAGCTCGCACTCGATCGGGCCAATGCGGGCGGCGCGGCGATTTATTGAGCGGTTGCGGGCGGACGGTATTCTAGCAAAATGCGCGCGGGTTGAGGTGCGGCTGTACGGCTCGCTCGCGCTCACTGGCAAAGGCCACGGAACGGATAAAGCGATTCTGCTCGGCCTCGGGGGCGCGACGCCGGAGGAAATTGATCCGGACGAAGTTGAGCCGCGCGTGGCGGCGATCCGAGCGAATCAAAAACTGCCGCTTCCCGGCGGGCCGACGATTGCATTCGACGAAGCCCGGGATTTGTTGTGGCTGCGAAAGGAGTCGTTGCCGCAACATCCCAACGGAATGCGGTTCACGGCCTTCGATGCGGCTGGCGCTACGATCCTTGGATACACTTGCTTTTCGATCGGCGGCGGCTTCGTGGTCGACGAGTCAGATGCAGCCCAGGATCAGCTTTCGCGCGACGAAACGCCGCTCCCCTATTCGTATCGCACTGGCGACGACTTACTGAAAATGGCCGCGGCGTCCGGCTTGTCGGTGAGCGAGATGACGCTGGCGAACGAGCGGTGTTGGCGGAGCGAAGAGGAAATCCGCGCGGGCTTGCGCAAGATTTGGAGCGTAATGCAGGGCTGCGTCGAGCGCGGCTGCCGGGAGGAAGGCGTCCTGCCAGGTGGACTAAAAGTGCGACGCCGCGCGCCCGAGTTGTTTCGCCAATTGTCCGCGCGCGGTGAGGCGCAAAGCACCGATCCACTCGCGGCCATGGACTGGGTTAATCTATTCGCGCTCGCGACGAGTGAGGAAAATGCGGCGGGCGGGCGCGTGGTCACGGCGCCGACCAACGGCGCGGCTGGTATCATCCCGGCCGTACTCCACTACTATTGGCGATTCGTGCCCGGGGCGAACGAAGACGGCGTCGTGCGGTTTCTGCTGACGGCCGCGGCGATCGGGATTCTCTACAAGCTCAATGCCTCGATCTCCGGTGCGGAAGTCGGTTGCCAGGGTGAGGTTGGTGTGGCTTGCTCGATGGCGGCCGGCGCGCTCACGGAAGTTTGCGGCGGCACGGTCCCGCAAGTCGAGATGGCGGCCGAGATCGGCATGGAGCACAATCTCGGGCTGACTTGCGATCCGATCGGCGGCCTGGTGCAGGTGCCGTGCATCGAGCGCTGCGCGATGGGCGCCGTGAAAGCGATCAACGCCTCGCGAATGGCGCTCCGCAGCGATGGCCACCATCACGTCTCACTTGATCGCGTGATCAAAACGATGCGGGCGACCGGCCGCGACATGCTCACGAAATACAAAGAAACGTCCCGCGGCGGCCTAGCGGTGGCCGTGACGGAGTGCTAGCCAAGGCCGCAGTTTCGTAGGTCGAATTGCCGTCCGTGAAATGGAACCCATAGAAATCGACGCTCTCAACTCCGGATTTTCTGCGTAACCCTGCGGGTTAAGGTGTGTTTAATCCTGGGCCCCTGTCTGGTAGATTTTCAGTCTGGTAAATTGGCGGCGTGACCTGGTTTGGTGGTATCCGTGGTGTGGACAGAATCTCGATATTGAAAGGCGACTCGTATGACTCAATTTTTTGCGAAGAGCTGGGTAGGCTTGGCGGCTTTGGCAATTTTGGCGATGGCGACGCAGCCAGCGGTCGCCCAGCGAGGTGGCGGGCGCGGTTTTGGCATGGGGATGAGGCCGGTCGCGAGGGCTCAGTTGGCCACATTGAGCGAAGTGCAAACGGAGTTAAAGGAAAGCGACGAACAGAAATCGAAAATTAAAGAGATTAGCGATCAGTTGACGAGTGATCGGCAAGGCTTGTACGGCGGTGGCGGCGATCGGACCGAGGCGATGAAGAAGGCGGATCAATTGAATAATGACGCGTCGGCCAAGGTGGATGCGCTGTTGGATAGTCCACAGCAGAAGCGGCTCCTAGAAATTTCGATTCAGGTCAACGGTGTGAGTACACTCAGCGACGCGGCGGTTCAGGAACAGTTAAAGCTAACGGACGATCAAAAGAAGAAACTTGAGGATGTTCGGCAGGAGAATCAACAGGCCGCGTTCGACGTGTTTACCAATGGCGGGGGTGGTTCGCGGGAGGAGATGCGTGCGAAGATGGATGATCTCCGCAAGTCGGGCACCGAGAAATTGATGGAAGTTTTAACTGACCAGCAGAAGACGGAGTTCGACACGCTCAAGGGCGCGCCGCTGACCGTTGACTTGTCTCCACTGCGTCCGCAACGTGGCGGCGGCGGTCGGCCGAATAATTGACGGCAACGATTGCGGTCTTGCTCTACCAAGCGGTTGGGACCATCGGTGCGGATCAACACGGAAAGCCTGACGGATGCGTAGACAAGCAGTCTTTGCGGTGTGCGTGGTGGTCGTGGCGACGTCGATGACGAGCGCGCGGGCGGGCGAGAATTGGCCCGCCTGGCGTGGGCCCGATGCCAACGGCACAAGCGATAGCACGCACTTGCCCACGAGTTGGAGCCCGGATCAGCACATAGTCTGGCGGGCCGATTTACCGTCGTGGAGCGGCGGCACGCCCATCATCTGGGGCGATCGCATCTTTGTCGTTACGCCGTCGGCACCTGCAGCAGAAGACGCGAACGCGTCGCCGGCCGATCCGCCGGCACCAGATCCTGCGGCAAAGACGTCCGGCGACCACGGACCCGGTGGCGATCGCCGTCAGCGCCGCGGCGGCGGAGGTGGGCCGGGCGGTTGGGGCGGGATGTTCGGCCCTAAGCGGGAGCCAGGCGGACAATCGTTGCTGCTGGTTTGCCTGTCGAAGGCGGACGGTGGCGTACTCTGGCAACGCGAATTCGACGAGGGCAACGAGACCAAAATGAAGCACAATGCTTCGAGTCCGTCGCCGGTGACGGATGGCAAGCACGTCTGGGCGGTGACCGGTAACGGCGCCGTCGCCGCCTTCGACACGGATGGGAAGCAATTGTGGAAGAAGAACCTACAACAGGAGTATGGCCGGTTCGGATTGAATTGGGGTTACGCCTCTTCGCCGCTTTTCTATGACGGCAAGCTGATCATCGAGGTGTTGCACGGCTCGCACACGCACGAGACATCGTATCTCGTGGCGTTTGACGGCGAGACGGGCGACGTACTTTGGCGCGTGGAGCGGCCGACCGATGCCGTCCAGGAATCGCCGGACGCCTACACGACGCCGGCGCTTTTTACGGCCGGCGGCCGCCCGCAAATCATCGTCAGCGGCGCGGACTACGTGACCGCTCACGACCCGGCGACCGGCCAGGAAATCTGGCGAGCCGGTGGTTTGAATCCCAGCAAGGAGCGCGATTATCGAATTGTTGGCTCGCCCTTTGTGGTCGGCGACGTCATTTTTGCGCCGACGCGAAAGGTGCCGCTGCTCGCGCTGCGCGGTGGCGGCACCGGCGATGTCACCCAGAGCAATTTGATTTGGAAGTGGGAGGGGAAAGGGGCTCCCGACGTGCCCACGCCCGTGTCCGATGGAAAGTATTTCTACATGGTCGATGATCGCGGGCTAGTTTCGTGTCTGGACGCGAAAACGGGCCAGCCGGTGTGGGGGCCGGAACGAACGGCGCTCGGCAGCGTGAGCGCCTCGCCTGTGCTGGCCGATGGAAAGCTCTACGTAACGAGCGAATCTGGCGAAACAACGGTGCTGGCGGCCGGCCCGGAATTCAAGGTGCTGGCGACCAACGAGCTAGACAGCGGCTACACGCTCTCTTCCCCGGCCATCTCGGGAAGCCAACTCTTTCTGCGTACTGCCGAGCATCTGTATTGCATTGGCGAGTAGTCGCGCGGCGCGCGCCTGTCGAGCAAATTGGTGCTGGCACGGATGTAGTTTGCGGTCCCAGTGCTACCACTTCGGTTCGCGGGGTCACAGATTCTGCCAGCGGTTGCCGAATCGACGAGCGACAGCAACGCACCAGCAGCCGGATTTCGCGACAAAAAGACGGGTTGGCAATTCGGGCGGGATTTAGCGGTTCTAGCGATTCTGCCTGCCGTTCCCAATGTGCTGAACGTAGCGATTAGATGCCGTCGAAAGTGTTTCTACACACTTGTCATGGTTCTTGTTTCGGCCGTTGGTCGACGGCGCCGCACCGGCTGGAATTGTCATGTCGAATTCACGTAACACGCTGCGACGGTGCGCGCCGCTCTTGCTGCTGCTGGTGCTGCTCGCCGGGTGCACGGGCGTTTGCGAATACCTCCACAACGGCTGCAAAGTCGGGCACAACTACAAGACACCTTGCGCGCCGGTCGCGAAGGAGTGGATCGACGCCTCGGACAAGCGAGTCCGCACGGACTGCAATGACCTGGCCGGTTGGTGGACGGTATTCAATGATCCGCTGCTGAACGACTTGATCGGTCGCGCGTACCGGCAGAATCTGACGCTGCGCGAAGCCGGCTATCGAGTCCTAGCGGCGCGGGCCCAAGTCGGCATTGCCACGGGCGAGTTTTTTCCGCAAACGCAGGATGCCACGGGTTCCTATCGGCGGATCGGGGCGGGGCGAAGCTTCTTTGACCAATGGAACTTCAATTTCAATCTGTCGTGGGAGCTAGATTTTTGGGGCCGCTTCCGTCGCGCGATTCAATCAGCGGAAGACACGCTCGACGCTTCGGTATTCGACTACGACGATGCGATTGTGACGTTGTTGTCGGACACGGCGACGGATTACGTGGCAATCCGCACGACGCAGGAGCGAATTCGGCTCCTGGACGTCGCAATCCACGTGCAAGAAGACGTTTTGAACTTTATCGAAGCGCGATTGAACACTGAAGGAGGCGTCAAAGGGATTACTGAAATCGATCGCGCTCAGGCGCGCAGCAACTTGGAGCAAAGCCGAGCCCAACGAAACCAGTTCGTGATCGATCAGCGGACGGCGGAAAACCAACTCTGTATTCTGCTGGGCATACCGGTGACGAGCATCACCGATCTGCTCGGCTCGCCGCCGAAAACGTCGATCCCGATTGCTCCGAACACTGTTGTTGTGGGGATACCGGCGGATTTATTGCGGCGGCGGCCCGACGTGCGGCGCGCCGAGCGGTTGGCGGCCGCCCAGGCGGAGCAGATCGGCATCGCCGAGACCGATTGGTATCCTGCGATCACCGTCTCCGGCACGTTGGGATGGCAAGCGAGGAACCTTTCTCAGCTCTTCACTCCCGAGTCGTTCAACAGCTCCGTGGGACCGTCGTTCCAATGGAACTTGCTCAACTATGGTCGGATCTTGAACAACGTGCGTCTGCAGGATGCGCAATTCCGCGGCCTGGTCGTGGCGTATCAGAATACAGTGCTACAGGCCGATCTCGAAGTCGAGAATGGAATCGTCACGTTCCTGCAGGCACATGAGCGGGCGCACGATTTGCGGCTGAGCGTCGATGAAGCATGGGTGGCGCTGCAAGTGCTTGTTGCCCAGTACCAGGCTGGTCTGAGCGGCATCGATTTCAACCGCTATGCGACGATCCAGCAAACGCTGATTACCCAACAGGACCAATGGGCCTTGGCGCGGGGCCAGATTTGCACTGGATTGATCCAGGTCTATCGCGGTCTGGGTGGCGGTTGGCAGATCAAGTGTGGGCAGGACCAGGTGAATGTGGCGCCGGGTGCGAAACCGACCGGAGCTGGGACGGAACCGGCCGACAAACTAGCAATTCCGGAAAGCCAGCAGCCATCACCGCCGACCAATCCGAAGTTGGAGATGCTGCCGCCGCCGGATGAGCAGGAACCGACGATCTTGCCGCGCGGATCGGTGAAACTCTTGCAGCCCGTCAATCCGTCGGAACCGGCGAAATTGCCCGGAGGACCTGAGCCGCCGACACCTCTGACGCCGCCGCAATCGACGTTAAATGTCCCTGGTGCGTTCCCTGATACCAGCCCGGCTCCGCTGCCCGGCGGGGGCACGCAACTTCCCGGCGCCGGCACACAATTGCCGGGCACCGAGGTTCAGCTACCGGGCAATTTGCCGTCGCAGCCCAATGTGCCGACGACCGGCAATCCGCCCGCGACGCCTTAAAAAGGGCCATTCGGCCATCTCTTGCCAGTGGCAGGCCGGACCGCGTTGAAAGTTGCGCGGGCTTGACCTTATTTAGTTTACCTGTATAAATAGTTTACTTCGGGTAACTATTCAGACTCATTCCTCGCGGCGGCCCCCCAGGTGCACTATGAAGGTGCGGACTTCTGAAAATGGATCGCGGCGCTCGTCCTCGGCCGAACGAGTGCATTCTGCGCTGCTTGGCTTCGGACGAAACTTGTTGACGGTGGATGATCCGACACTGGATTTGCCGGTTCGTCAGCTCAAGGTGTGCTTGGCGCTACTGAGGCGAAGTCGCTCGATGTCGGAGATCAGCCGCGAGATCGGGCTGTCGCCGAGCGCGGTGACGCAAGTCTCCGACCGATTGGTAAGGCGTGGTTTGGTGGAGCGCGCGTTTCAGGATGAAGATCGACGCGTACGTAAACTCAAGCTGACGACGAAAGGCTTGCACTTGATGCGCTCTCACGAGGAGAAGCAACTGCGACGGATCGCCGCGGCGTTGGCGAGTCTACCCGAGCTTGAGCTCGATCAAATGTTGGCGGGTCTCGAAATCCTAACTCGCAGTTGCACGGCGACTGAAAGAGCCGCTTGTTGAGCGCGAGGCCGACGGCGGGTTTGGTTCTGGATCACTGAACGGCGGAAGATATATGTTTCGATTTTTGTTTCTGATGCTGGCTGTCGGCGCGGCGATTGGCGGTGGTTGGTACTATCGCCAGCTTGGCCTTGGCGATGCGCAGAAGCAGCAATTTCGCTTGGAAAAGGTGACGCGCGGCGACGTGCATGCGACCGTCAACGCGACCGGAACGCTCGAGCCAGAAGAGGTAGTAGACGTCGGCGCGCAAGTGGTCGGGCGGATCAGGGAGCTGGGAAAAGACTCACGCGGCAAAGATGATCCTAAGTTTGCCGATAAGTTCGTGGACTACGGTTCGCCGGTAGCAAAAGGGATGTTGCTGGCGAAAATCGATGATTCCACCTATGCGGCGCAGCTCCAACAGGCGACGGCGACATTGGCGCAGGCGCGGGCCAATGTGGCGCAGATGGATGCCCAGGTCATGCAGACCCAGGCCGAATGGGAGCGAGCCCAGCGACTGAAAGACCTCAAAATTCCAAGTCGCACCCCGACAGGAGACGAGCATCTGGAGCAGTCGATGCCGATTAAGGGCATTTCGGATGCCGACTATGTGCTGGCCGAAGCAAATGCCGACAGCGCAAAGGCGAATCTGGACGCGGCGAAAGCCTCGGTGCTCCAAGCGGAAGCCACCCTCACGCTGGCGACAACAAACTTGGGATATACCACCATTCCATCGCCGATCGACGGCACGGTGATCGATCGACGCGTGAATATTGGCCAGACCGTGGTTTCGAGCCTGAACGCGCCTAGCCTGTTTCTCTTGGCCCGCGATCTGCACCGCATGCAGGTCTGGGCGGCCGTGAACGAAGTGGACATCGCCAAGATCAAGCCGGGAACAAAGGTCAACTTCCAGGTCGACGCGCTGCCCGACGACGTCTTTCACGGCATGGTCGTTCAGGTGCGGTTGAACGCGTCGATGACACAAAACGTAGTGACTTACACGGTAGTGATCAGTGTGGATAATTCAGAACTGAAGCTGCTGCCGTATCTCACTGCGAGCGTGAAGTTCGAGGTGGATGATCGGGAGGACGTGCTATTGGTTCCCAATTCGGCCTTGCGCTACCAGCCAGCTCCGGAGCTGATCGCTATGGAAACGCCAAGCACGAACGGGGATAGCGAAAGCGGCGCGCCAACTCGTGAAGGCCGGCGAAAACGTAAGGCCACGGCAAACAACGGGCGGTTGTGGCAGGTGGCTGCCGACGGTACCAAACTGCGCCCGGTGGAAGTGCAGACGGGGTTGAGCGACCTTGCGTTCACGGAGATCACGACCGATCAGCTTCACGAGGGCGATGAAATTGTGACCGGCGAAGCGCGGCAAGGCGCGGCACCAACAGCCGGCGGCGAAGTCAATCCGTTTGCACCGCCGAGATTCGGTGGGCGTCGGCCTCGCTAAAGGTTTGCGTTTTCAGAGACTGATACAGCTATGGAACTCATTCGCCTGGAAAACATCTGCAAAACGTACCACTTGGGTGAGGTGGACGTACCGGTGCTCAACGGGATCTCGTTCTCGATCCACCAGGGCGAGTTGGTCGCTCTGATGGGCGCATCGGGATCGGGCAAGAGCACGCTGATGAACATTCTGGGCTGCTTGGATCGCCCCAGCTCCGGCCAATATTGGTTGGACGGAAATGAAGTGGGGCAGCTTTCCTCGAACGAGCGGGCCCTGGTGCGGACCCAAAAGCTGGGCTTCGTCTTTCAGAGCTTCAATCTACTAGGACGCACTTCCGCGGTGAATAATGTGTCGATGCCGCTGGACTATGGCCTCACCGCGGTATCGCCCGCCAAGGCGGCAGAGCGAGCGAGCGAATTGCTAACACGCGTGGGGCTCGGTCACCGACTCGATCATTTGTCGTCGCAGATGTCCGGCGGTCAGCAACAACGCGTGGCTATCGCCCGCTCTTTGATTAATCGGCCGGCGCTCTTGTTAGCGGACGAGCCGACCGGAAATCTCGATTCGCATACCAGCGTCGAGATTCTGCAAATGTTTCGGGAGCTCAACGCGACGGGTATCACCGTGCTACTGGTGACCCACGATCAGGACGTCGCGTCCTACGCCGATCGCGTGATCCATATTGTCGATGGCGTAATCGATAGCGACACCAAAACGGACGGCGCTGGCTCGGGCCGCGCCCACATCGCCCACGGAAGCGGCAATAGCAACGGCAACGGCGGTATTGGGAATGGCAACGGTCACTCCAACGGCAACGGCTATGGCAACGGACATGTTTCCCCGGCGAAAGTGGCTGGGGCCGCTGTGGCGAGCCGTCAGCTCGTCGGGGCGGGCGTACAAACCGCGTTGCTGACGGACGACCCGGCACTGTGGCCGGCGGCCGAGGCCTCGCCCGACGCGTCGGCTAATTTCGAGGCGACAACAGTCCGCCCTGCGCCTCCGCAGCACCGAGCGCGGCCGAGGCGCGTGGTGAGTAGTTTTGTGGCTGCGCTGTTTCCGCCGACTGTGCGCACGGCAGCCAACGCATTGCGCCGCAATAAGATGCGCTCCGCGCTGACGACGATTGGCATCATCATCGGCGTGGGCGCCGTGATCGCGATGGTCGAGATCGGCCAGGGCTCGAAGACCGCGCTGATGCAAACGATGGCGACGATGGGGGCCAACAATCTGATCGTGCAATCGGGCGCGGCTGCCAGTGGCGGCGTCAGTTGGGGCGTCGGTAGCCAAAAGACGCTCACTCCCGGCGATTGCGACGAAATCGCCAAGCAGTGCGAGAACGTGTCGGCCGTGGCGCCGATGATCCAGATCCGCGGGCAGGTCGTTCGCAACAACAAGAATTGGACACCGATGACCATCTTGGGGACGACGCCCGACTACCTGGTCGTTCGCGACTGGAACAGCATGGAATCAGGCGACATGTTCACGGATCAAGACGTGCGCGGCAACGTCAAAGATTGCGTGATCGGGACGACGATCGCTCGGGAACTGTTTGACGAGGGCGAATCGCCGATCGGCAAAGACATCCGGGTGCAAAACGTCGCGCTGCGGGTTGTCGGCGTCTTGAGCAAGAAAGGCGCCAACATGATGGGGATGGACCAAGACGACATCGTACTGGCGCCGTGGACCACGATCAAATTCCGGGTTTCCGGTAACAACACTGGCGGCTCCAGCGGTGGCACAACGGCGAGCTCAGCGGCTGCGGGCGCATCAATCTCCACGACGACCAAAACTCTCAACGATCTCTATCCCGGCACTCCCGGCACAACGGCGCTTTATCCGCAACAATCGAGCACGCAGACGACGAACAGCCCCCAGCGCGTGATGTTCATCAACGTGGACCAAATCCTCGCCAAGGCGGGCACCGCTGAAACGATTCCAACTGCGATCAATGAGATCACGAGTTTGCTGCACGAACGGCACCACATTCGCGCCGATCAGTCCGATGATTTCAATCTCCGCGACATGAGCGAAATCCTAAACGCGCTCGGATCGACGTCGCGTATGATGGGCGGATTGTTGCTCATCGTGGCCATGATCTCGCTCGTCGTGGGCGGCGTGGGCATTATGAATATCATGCTCGTTTCTGTCACAGAGCGGACGAAAGAGATCGGCCTGCGGATGGCGGTCGGTGCTCGCGGTCACCAGATTCTGCGCCAGTTTTTGATCGAAGCGGTTGTGCTCTGCTTGATGGGGGGCGCCGTCGGCATCTTGCTCGGCCGTGCGACCGCGACACTCGTGTGGTACTTCCTGCGTTGGCCGATAACTCCGTCCTACTTGGCCATTGTGGGCGCGTTCTTGGTTTCCGCAACGATTGGCGTCGGCTTCGGCTTCTATCCCGCATGGAAAGCGTCGCGTTTGGACCCGATTGACGCGCTACGATACGAGTAGCCGCGGGGGCGAGGCTGCGATCGCGCTTGCGCACGCCGGGCGGTCTTCGATCGGCTCCGCCAATCAGGCTTTTCTATCCGGTCAACCCTGTCAAAGACGTTTCTCGCACGCCGGATGTTCTTTGCGTCTTTGAGGCCAATTGATTGTCCGCGTCGCCGCGCAGCTTCCGCCAGCGCCACGCGCGAACGTGGTAGAAGAGGACCGGCAGCAGGAGGTCGATCACTTCGTCGGCGACCAAGATGCCGCCGAGGACCGGCGCGGCCATCGGTCGCATGATCTCCGCGCCGGTGCCCGTGGCCCAGAGCATTGGGGCCAGCCCGATGATGATCGTCCCTTCGGTGAGCAGCTTGGGCCGCAGCCGATGGACGGCCCCCTCCATGATGATGTGCTTGAGCGACGCCAGCGAGGGAATGTTTTCCAGGCCGCCGTGCCGGTCAAGCGCATCGCGCAAATAGACCAGCATCACGACGCCGGTCTGCGTGGCCATGCCGAAGCTGGCAATGAATCCGACCCACACCGCCACGCTGAAATTAAAGCCGAACAGCACCTGAAACAATACGCCACCGGCGAGCGCGCCCGGCACGGCGAGCATCATCAGTAGCGCGTCCCAAAGATCGTTGTACGTCATGTAGAGCAACACAAAGATCGTGAGCACGACCAGCGGAAAGATGACCATGATCGTGCGCTTGGAGCGGACCTGGTGCTCGAACTGACCACTCCATTCGAGATACATGCCGGCGGGCAACTTGATCTTCTCAGCCACGACCCGCTGCGCCTCGTCGACGAAGCCAACGATGTCGCGGTCGCGGACGTTGAGTTGCACGTAGCTCCTGAGGAGTCCGTTCTCACTCTTGATCATCGACGGCCCCTGGACGATGTGAACATCGGCAATTTGCGAGAGCGGTATCTGCGTCATGCCGCCGGCGAACGGATCTAGATTGACATCGCCGCCACCGCTGGCCGCGCTCGCTGCCGAGGACATGGTGCCGAGCGTTTGCTGCGCCGCGGATTGGCCGCTTCCTGCCCCGGCCATCGCGCTCGACGACCCCATGGTCGACGTCGTGCTCACGAGCAAGTTTTTCACCGATTCTTCGTCCTCACGGAATGCGCGGGCGTAGCGAATGCGGACCGGAAAACGCTCGCGGCCCTCGACGGTCATCGTGATCATTTTGCCGCCGAGCGCCGTTTCAATCACGTCCTGAATGTCGCCGACGTTCACTCCGAACCGCGCGGCCCGATCCCGATCGATATTGATCTCTAGGTAGGCCTCACCGATGCTTTGGTCGGGGAACACGTCGGCCGCGCCGGGCACGGTACGCAGCACGCCGGCAATTTGGTCGGAGACTTTTTGAATCTTGGTCAGGTCGTCGCCATAGACCTTGACGCCGATCATCGTGCGAACGCCGGTCGCCAGCATATCGACGCGGTTAATGATCGGCTGCGTCCAGATGTTGCCCCAACCGGGCACCTGGCAGACCGTGTCCATTTCCTTCTGCAAGCCTGCCCTGTCCTTTTGCCACAGGAAAAGCCGTTTGGCAAATGGCGCAGACGCTTCCGCGAGCGCGGCCCGCCAGGCATCATCCTCCGCGGGTCCCTTCCAAAGGCCGAGCGAGTCGGCCTTAGTTCGCAGCCCATCGGCCGCCTGCTCGGTATAGAGCGGCACGGCGTGGTCAAAGAGCTGCCAGTTGAACTGGTTCACATGGGCCGTCCAGCGCTCGTCGCGCTCGCGCTCGATCGTGGAGAGCAGCTTCGAGAAAAACGTCGGCCGCTCGATTCCCAGCACTTCGCCCACGTTGCGCAACGTTTCTTGAATCGCTCCCGGACTGAGTAGCAACAAATCGGGGCCGGCGTGGACCAGCCCGCGCTCGCCAAGCTGAGCCGCGATTTGCTGAGCAAGATTTGTGATCGTGGCCAGATCAGGGGACTCGACCAAATGGGCTCCCACGTTCTTGGGCAGCGCTTCGACGATCGCCGTCAGTTCTTCGTCCATTGACTGGCGAATTAGCTTGCCTTGCGAGTCGAGTATTCGCACCGTTTCTTTGACCGAAAACGCCGCCAATTGCGGCGCGAGATCGTTTTCGAATTGGGCGTAGTCGTGATTTGACATGTCGCGCGTCGTCTTATCGAATGCCTCGAGCGCAAACATTGTGGCGTCGCTCACCAGATCGGTCCGCTGTTCCGCCGCTGGCTCCTTGATCCAGTGACCGGCGATGAGGCCGGCGAGCACCGCTTCCGTCTGACGTTTGGCGTCGTCGAACCGCAATTCGCGTTTGGGCCAGTGCTCGCGCGTACGGAGATTCACGACGGTCTCAACCATGTCGGGTGGAGCTGGATCGGTCGGTGTTTCGGCCCGGCCCGCCTTGCCAACCACCAGCGAGACTTCGGGAAACGAGCGGAGCAACGAGTCGCGGGCTTTGAGGTCGTCGGCCACCTCGGTAATCGAGGCCCGCGGAATAGTCACGGGCATGTCGAGGATGGTGCCTTCGTTTAAGGGGGGCATGAATTCGGAGCCGAGGCGGCTCATATATGTGTCGGCAAGCAGCGCCACGAAAACTAGACTCACGAGCATCGTCGCCCGACCGAGCAATCGCAGGTATGCCAGAAGTCCGACGATCAGCAGCATTGGCACCAGAAAGATGCCGATCGAGGTCATGTAAAAGAGGGGCCAATATAGCCATTTGCCTATGAGCCAAGTGAACAAATTGTGGGAATCCTCCCACCATGAAGTACCAAAATGTTGATCAATTGCACCGATGAGTGCGCGACACGCGAAAGGCGCTAAGACCAGGAGCCAGACTCCGGCAGTAACGCCCCAGTAACGGCGAAAGGCCTCCTCTTCTCGTGTCGCAAACCAGGTCGTCGTAATGAGTGACGCGAGGACAACACCACGTAAAAGAATTGGAATGCCGACCGGCGCGGCCCCTACGACGAAGATAATGCCGGTAAGCAGCACGATCGGCCATGGGTGATTCAACAGAAACGTCAGCACGGGCTTGTAGATCTCGATCACGCTGCGAACGATCCAGCTTTCTTCCTCGCCTCGGATTCGGCCGCGAATCAAGATCGGAATCAGCGCTGGCACGAGCGTGATTGCTAGAATGGCGACGCCGACCATCGCAAACGTCTTGGTCCAGGCGAGGGGATGGAACATGCGACCTTCCATGCCGGATAGTGCGAAGATCGGCAGGAAGCTGATAACCATGATGATCACGGCAAAAAAGATTGGCCTGCCCACGGTCCGCATCGCCGGCAGCACGAGTTCGCGCGTGTCGCCGGTCACTTTCTTGTCGCCGAAGTGTTCATGCAGATGGTGGGTCGCGTTTTCTACCATCACGATCGACGAATCGACCAAGACGCCGATCGAGATCGCGATCCCAGACATCGACATGATGTTCGACGGGATGTTGAACAGCCGCATCATGATGAAGGCGATCAAGACGGCGAGCGGCAACGTGATGCAGACGACGACCGCGCTGCGAAAGTGCCAAAGCACGAGCAAAATCGCGAGACTCGCCACGATCATCTCTTCGCGAAGCGTGCCGGTCACGGTGTGGATCGCCCGCTCGATGAGTGCCGTGCGATCGTAAAATGGCACGATCCGCACACCATCAGGCAGACCGGCCTGCAATTGCTGGATCTTGGCCTTGATCCGTTCCGTGACTTCGAGCGGATTCTCGCCGTAGCGCATGAGGACCACGCCGCCGACCGCTTCGTTGCCGTTCTTCTCAAGGCTGGCCCGCCGCATCGTCGAGCCGAATTGCACGGTCGCGACGTTGCTGACGTAAATTGGCGTCCCGCCTAGCGATTTGATGACTATCTTCCGCACATCGTCGAGTGACGAAATCCAACCGGTGCTGCGGACCAGGTATTCTGAGTTGGCTTTTTGGACGATGCGGCCGCCGACGGACGAGTTGGATCGCTCGACGGCAGAGTAGACCTCGCCGAGTGTGACGCCGTACGCCCGGAGCTTGTTCGGATCGATGTCGACCTGATACTCGATCGGAAAACCGCCGACCGAGGCGACCTCCGCCACTCCTGCGACGCTATAGAGCTGGTAGCGGACGAACCAATCTTGGATCGCTCGCAACCGGCCCAGATCGTGGCCGCCCCCTTCGACGGTGTACCAGAAAATCTGTCCGAGGGCGGTAGCGTCGGGGGCGAGATAGGGCGCGACACCGCTCGGCAAAAACGTCGATGCGATCGAGAGCCGCTCAAGCACACGCTGCCGGGCAAAATAGAAATCAATTTTGTCCTCGAAGATGATGTTGATCATCGAAAAGCCGAATTCGCTGGTGGCACGGATCGCTTTGACGCCCGCAGCCCTTGCAGGTTGACCGAAAGCGGATAGGTCACCTGGTCTTCGACTTCCTTGGGGCTGCGGCCCGGCCAGTCGGCGAACACGATCACCTGGTTTTCGGAAAGGTCGGGGATCGCGTCGATCGGCGTGTTAATGACCGAATAGACACCGATCCCTGCCACGGCCAGCGCAGCGACGATCACCAAAAGCGGATTGCGGACCGAATACTCGATGATTTTTTCGATCATGTCAGGAATCGTCAGTGGTCAGTCGTCAGTTGCTGGTACTCGGTAGTCGATACTCAGCACTCGTCCCCAGCCACCCTCTCTGGCAGCTACAACTTCTTCTCCGGCTGATCCTTAAGATTCTTCTCGATCTGCGTATCGACCAGGGCAATGTATTTGGCCGGGTCGGCTTGAATCTTCGCCAAGCACTGTTTGCAACAGACAAAAATCTGACGATTGTTGACGACCACCGACGCGGCGTCTTTCGGCAGCGGTTTGCCGAGCACTGCGCATGTGGCCTGGGCCTCGATCAGATTGGCCGTCATTTTCTGCCAGTTCTCCTTGGAGCCTTGCTTGCCGACGCAGGCTTTGCAGCAGAGAAAGACAGTTTGATCGCCGATCTTCGTCTTGACCGGCGGGCCCATCCCGCCGAGCACTTCGCCGCTCACAGGGCAGATCTTCTGCGCGGCAATCATCAGCTGGTCCTCGTGGGCCGTCTTGTCGTCTGCCAAGACCGGCAACGACAGGGCGGTCGCTGCAAATACGAGTGCTAGTCCAAAATGTTGCGATCTTAGGTTCATCTTTCAGTTCTCCATTTGGGCAAAGGTAGTAGTAATCTATTTCGAGGCCGGCTCGGTCGCCGTCGACCCGCCGTCCTTCGTCGGTCCACCGCTGGCACCGAAGAACTCGGCCGACGCCGCGGGGTTGAGCCGCGTTTCCGCATCGACCAGGAACGCCCCGGCAGCCGCCACACGATCGCCAGCCCACAGACCCTCGATCACGGAGTAATAATTTCCCGACCGTGGGCCGAGCTTGACGGCAACTCCCTCGAACACGCCCGGCTCGCGCTCCACGTACACAACTTTTTCGGTGCCGGTATCGATCACCGCCTGCTCCGGTACCGCGAGCACGCCGTCGTCCGTCACTTTGCGCATCCGCGCGAGATAATAGTCCGGCCGCGCATTGAACTTTCCCGGACACGCCTTGCAGCAGAAGAGCACGAGCTGATTGGCGTGCGTGACGTGCACGGGAGTGCCCATCGAGCCCAGCTTTTGGCCCGTGACGGGGCAGATCTGTTGTGATGCGACGAGCGAGTCCATGTCTTCCTGAGACAACTCACGTTGCGGGGTGTCAACTGCCGTACCAGCTCCGGCCGATTCGCCGGTCGAATACTTGGCCGCCAACTCTCGCGCCCAACCGCTCGCCGAGCGCTCGGCCAGCAATTCCGAGCGGAACGGCTCGAGTTGCTCGATAGGTGTGCTGAACTTCAGGGTGGCAAACATGCCGGGGCGAAGTGCATGCTCTGGGTTGGCGATTTCGCAACGCACGCGCAGAGTCCGCGTCGCCGTTTCCACGTGCGGATGGACGAGCGCGATGCGACCCGCAAAGATGCGACCCGGATGGGCGTCGACCGTTACCTCGACCGGTTGATCTTCGTGCAATGCGGCCGCCTCTTGTTCATAAAGCTCGCCTTCGACCCAGACTGTTGACAGGTCAGCCAGCTCGAATAGCACCTGGCCCGGCTCGACTCGATCCCCTTCGACGACCTGCTTCTGAAACACGTGGCCGCTGTGAGTTGAGCGGATGACCAGTCGCGTGCTGGCGTCGCCGGTCTTGAGAATCTGGTCAATTTCTTGCGGCGCAACGCCCAGCAACTCCAACCGCTTGCGAGTCGCGGCGATGAACTGGGCAGGTTGATCGCGCTGGGCAATCAACAGCTCCTGGGCGGCGGTGAACAACTCCGGGCTATAGATTTCGGCAAGCGGTTCCCCTTCGCTGACCTCGGCAAACGACGTGTTGACATACAGTTTCTCTACATAGCCGGCGGCTCGGACCACGATCCGCGACAGCTTCGTTTCGTCCACTGCCACGTATCCCGGCGCGCGAACGTCCTCTGTCAGCGGCCGGTGGGTGATGTCCGCCGTCTCGACGCCGGCGAGTTGCACTCGATAGGGCGAGAGTTGCACCCGGCTCACAACGCCTTCCGCGAGGGGCGCTTGCCCACCCTTCTTGCGTTTAGAGAGCGGCATCCCACAGATCGGGCATTTGGGAATAGCGCCGTCTGGGTCGAGCCGATCTCGCGTCACATTCGGATGCATCGGGCAGTAAAACTCGTCGCCGCCGACCAAAGCGGTCGCGACGCTCTCGGCCGAGGGCCGGGTCCACTTATCCCAGTAGTTGCGGACTGCGTCCCAGTAGCCAATCACCAGTCCGATGCCGACCAAAATTGCGATGAACCGCAGGCGGATTTCGATCGCTTTCACGGCGAACCAGAACATGTCCCAGGCGCTGGTGCGGCGCGCGGGCTCAGCATCGTCCCCGGCTGGCAAGTCCGTTGGCCGTTGCTTCGTGCTATCGGGATTTAGATTGATAGTTGCCATACGGGTTGCCTTTACCGATGGAGCGGGTCGCGTCAGTCAGTTCCCGCGACCGTCTACTTCGCGTCCAATTTCGCCAAGTACTTGTCCGGGTCCTTGAGCAGATCGTCTTTGCAGCTAGGGCAACAGAGAAATACGTCGCGGCCCTTCACCGAGACCTTGAATGGCGTCCCCATCCCGCCAAGCTTCTCACCGGAGACGGGGCAGGTTTTCTGTGCCAGCGCAGCAGCGCGGTCGGCGTCGGACAGCTTTTCGAAGCCCTCGGGTACGCTGGCCGACGAGGTCTCTTTCGCCGCCCTATCATCAGCCGCGGGCGCCGCGGCCGGCTTCGACGAACAACCAACCAGCGCGAAGCCGCCAACGGCAACCAGCACCGCGGCGAAACACAATGTACTGAACCTAAACATGATCAAGCTCCTTTCCAAAATCTTCACCATTGCATGTGACAAAAAATTTCACCACCGATTGCACCGATAACACGGACGCTGTGATGCAAAACCAAGTTCACGATTTGGGCCGGCATATTTATCCGTGATCATCCTTGAAATCGGCGGTCAATCTTCTATGCAAAGAAATCCACATTAAACGACAGCACACAAGCGCACAAAGATGCCGTTCGCAGCGAAGATGGGCGCGCAGCGGTGGCGCCGAGCGCAGATTAGACGTTGAACCGGACGTTCAACGCAAGTAGAGACGGACACGCCGCAGCCGGTGCCACATCCGCGAGGATACCGTACTGCATTGCCCCAGCGGAGGCGAAATCAATGCCCGCGGCAACGTTCGTCACCAGCCCGAGCGATGCGCCAGAATCGTTGTGCGACTTCGGCTCGACGGGAAGCTGATCCTGGTTTGGGGCACGCTTCTGACAGCAAGCCATGCCGCACTGGCCGTGGCAGCCCGCTTTACAGCAGCAACACGTTCGCACCTTGTGCGACGTTGAAATCGGGCTCCCGCATCCGGCCGCAAATTGCCAACAATTGGAAACGCCGGTTGCGCCCAAACCGAGCACCAAGGCCGGAATGACAAACCATCGCAACTTGGATCGCAACTGGCTCATAGCTATTCAAACCTAGTATACGCCCTCTGGACCTTTTAGTTTAGCCCGCTTTTGTGCCATTCGTCGGCAAATCTCGGTCTGGGCCGCGGCCGGAGGAGTCGCACTGACTGGAAAATCGCGGACTGGCGAATGTCGGGTCCGCCGTGGATAATCACGTACGAGGATGACGATGTCTTGCCTGGCGCGGCCGATTCGGCTGGTGTGGTATCTGATTTTGCGTCATCGAAGTTTCCCGATGATCACTTAAGGAGTTTTGTCGATGACCAAGAAAGCTGACCTGGAAAACCTGGCTCGTGTGAAGACGGCCTTGGCCGACAAATACGAGCGTCTGGCCACGACCCGCAAAAGCGCAACGGGCAAGAAAACGCTCCTACACCACGCCAAGCGGCATCGGCAGCAAGCCAACGTCGCCCAAAGCAAAGCCAAAGCGAAATAAGGCGAGCCTCGATCTGTCCGGCCGCGTTTATTCTGCCTGGCATCGATCGATTTGATTGCCGCAAGTCGCCGTTCTGGTAGACTGAAGCGTCGTCAGGCGGAGGAGCGCGGCGATCTGTGAATCAAACTCATAGTCACGAACACCAGAGCTTCTGGCTGTGGGTGATGTGTCTCACCGGCGTGGATTATTTTAGCACGCTCGGTTATCAGCCGTCGATCGCGTTTGACGCGATGGGCATGCTGGCACCGCTCGCAACGATCGTACTCGTGGCGATGACGCTCGGTTGCGCGCTGCCAATCTACTGCTATGTCGCGCGCGAATCGCCGCACGGCCAAGGCTCGATTGCGATGCTCGAGCGGCTGTTGCGCGGCTGGCCGGCCAAGTTCCTGGTGTTGGTGCTGTTGGGTTTTGCGGCCACTGACTTCATCATCACGCAGACGCTCTCCGCGGCCGACGCCGCCGAACATCTGATCCACAATCCCTATTGGCAGCACGCGCCGTCCTGGTTGCAGAATCAGATGGCGGTCACGGTGTTTCTGCTCATTCTTTTGGGCAGCATGTTCATGCGCGGCTTCAAGGAAGTGATCCTGATCGCCGTCACTCTGGTAACGATATATCTTGCTCTCAACGTTTTCGTCATCGGCAGCGGTGTCTGGTACCTCCTGATGCATCCGGAAAAGTTGCAGAATTGGTACTACGCGGTGGCCAGCGGCGATTGGCACATGAGCTATTCACCAGTCAGCGGACACTCGTTGGCGTCGGTCGTCGCCGTCTGTTTCTTATTCTTCCCGAAGCTGGCGCTCGGACTTAGCGGCTTTGAGACTGGGGTGGCAGTGATGCCGCTCGTCAAAGGCTCGACGGATGACGACCGCGAGCAGCCGGCAGGTCGCATCCGCAACACGCGCAAGCTGCTGATCACGGCGGCGGTCATAATGTCCGTGCTGCTGTTGGGTTCTTCGATCGTGACCACGACGCTGATCGATCCGGTGGCGCTACGCACAGACGGCGAGGCGGAGAATCGCGCGCTGGCCTATATCGCCCACGGCCAAACATCTGACGTGATCAATCCGCTGTTTGGCGAAGCGCTCGGCACGGTCTACGATCTGAGCACCGTGGCGATTCTCTGGTTTGCGGGCGCAAGTGCAATGTCCGGGCTGCTGAATCTCGTGCCGCGTTACCCGCCCCGGTACGGCATGGCGCCGAAATGGGCTGAGGCGACGCGGCCACTGGTGCTGGTCTTTACGGGCGTGAATCTATTCGTCACGTCGCTGTTTGGCGCGAGCGTCGTCGCACAAGGCGGCGCGTATGCGACTGGCGTGTTGGTATTGATGACCAGCGCCTGCGTGGCGACGGTCATTGATCAATGGCGCCGCCGCTCCGGCGACTGGGCGACCCGCTTTCCGTGGAACTATGCGGTGGTTGCCGGCATCTTCTTTTATACGACCGCGGCCGTGATCTATGAAAAACCGACCGGCATGCAGATCGCTGCCGCGTTTATCTTGGCGGTGTTATTGATCTCGATCATTTCACGGTTGCGTCGCAGCACGGAATTGCGGTTCGACAAATTTGAGTTCATCGACGAGCATTCGCGATTTTTGTGGGACGCCATGCGACACCTGGAGTTCCCGGTCTTGGTCCCTCATCGGCCGGGCCATCACACGATGGCCGAAAAGGACGAAAGAATTCGCCGCGTTCATCGGATCGACCCCGACGTGCCGATTGTGTTTGTCGAAGCGGTGCTGGGCGACACGAGCGAATTCGAACATTTGCCGTTGATCGAAGTCATCGAAGAGGACGGCCGGTTTATCCTGCGGCTGCTGCGGTGCGTCTCGATTGCGCACGCGCTCGCGGCCGTGGCGCTCGAGCTCTCGAAGGCCGGCAAACCACCGGAAATTCATTTTGGCTGGTCGGACGAAAATCCGCTTGCCGCGAACCTGGGCTTTTTGCTGTTCGGCGAAGGGAATGTGCCCTGGTTGGTGCGGAACCTGATCCAGCGGGCGGAGCCTGACTCGAAGAAACGACCGCGAGTGATTATCGGCTAGCTGTCGTTCCTTGCTGAAGGTCGTCTTGGCGTTAAGATACAAGCAGGGCTGGCGACGCGCCATCCAAGGCCGCGAAGAACTCATCGATAGCGGCCGAGCTAGCGTCCGCAGTCTCGGCCGAATTATCGGCCAGAGCGGAATGCCGGCCGTGGCTCGACAGCGCCGATTCCACGGCGTTTGCGTTTACGGTCGTGGGCGAGACGCTGCCACTGATTAGCGACAACGCGGATTGAAACGACCTAGTGTCGGTGGCGGACGCGACTACTGACGCGCTTGCCGCCGATTGTGTGTCGGCCGCTAGAGCCGTGCCTTCGCCGGCTGCCTCATCAAAGCCGCGAAAGGTAAAGAAGAAACGCGTCCGCGAGATTGTGGTCGTCGCCGCCGCGATGCTGAAATTCGTCGAGCTGTTGTAGGCCACGAGGTCGCGGATCACGAGATTGGCAATTGGCGAGCCGAGGCCCGAGGCCAAATCGTAGCCGGTGGTCGCGCGGTAGCCGTTGCTGCCGGAGGCGATATCGTGGAAGTCGCTGCGCGACAGGCTGTAGAGTGCATCCTGCGCATTGGCGAGCGACTCCTTTCCGGCCAGTGCGCGGCCTTGATCTGCAATCGCCACGAGCGCGGCCCATTGCGGCGCTCCGGCACTCGTGCCGCCATATTGGGCCCAGCCCGAGCCGCCGTAACTATCGTAGACTGCGAACCCCGTATACGGATTGGCATCGTACGACACGTCGGGCGCCCCGCGCATTGCGACTCCCAGCGAGCTTTGATAACTGGGCAGGCCTTCATAGCGGCTCGCGCCACCGCCTCCGCCCGACCAGACGCTCTCACTGGAATACGTGCCGGACGAATTGAGCAGCAACGTTGAGCCGCCGACACTCAGCACATCCGGTGACGAAGACGGATACTCGGCCCCTGCGCCATTGTCCCCGGCTGCCACGGTAAACGTGACACCGATGTGTCCGGCCGGCGTCGTGAAATGCACGTCCTGCGACTTTTCTGTGCTGTATTCGCTGCCGCCCCAACTATTGGAAACCGCCACGACGCCTGCCGCATTGCGGGCGTAGTCGAGTGCCGCGTCTAGCGCCGACGTCGTTGCCGAGCTGGCCTCGACCAAGAGGATGTTGGCGGCTGGGGCGATGGCGTGGGCCCATTCAACGTCAAGCGCGATCTCGCCGGCCCAGCCGCGGTCATTCTGTGGCAAGGCTGTGCCGCCGCTTTGGTTGACAATCTTCAGGCTTGGCGGGGCCGCGAGTCCAAACGTCGCGTCGAACTTCGCCAGATCAGTCTTGATATTCGGATCGTTGTAGGCGTCGACGATGGCGATGGTCTCGCCTGCCCCGTTGCCCGTGACACTGCCAAACTTGACACTGCTAAATCCGTAGGCCGCCTTCGCCTGCGCCGGCGTCAAACCGGATGGTGTCGACAAGGTAGCGAGCGGATTGATGACGTCCAGATTTGGGGTTACCACTTGGTCGAGTGAGCCAGTGCTGGCAGTGGGCATGCTCGCGCTGAGAACCCAGCGGCTCTCCAAAGCTTCAAACATCAATCGCCGCCGCCGGCGGGCACGCAATTTCGTCGCAGTCATCCGAGGTATCTCTCCACCTAATCCACAAGCTGGGTAATTTAGCTGCAGCAACTCACGCCACGGCGCAACACGCCCCCTCCAACCTCTGGACCGATTCCGGCGGAGCCGCGCCACGGCCCGCGGGCTTTGAGAATCGTCGGGGTTTTGCGAAGGGGACAACACCGAATCTGCAAGAGCATCGGGATTCTCTCGAAGGGGACAGCTTTTTCCGGAAGGGGACAAGTTTTTCCGTCTAGCGCCCTTACAGTTTGCTCTCCCTCTTTTGAGAGGATGACAGAATTGGATGGATCGACAGGATGGAAGGAAGGCATTTCACCACCGCGTTTTTCACCACGAAGACACGAAGGACAGGATGCAAGAATTGATGATCGAAGATTGTTGATTGATGATTTGCATACGAATTGCGCAGGAGGGGCCGGGGGTTAGGCGTGGACCTGCGGGCTGATTACATTTGGCCAACTCGGCTCGATCTCGAACCAACGTTTCCACAGCGACTACCGCGACCAAACGTTGCGAGAATCACCCTAGCAGAAGCGGTGGCTCAATTTCTACAAGAAAAGCTCTTAGCGGTTAGCTTTTGGCTGTTAGCCAAACGCACGTCTGGACTTCGGACACGAAATGTGCGCGCGGCCAAGACTTGGGGATTGACGGACGGAATTTCGGATTGCGGATTGGAGATTGCGATGGCGGCCGGCGAAATACGTAGCGGCGCAGAACAAGGAGCAAGAGCGGCTTGACCGCCGGCGCTAGTATCCGAGCCAAGACCCGTGAACGGGGCTGCGGAGCGACGCCGATACACAGCCGCGAAGTAATAACGTGATGCAGTGCCTCGCGTGGCACCATCCGGTTGGCGTTCTCGCCGTCTACGCTGCGCATGAGGTCGTACACGAGGGAGACACCAGCTCCGCCTTCCACAATCTCCGCGCCGCCACCTCCAGCAAGGCCGGCTGGCATCTCGATCCCCAACTCGCGACCAACATTCGCGGCAAACAAGTCCGTCCCGACGGCACCCTCCGCGACGACTTCAACCTCCACCACGGCTACTGGGAAGTCAACTTTCTTTATGCACGGCAGTGAACAAGAAAATGACTGTTCGCCGCCGGACGCCTGAAACGTCCGATACGTGGATTGCTCCGGAACTAGAAAAGCCGCTCGGTTCCATTTCCCGGGCGGCTTTTTAAGATTCATAACGTCCTTTATGTAACACAATGTCGGCGGATTGGCGAGTGGGGACTTAGGCCGACATAGTGGCCCGGACGGATGCGGTCTCCGATAGTCGCCGATGGGTGCGAGGTGATTTACGGGATCGGTTTGGTGCAGGTGTTCCGATTTGAGCGGACTCGTTGGATTGCGTTAGAACGCAAATGCGGAGGCCGTTTTTAGCGCGACCTTACTCGAACGGAGATTTGAGTTTCTAAAAGGGTCGTTTGATGGGAAGCCCGAGGATGACGGGTGCGCTAATTCGATTGCGGCGAGCGTCGCGAGGATGAGCTAAACCATGGATTGTTGCCGGCGGCAGACCGGAACGAGCAACGCGCCGCTGAGTAACAGGACGATGGCACTTGGCTCAGGAACGGCTGTTATCCCATCGAGCGTGACTTCGGCTCGGAATAAGGAACCTTGCGTGTCGACGTTCGAAGCCAAACTAACCGCGAGCATGTGCGCGCCCAGTTGCCATGCCTGGACCGACGAATCGCCCAAGAATTACCCCCACGGCAACGGAGGAAGGAAGACGATACCTGCCGAGGCGCTTTGCTGATAAACAGACACGTAGTGATTTACGCCACCACCAACAAGCGAGCCGGTTAGCGAAGAAGGTCTCCTTGGAGCAACGATCCATAGTTGCTCTCTAGCCAGCCATTCGCCGGACGAAGCTGTTCCGCAGCGTCATCGTGAAGAAAGTTGCCGCCCAAGAAGTCGTCGTAAAAGTAATGAATGGACGTATTACCGCTGTCGCCAGGATGAGGAAGATCCTCTAGCGCTTCGATGCTTCCGTCATAGTGGGTGATTGTGCCGGGGCTCTGAAAATTCACCAAGAATCGATATTCAACCGGGCTGCCGAGTTGCAAGCCACTGGCCGCGACAAAACCCGCATCGTCGCTTTCAATCTGGGATACCACTCCGGAAAAATGATAGAGCAGCGACTGTGCTTTCGATGTCGGAGCCGCGAATAGGGCCAGCCATCCGCTAAGCAGGCTGCACGCCATCTTAGAATTGAAGAAATGCCTTCCGAATCGTTCGTTGGTAGGTAAGGTCTTCATCAACGGTTACATCGGATTACGTCGGGAGGTGCCGCCGGCACCAGCGAGTTGCCCGCATCCAGGCGACAGAATTGATCCCAATATTGTCATCGCGAACGAGAAATGCCAGATTGCGTGCGAAATTGGCGAGTCGATAGCAGTGCTTCGACCTCCCGGCCTCCAAAAACATCAGTGTCCGCCACAAATCGGTCGATTCGTGACGCGAAATCATGAAACGAGTGAATAGCTGGGGCTCTCGTCAAATCTCAAGCCGTAACGTTCGGCTAAGCTTCCTGGGGCAGCCTGCAAGGACATTGAACTCGGAAAACCGGGATGGAGGCCCGGGCCCACGGGACGCGTGGATTGCAACGCCGACGCGATGGCCGGGTTCGCTGCAGCGCATGGTTAGACCAAACGGTCATAATTATTTTGTTTTCTCTCGCGCAGGAGCATACCAATAGTCCAAACCTCTACGGTTGCGAAGACCACTCGAACCGCCAAGAATCAAACGCGTGGAAAGTCGGGCAAGGCTTAGGAAAGAGTGCGCACGGAGCTTGCGTCCTGAAGTGATCACTTGCTCGGCTAAAACGACAAAACGACCCTGCCGCTTGAGGGTGGCAACAAACAACGCATCCTCTTCCGCGTAATAATTCTCGTTGAAACCGCCCGCTGCCTTGAAGACGCTGCCAGTGCAAAACATACAGGCTCCGCTCGGCAAAAAGCGCAGCAAGCGCACCATGGCTACCACGAACGGGTATATCAATCTGAACCAAAGTGGCAGCCATCCTTCGAACCGAGGGATTGAGCCCCCGCCAACCGCGCCCTCACGGATACTGCGCAACGCTGATTGAATAACCGGAGCGCTTACCAATGTATCGGCATCCACAAAGAATAAAATCTCACCGCGCGACTGCCGCGCCCCGGCATTCCGGGTGGCAGAAATTTGCCGGTGCTCTACCCGTATAACTTGTGCGCCTTGTTCCCGGGCGACCAACCCGGTGGCATCTGTGGAAGCATCATCTACCACAACCACCTCATACGGCTCACCGACAAACTCCATCGCGCCACGAATCGCGCAAACACATCGGCCAACCCAAGCCTCCTCATTGTGTGCTGGAACGATGAATGAAATCATTTGTCGGCAAGTCGTGTGGCCTAATTTGTTATAGACACAGAATATGTGTATAAGACCATTTTTTCCACAATAAAACTGATAGACCCTTTTGGCAAACGTGCCCTCTTTTCTACGGACGCGTGATAAACCTTCGTTTGCCGGCAGTCGTCCCCGCAAGTCCTTTTGCCCACGATGTTTCGGCCGGCGATGTGTCTAAACTCATGTCACCTATCAAAGTGCCATCAAACGTTGAATCCGGAGCTTGATGGACTGCCTACCAAAGGTGACTTGTCGCCAGTCACACTGCGGCGGCGGATGAGCGCCTTGCAGATTGGGGAGGGACGTTTTACGCTGCTTCGATCGTATTAGGTCCGGCGTTGATGCCGGGTTGACTATTTCGCCCCAAGCAGCGAATTCCGGCTTTGGAGTTGCTACGATACAGTACTAGAAGCAGTTTCAAAAGCCTCAACCGGGAGAGCGAAGCTCCTGCTGAGCCCTGATGTATCGGCATTTGGCTCGGCGGGAGCCTCGCTCTCTCGGGTTTTTGAAACTGCTTATAAAGCCAAGTGGCGGCACTCGATTTGCAACTCTTTTTCCGGGCGATTGAAAACGCCCACGCGACTTACGGAACATGCTCGAAGCAGGCGCGAATATGAAGTCCGTACTCTTATCGCTCGGCTTGTGGCTGGTCGTTGGATCAACAGCATGGCCGCAGACCACCCAGCTCAATGCCGACAGTTTGGCGCTGCAGCCGACCGGCACCACCACGGGCACGAGCGTGATTCTCGATCGTGACGGATACCTGGGCACCTACATCACGCTGGCCGCACCGGGCGATGTGACGATCAATGTTCAGGCGCGCGGAACAGCGAGCGGCGGAGTCGATCCCAATTTGAATATCGTTGTCGCCGACGCCAAAGCCGGCTTTGACGTGGCGCCGGGCGTCGGCAGCTACAGTCACAAGTTCTCGCTGCCCGCGGGAACATTTTTTGTCCGCACGGAGTTCAACAACGACGTGGCGGCGACGCCCCGGCAATTGCAGATTGACAAGCTGACCGTGACCGGGGCAACGGTCTCGAATACGAACAGCGATGCGAATGCCCTGGCAGCAAGCGACACGTACATTGCCAACTATCGCCGCGGAACTGTCCGCATCGGCGGCTTCACCCCTGGAGCGACCGTGAATGTCAGTATGAAGAAGCTTGGATTTCATCTGGGAGCCGGCCTCGACGCCACGACGCACACGGCGCTCGTGGGCACGAATGCGAACAGCCAGGCGTTCCAGGCGATCGTCAATCAGAACTTCAACACGCTGGTCGCCAGCGACGAAATCTGGGACTCCACCGAAGCGACACGCGGACAGCCAACGATGGAGTCGGCCGATCAGCTATTTGCGTATGCCAAGGCTCACAACATGACCGCGCGTCTGCACAACATGCTCTGGGACGGCCAGCAGCCGGCGTGGGTCAACACGCTGCTGGCGAGCGCCGGCGGCGGAAATGCGAGCGCCAAGACCGATCTTCGCAATGCGATCAGTTCCAGGATCGGCTACTTCGTCGGCGATGGGCCGGGCCACAACCCGGATCGAGCGACCCAGTACGCCGAAATGGACCTCTACAACGAGAGCTACAACAACGGCCAGCAGGGCGGGCCGAATACGTACTGGAATATCTACGGCCCGGCTGGAGTGGCCGCGATTTACGCCGAGGCAAACCAAGCCGCGAGAAATGCCGGCTCGACCGCCAAGATGTTCGTCAATGAATACAGCGGTCTCAGCGGCGATCGCAATGGCCAGGGCTGGGCCACACAAGGCTTCCTGCAGAATATCGAGGCCATCCGATCGGCGGGCTCCGGCGAAGTGATCGGCGGAATTGGGCTCGAGTATTACTTGAACTCCGCAGCCGAACACAGCCCGTCCACATTCATGTCGTCATTGCAGTCGTTTAATGTCGAGGGCATTCCCGAGCAGCTCAGCGAATTCGGCATCATCGGCAGCGTGACCGATAGCGACGCGACCAAGATCATGAACGAATCGCTGCGGCTCACGTTCGGCAATCCAAACAGCGAAGGATTCATCAATTGGTATCCGTTCCAGGAAAGCGACGAGCCACCGTCGTTCGCACCGAATGGCGGCCTTTATCGCGGCAGCACCAGCGACTGGGCCGCCATGCAGCTCACGGCGGCAGGCGCCGCCTGGCAAAACCTGTTAGCGCAATGGAACACGCAGCTAACCGCCACCGCCGACGCCAGCGGTGCGATTCATTTCAATGGCTACTTCGGCGACTACGAGCTTACGGCCGCCGGCAAATCGTACGATCTATCGCTCATTAAAGGCGCAGCCAACTTTTCGATCGGCGCTTCGGTTGGGGATTACAACGGCGACGGCCTGGTGAACGCAGCTGACTACACCGTCTGGCGGGATACACTTGGCTCGGCGACGGACCTCCGCGCCGACGGTAACGGAAATGGCATCATCGACGCCGGCGACTGTAACACCTGGACGACGCATTTCGGTCAATCGTTTAGCGGCGGTGGCAGCGCTGCGGTGCCTGAACCTGGCGCGCTCGTGCTGGCCGCGCTGGCGATCGCGCTGGTCACCGGTGCCGCGGCGACGCCACCGCTATTCAAAATGCGGGCAAAGCGAATGTCGAAAGACTTGCAGACGGGCGATCCAGCGGTCTAGATTGACAGCTTCAAAATGCACTGCCTGATCGCCGCAATACTTGCTTATCCCAATGACGATCGACCAAAAGGATGCGACCGCACCCGGCTCCGGTGCTTGGCTACAAGTCCAAGGCTCGCGCCATTTCCTCGACTGGCTTGGTGAGATGCGCGTGAGTCTTGCGCTGAGCACCTATCAGACGGGCAAAGTCTTCTTCGTGGGCCGCAAACTGGACATGGGTCTCTCGGTCTTTGAACGGACGTTTAATCACGCGATGGGGCTGTGGGCGTCACCGGATGGCCGCACGACGTGGCTGAGCTCGAAGTTTCAAGTGTGGCGTTTCGAGCAGGCGGCCGCTGCTGTTGTTCCCTACCGGCCCGCTGCGACCGATGGGGATGATGCCGGCATTCCCGCGTGGGCGGAGCGTGGTTACGACGTGGCCTACGTTCCGCGTGTCGGGTACACAACGGGCGACATCGATTTGCACGACATCGCCGTGGCCGCCGACGCGCGCGTAATCTTTGTCTGCACACTGTTCGGGTGTCTGGCGACACTGAGCGAGCGGGCCAGCTTTCGGCCCTTGTGGCGGCCGCCGTTCTTGAGCGCGCTCGTGCCCGAGGACCGCTGCCATCTCAATGGACTGGCGATGCGCGACGGCCGGGCGGCGTTCGTCACCGCGGTAGCTGACTGCGACGTGGCCGATGGTTGGCGCGATCGGCGACACGACGGTGGCTGTGTCATCGATGTAGCCGCCAATGAGATTGTGGCCCGCGGCCTCTCCATGCCCCACTCGCCGCGGTGGTATCGCAACCGGCTGTGGCTGGTGAATTCGGGCACGGGAGAATTTGGGTCGGTTGATCTGGCCACAGGAAAGTTTGAACCGATTGCCTTCTGTCCCGGCTACTTGCGCGGCTTGGCGTTTGTTGGCGATTACGCAGTGGTCACGCTGTCAAAGCCCAGGCACGTCACGTTTCACGGACTGGCGCTCGACGAGCAGCTGCAAAAGCGCGGAGCCGAGCCGCAGTGTGGTCTGCAAGTGATCGACCTGCGTAGCGGCACGATCACGCACTGGCTGCGGCTGGATGGCTCCCTGGTCACGGAGCTTTACGATGTGGTGACGCTGCCTGGCGTGCGGCAACCCATGGCGCTCGGTTTCAAGACGAACGAAATCGAGCGGCTATTACTGGTGGATGAGCCCGGGACATTGTGACGCATCCGACTCAAAGCCGCCATTTTATCTCTTTTTTCGCCGCCGGCGCCGCGGAAACAGCCGGCGGTCAAGTCGCGACGAGGCGGCCATCGAAGTGCGGAATATCACAGAAATGACATGTTTTTATTGACGTGCAATTGCACTCGGTTATGCTCTAGTTATTCAAATTCTCATCTCGGCTGTTCAAGCCAGGCCGGATCGCCATGAAGCGTACCAGGTGGCAGGGTGGATTTCGCAAAGCGCCGAGCCGACGGCGCAGAAATCAACGACCTCGATCGGCGTATGATCGTCAGACAGGCTTCGAGGTATTGGAAGACCGGACGATGCTTGCGGCCGACTTTGGGGACGCACCCGATCTGGGCGTTGGCACCGGCCACGGCAACTACAACACGCTGCTTTCGGACAACGGTCCGCGGCACACGATCGTGGCCGGCCTCAAGCTGGGCGCCAATGTCGACGCCGACAGCGGCACTTTCCAGAACGCCACAGCCAACGCGGACGACGTGAATGGCGCGCTACCGGATGACGAGGACGGGCTCACTAATCCGACGGCCGACCTGTCGCTGGCGGTTGGCGACCAACCAAGGGTAAATGTCCGCGTCACGAACACGACGGGGACAGGTGCCACACTCTACGGCTGGATCGACTACAACGCCGACGGCGTCTTTGAAAACACGGCGGAGCGCGCTTCGATTTCGGTTCCTAACGGAACGAACAATGGCATCGTGACACTTGTCTTCCCGGTGGTCCCCAGCGGCTCTGCGGGCACGACTTATGCGCGGTTCAGGTTGAGTACCGATCCGGCGGCGGCTAATCCGACGGGCGCGGCCAATGACGGCGAAGTGGAAGATTATCAGGCGATCATCACGCGACCGAGCACCGGATTTGTTGACAGTGCGAAGACGCAGAAGATTGCCAGTAGCACAGGTGGTGGGCCGGCACTCTCGAACCTTGATATCTTCGGCGGCTCGGTGGTGTCGCTAGGAGACCTCGACGGAAACGGTGTTACCGATCTTGCCGTCGGAGTCGGCGGTGACTCCACCGGTGGATCGAACCGCGGAGCAGTCGACATACTGTTCATGAACGCCAATGGCACAGTTAAGAGCAGTCAGAAGATTGCCAGCGGCACCGGCGGCGGGCCCACGCTTGCGGACGGAGATTACTTCGGCAGCTCTGTGGCGTCGTTGGGGGACCTGAATGGCGATGGTGTCCCCGATT
>DASYDU010000171.1:0-9664 GCA_036499445.1 Lacipirellulaceae bacterium
AATCAGATGATGGCTATGATCGAAAGCACGCGCGGCTTCGAGGCCAACACGCACATGATCCAAAACCAAGACAGCATGACCGGCACATTGATCAGCCGCGTGCTGCATACCTAATTGAGAAACGCGGGGCCAGCCAGATGAGCGGCCCCTTGGATTCAAACACTCCACGATTTGGGTAATAAGACATGACCGTTCAAACGCTTTATACCGCCGCCACCGGCATGAAGGCGATGGAAACCAAGTTGGACGTGATCGCCAATAATATGGCGAACGTCAACACGACGGCCTTCAAAAAGGACCGTGCGAATTTCGAGGATCTCTTCTATCGGCAATATCGCTTGCCGGGTGCGCAGGACGCCGACGGTGACCGGACGTCTACGGGCGTCGAGGTCGGTCTGGGCGTGCGTACCGGCAGTACTCAAACCGATTATGGGCAAGGCGCCTTTCAAACGACTCATAATCAATTCGATTTGGCGGTCGAAGGAGACGGCTTCTTCAAAGTCAAAGATCCCAACGGCGACTTCCTCTACACGCGGGCCGGAAACTTTGGGCTCAATGCAAACAATCAAATGGTGCTCGGCTCGGCCTTTAACGGCTATGTGCTCGATCCGCCCGTGACGATTCCAAACGATGCCACGGGTGTGGTCATAACCGGTGACGGGCAAGTCCAATACACGACGCAAGCCAATTCGACGCTGACGACCGCAGCCCAGCTTCAGCTGTCGAAGTTCGTCAATCCTCAGGGCCTCATCAAGATGGGCGATAATCTGTACAAGCAGACGGATGCCTCGAGCACGGCGACCGACAATAACCCGGCTCAGAACGGCTATGGGTCGATTCGCCAAGGGTTTTTGGAGGCGTCGAACGTCGAGCCGGTCAACGAATTGATTGATCTGATCACGACACAGCGCTCGTTTGAGCTCAATTCGCAAGTCGTCCAGGCCGGCGACCAGGTGATGCAGACGGTGGCCAATCTTCGACGGTTCTCGTAATTAAAGCGCAACTGCAGGCAGGCTGAGATGATGGATCGAGTCAAAAGATTTCGTGCAGTGGCGATGTGCGTGGCATGTGTCGTGTCGTCCATGTCGCTCAGCAACATTGCGATGTCCGCCGATATCGCGATCAACGCGACAGGGACCCCGCAAGGAGCGGTCGTGCGATTAGGCGACGTGGCCACGGTCAGCGCAGACAACAGCAAAGAGGCCGATCGCTTGGCGGCGATGCCGCTGATGCCCGCGCCTGCTCCTGGAACCAAACGCTTCATTCGGATGCGGGAAGTGCAAGACTTGCTGGCCGCTCGCGGTGAGAACATGGATCAGCTTCGCTTCAAAGGCGAGCTCTCGGTAGAGGTAGCTTCGCCCGAGAAATCCGCGCCGCCCGTGGCGGATCCTGCTCCTGGTGAGACGCAGGTCGCCCGTCGGGCCGCCTGGACTTCTGGCAGTTCTACTACTGTTGCCGCGGCACCTAATTCTGATTCGATTGCTCCGCAAGTTCATGACGAACTGGGCCGCCAAATCGTGGACTATTTGACTCATGCCTCCGGGCAAACTGCCGCCTGGCGCGTGACGTTCAACATTCCCGGCCAGCAGCTCGCTTCGCTGCCCGCCGATTCATCAACCTGGAAAATCTCCGGCGGCACGTCGCCCTGGACGGGAAAGCAACGCCTCTTAGTTTCGTTCACTACCGGGCAACATGTGGATAGCTTCACCGTGCCGGCCGACGTGTCATTGCCGACTCCGGTGGTCGTCGCGATTCGACCGATTGATCGCGGCTCAGTCGTCACTGCGGCCGACGTGGAAGTCCAACAACGTGACAATACTCCGGTCGGCGCCGGCCGCTCCATTCCGCTCAGTTCGATCGATAAGCTGCTGGGAATGGAAACGACGCGATCGATTCAAACGGGCGACATCGTGATGTCGGACTCGGTGCAGCCGCCGGTGCTCGTCAAACGCGGCGACGCGGTGACGGTCTATGCTCGCGGCGGTGGCATCCAGGTACGAACGGTCGCCAAGGCGCGGGAGAGTGGTTCGCTCGGTCAGCCCGTGCAGCTCGAATCGCTGGACACTCACAAGACGTATGACGCTGTGATCACGGGCACGCGCGAAGCGGTTGTTCTGGCCGGCGGCGGTCCGACCGTCGCCGAAGCGGTCAGCGGCGGCGGCAACGTTCTGCGTCGATAGGCGCCTGTTCGAAAAACGACCCGAAAGCGGCCTGATTCAATGAGCAAAAAAATGCGAACAGTAAGCAATCGATTCGGACAACGGTGCCTCAAGTTGGTCGCGAGTGGCTTCGTCGCGACCTCGATGACGAACATCTCTGGCCGGGCCTTTGGCCAGGACGCGAGTCTGCTGGAAACTCCGCTTGTCACGCCGTCGCAGGCGCCGCTGACGCTCGAGAATAGCTGCTTCATGTATCAAAAGGTGCCGCCCGAGTCCCAAAAGCGCGAACTGCGGATTAACGACATCATCACGGTGCTCGTTGACTATCGCTCGTCGATGAACAGCGACGGAAATGCGGAAAACCGCAAGACGTCGAACCTCAATGCGGAGCTGAAGAATTGGCTGAAGTTTGACGGCAAAAACCTAATGCCCGCGCCACAAAACCACGGTGACTTGCACGTCGACGGCGAATTAACGAGCCAGTTTCGGGCGGATTCCACGATGGAGCTCAAAGACACTTTGACGTTTCGCATCGCGGTGCGGGTCGTCGACATCCAGCCGAACGGCAACTTGGTGGTCGAGGGGCACCGCGATATCACGATCAACGACGAAGTCTGGCTGCAATCACTCACCGGCGTCGTGCGGCGGTCTTCCATCGGGCCGGACCGCACGGTCCGTAGCGACGAAATCGACGATTTGCACATTACCAAGCGCGAGCGCGGTTTCATCCGCGACAGCTATGCGCGAGGCTGGTTCACCGAATGGTACGACAAATGGAAGCCGTTCTAGGCAGATGCTGCCGACTATCGGGCCCGCTCGGCAAGAAAGCGAACATGATTAATCGAAACTATATTCGGCCGATGTTTTCCGCGATCGCGGTGACCGCGCTCATTGGCGTGTTCGCCCCGACAGCCGATGCACGAACCCAGCTGAAGAATATTTGCCACGTCAAAGGCCAGGAAGAGAATACACTGCGCGGGTACGGACTGGTGGTCGGCCTGAGCGGTACGGGCGAAGCGGGCGACGGTCCCACGATGCGGGCCTTGGCCGAGTCGATGCAAAACCTCGGCATGCCGCTGCCCACGGACGGCAAGTCGGGTAGCGGGGTAGACGAGCTAAAGAAATTAAAAAATGCGGCGCTGGTCTTGGTCACGGCCACGGTGCCGGGAACCGGCGCCCGCCGCGGCGACCAAGTCGATTGCCTCGTGAGCGCGATCAATGGCAAGAGTCTCTCCGGCGGCCAGCTCGCGTTTGCGGCACTCAAGGGTCCCAATGTCTCGGACACGCGCGTCTATGCTCTCTGCCAGGGACAGATACGGATCGAGAACACAGAAGTGCCGACGGTCGGTGTGATTCACGACGGGTGCCAAATGGAAGCCGACCTGTACACGCCGTTCTACAAGGATGGCTACATTACGCTGATCCTCGACAGTAACCACGCCAATTTTCAGACCGCCGACGCGATTGCCGACGCCATCAACAGCCAGGTGCGAGAAAGCCTCAACTACTCCAAAGAATCGGCGGCGACACGCGACGTTGATATTTGTCAGGCCATCGACGCCGCCAACATTAAGGTTCGCATCCCCGATTCCTACCGCAACGATCCAGTGAAGTTTGCCTCAGACATCCTTGATACGAAACTCTACGAAAACGAACCAGAGGCCCGCGTTGTGATCAATTCGCGCGCCGGAAGCATCGTCATTAGCGGCGAAGTCGAGATCGGCGACGTGGTCGTGTCTCACAAGAACATCGTCATCGAGGCCACCGCAGCGCCGAGGTTTGCAGCGGTCGACGTCGACCAGGCCAATCAACCTAAGCTGAAGCAACTGGTGGACCAACTTAACTCGCTGAAGGTGCCGACCCAAGACATGATCGAGATCATTAAAGGGATCGACCGTGACGGCAAGCTCCACGGCCGGTTGATCATTCAGTAGTGCCGCATTGGCGACTGCCGCGAATTAAAGTATGGCCATGTCTTCAAGCATCAATTCGATCGTCTTAGCCCCGCCCAACCGGCCGCAGGAATTGCGGGCGCCGCAGCGACCGGGCACCAAGCCCACCGAGGCCGAGAAGGCGGAGAAGCTCCATGATGCATTTACTCAATTCGTCGGCCAAACGTTTTTTGGCCAGATGATCAAAGCGATGCGTTCGACCGTCGGCCAGCCGGCGTATTTCAACGGCGGACAAGCGGAGAAGATGTTCCAAGGCCAGCTCGATCAGACGTTGGCCGACCAGATGACCAAAGCCAGCGCCGACCGCTTTGCCGAACCGATGTTTCAACGACAGTTTCCCAACGCCGTCTCGCCCTCAGGCGCCGACGCGGTCTCGAAGCAAACATCCGGCCTAAGCGAACTCGGACAACTGGCGCGGCGCTAGATCGTGCGGGATATAAACGTCCGGCTTTGGCTCGTTCGACACTCATTGAAAGTCACACCCCATGGTAGATCTCTCGAATTCCTGGGAAAGCGACATTGCTTCGCTGCTGGGCACGCTCTCGGACGTGCAGCGTGATTTGCTCGTCGTGCTGGCGGAGAAGCGGCGCGTGTTGGCGACGGGCGACATTCAAGGGATCGACGCGGTCGCAGCCCGCGAGACGGACTTGATCCCGCGACTCCAGGCCTGCCAAGACCGCCGGCAGGAATTGCTCTCTCGCGCGGCGGAAGACGGGTTGCCGGCAGATAGCATTCGATCGCTGACAGCCGCGCTCCCAGCGGCGAGCCGCGGACGCATGCGGTCCGAAGTGCAGCAAGCACAAAATCGCTCGCGATTTCTGCAAAGCGAGTGTCTGACGAATTGGGTGCTAGTACAGCAAATGCTGTTACATCTGTCCCAATTGATAGAGATTATTGCTACCGGCGGCCAGCGGAAGCCGACATATGGAGATGGCTCCGAGCGCCAAGGCGGCGGTTTCTTGGTAGATCGGGCCGTATAGGCGTCGTCGGGGGGCACGCTATCTTTTCGACCGAGTCTCCCGCGGTGCATCGTGCGCCAATGCCCAATCCTCTTCGTGTTGGGCACGTCGCATGGGCTGGGCCCTCAGATCCGCTCGGTGACTCGTCATGTCTCTATTCGGCTCGATTCAACTCGGCGGAAATACGCTGCAGGCGATGCAAATCGGCCTGCAGGTGACCGGCAATAATATTGCCAACGCCAACACGCCCGGATTCATCCGCCAAGAAGCCGTCTTCAAACCAGCGCCCGTGCAGAATATCGGGGGCTTGGTTCTCGGATTGGGCGTTCAAGTCGACGGCATCGTCCAGCAGATCGACAAGTTCGTGCAGGACCGGCTCGTCGGGGCCAAGGGAGATCGCGCCGGCGCCGACATTCAGCAGCAGGCCTACAACGAGGTGGAAACCGTCCTCAATGGACTTTCTGGAACGACCGACCTCAGCACGTCGCTCACCACCTTCATCAACTCCATTCAAGGCGTGCTCGGCGATCAAAATAGCTCGGCCACGCGCAACTTGGTGATCAACAACGGCGACGCCCTGGCCAAGAACATCGCCAACCTATCGAGTCGCGTGACGAGCATTCAAAAGGAATACAACGACCGTATCGACGCGTCGGCCGACGAGATCAATACCCTCACCAAACAAATCAGCCAGCTCAACGTGCAGATCGCCACCGTCGAAGGGGGCGGTAGCTCCGCGAGTGATGCCGGCGGATTGCGCGTGCAGCGGCAAAAGGCAATCGACCGCTTGTCGGAGATCGCCGGCATTAAAGTCACGGAACAGCCGAGCGGCGGCGTCAATATTTCCGTCGGCGGCGACTTTCTCGTCTTCGAAGGGCAACGCCGCGAAGTGGCAGTCAAGCAAGTCAACGATGGCGGAGACATCAAGGATACGATCCAGTTTGTGGCCTCGAAATCGCCGCTGACGACTTCCACCGGCGAATTGGCCGGTGAATATGCGGCGCGCGATCAAATCTCGGGAAACTTTCTCGACGGTCTCGATAAACTCTCCGCCTCGCTGATCTTTGAGTTCAATAAACAGTACTCTCAGGGGCAGGGGTCAGAGGGCTTTTCGGATTTGACGAGCGTCAACGCCGTGACCAATGCCGACGCGCCGCTGGAAAACGCGGGCTTGGACTTCACGCCCGTCAACGGCCAATTCGACTTCATCGTTTATAACAAGAACCAGAAGACCTCCCAGACGCATACGATCTCTGTCCATCTCTTCGGGCAAGACGACGACACAACGCTGAACACCCTGGCCAGCCAAATCGACGCGATCGACGGCGTCTCGGCCAAGGTGACGTCTTCCGGCAAACTACAGATCACCTCCGACTCGTCGGATACGCAGTTTGCGTTTTCCGGTGATAACAGTGGATCTTTGGCGGCGCTCGGAATCAATACGTTTTTTACAGGTTCGACCGCCCGCGACATTGCGGTCAATCCCGAGCTGTTGGGCGGCGACAACGACGCCAAGTTTGCCGCCAGCGCCGGCGGTTTGGGTCCTGGTCAGGACACCGGCAACGCGGAACAACTCGCCGCGTTCCTTGATAAGCCGCTCGACTCCGCCGGCGGCACAACGCTCCCCGACGTCTACGACAAGCTGGTTAATTCCGTGAGTCAAGGCGCGACAGTCGCCAAATCGACCGCGGACGGTTTTGAAACCTTTGAGAACACGCTGAATGGGCAACTCCAAGCCGTGAGCGGCGTGAGCATCGACGACGAGGCCATCCAACTCCTGACACTGCAACACATTTACCAGGCCTCCGCCAAGTTCATTCAAACGGCCGCCAGTTTGCTCGACACGTTAGTCCAATTGTAGTGCTTTAACCCTTGACCTCCCGCCCCCAGCCCCAACCATGTCCGGTATTATCCCTGTACCCACGACCCGCGTCGGCGATTATTTCGTCCGCCAGCGACTGACTAGCCAGGTTGAGGCGGACCAGCTCGACCTGTTTAATCTCGAGAACCAGGTCAGCACTGGGAAGCGACTCATACTTCCCAGTGATGATGCGCCCGCGGCCTTGCGGGCCATCGACCTGCAGCGCTCTCTGCAGCGCAATCAGCAATATCAAACCAGTTTGCAGGGCGGGCAGTCGCTGCTGAATAGCTCTGATTCAAGCCTGCAAAATGTTGCCACGACACTGAACAACATCAAAGCCGAGGCAATTGGAGTCAACAACACGACCTCGACGGACGATCAGCGAAAAGCGGTCATCAACGATATTGACGTAGCGCTACAGAACCTCGTCAAAGCCGGCAACTCAAGCGTCAACGGCCAATTCCTCTTCGCCGGCTCGACTGCCAGCGCGCAACCGTTTGATTTGCAGAACGGCTTTGTAACCTACTCCGGCAATGACAAGGATCTGCGAAACTTCGTCGATACCGGCTTTTTGTTCGGCACCAATGTGTCCGGGGCCGACGTATTTGGGGGCTTGTCCTCGGCTGTCCGCGGGTCCGTCGATCTGAGTCCTGAGCTCACCAGCGATACTTCGCTCAGCACGATCAATGGTGGACAGGGAATTAGTCCCAACGCGGCCATATCGATCACGGTCAATTCCGGCAGCACGGCCAGGACCAGCATCGTCGATCTCAGCAGCGCGGCGACGATTGGCGATGTGGCGCGGTTGATCGAAGCGCACCCGCCTGCCGGATCGACGCTCAACGTAAGCATCGTCAACAACGGCCTTTCCATTTCGACCGACTCGGGATCGACGGTCAGGATCGGAGAGGTCGCGACGGCAAAAACCGCCCATGAATTGGGCATCTTTACGCCGACCTCCGCGACTCCAGCGCAATCCATCCAGGGAGATGACCTGAACCCCGCGTTGCTCAAGACGACGCCGCTCGCGAATCTGTTGGGGACCAAGTCCCAGGGTCGGATCGCAGCGGGCGGCCAGAACAACGACTTGGCGTTGACATCCGCTCAAAATGGCGCCGCGCTCAACGGGGTGAACGTGCGGTATGTCGCAGGCGCTACAGCCGGGAGTGAATCTGCGAGTTTCGACAGCAACACCAATACGCTCACCGTCCAAATTCAAAACGGAGTCTCAACGGCGAGTCAAGTCGCGGACGCGATCAACAACGATCTCGCAGGAACGTTTAGCGCGCAGATCGACACCCACGATGCCGCGTCGTCCAAGCTTGCCGGCACAGGCGTGGTGAGCGCCGCGACATTCAATTCGGTCACCGCGGGCGGAAGCGGAGTGCAGCTTGATGCGACTCACGGTCTCGTCCTCACCAACGGCGGCAAGAGCGTCGACCTCGACATCAGCCAGGCGAAAACAATTGAAGACCTGACGAACTTGATCAACGGCGCCGGGCTGGACTTCAACGCCCAAATCAACGACACGAAAAACGGCATCGACGTCAGCTCGCGTCTGAGCGGCGCCGACTTTACGATCGGCGAGAACGGCGGCACCACTGCCACGCAGCTCGGCATCCGAACTTATACCGGCACCACCAATTTGGCCGACCTCAACCGCGGCATCGGCATTTCTATCTCCAATAACGGCGCCGGAACGCCTCTCGAAACGGACAAGCTCGATCAGTTGCAGATCGTCGCCCGCGATGGCACCGCGCTGTCCGTAGATCTCACCGGCACGTCGACTTTGCAAGACGTGATCGGCCGCATCAACGGCGCAACCGGCAACAACACGGGCACCACGGCCGTCTTGGCACGGATCAACGCCAGCGGCAAGGGCATCGAGCTGGTCGATTCCAGCACCGCCGCGACGCCGACCCCGCTCACCGTCAATGTGCCCACCGGCACACACGCGGCCGAGTATTTGGGCTTTGTGCCGACCGGCGCGGCGCAGGCTACGTCGACCACGACGGACGCAGGCGGGAATTACGTACTTGGCGGCAGCAATTTGGCGACCAACGACCTTAAAATCGTCGCCCGCGATGGCACACCGTTGTGGGTCGACCTCACCGGCGCCAACACCGTTCAGGACGCGATCAACATCATCAACCAAACGAGCACCAACGCCGGCGCCCACGTCACGGCCCAATTGGCAACCACCGGCAATGGCATCGAGCTGGTCGACTCGAGCCCGACCACGACTGGCGACCTCACCGTCCAGACAGTCGAGGGCAGCCAGGCAGCTCAGTATCTTGGCTTTGTCCCCGCCGGCCAAACGCAGACCGCTTCACATGCGACCGACGCGGGCGGCAACTACGTGCTCGCCAGCGAAGACCGCAACACGCAGGAAGTCGACAGCGTTTTCAATTCGCTGTTGCGGCTGAAGACCGCGCTCCAGAGCGGCGACGTCGCGCAAATCGGCGCGGCGCTGGCCCCGCTCGACAACGATCTCACGCGAGTCAACTTCGCCCGGGCGGAAATTGGCTCGCGAACGCAAAGCCTGGGTGTGATCTCCACGCGTCTGAAGGATGAAAACACGCAACTTCAATCCTCGCTTTCGGACCAGACCGACGTGGATTTGGTTCAGGCCATCACCAATCTGACCGCCAAGCAGTATTCTTTACAGGCGTCGCTACAGACTACGGCCACGATCCTCAACCTTTCGATTCTCAATTATCTTCCTATCTAGGA
>DASYDU010000172.1:0-11417 GCA_036499445.1 Lacipirellulaceae bacterium
CTGCAACGTCTACTTCCAGGCGCTAACTTCACCTGGCGGCTCGGCGCTTGCTTGGTTATGCGTCGGACGGTGACATCTCGCTCTTCATTTCTGCACACACGCTCGACGAGGTTACCTCAGTCGCAGCGCGGCCTCACATAATTCAGAAGTACCGGCTAGATGAAGTGGCGGTTGCGGGTTTCCTCGACGACATTCGTTCATTCGCAACTTTCCTTGATTCAGTTCCCGCATCTTTGATTTTCCTCGCGATCCGAAGGACGCCCACTACGTCGACCTCGCTCTGGCCGTTAATGCGAAACTCATCGTGTCCCGCGACAAAGACCTTCTTTCGCTTCGCGACGCCACCACCACCGACGGGCGAGACTTCATGAGCCGATTCCCGGCGCTTTCAATTCTCACGCCGCCCGAAGCGCTAAAGCTGATCGAGAAAACAACCCCGGCGGATTGATGATCCTGGACAACTCGCGTGGTCGAGGCAAGACGCCTCGCGGGACCCTGTATTCGTGACCCCATTCGTTGCTGAGCAGCCGATGCTCAATTTCTCGGCCGTCACTGTCGCAGTCTGATTTAGAAACACCGCGCGAATCTGCGGAAAAACCCACTCACCGCGCCACACTGGACCCGCCGCCTACAAAAATGCTATGATTGTTGGTTCAGTTCTTAGTTCATGAGGGGCTTTAAGTTACGCAAAGTGCCGCCGGCCGTTCGGGCGGGCCGCGGGCACTATGTTTGAACCAGGCGAAGCGAGGGTATGGAAAAACAGAAAGAAGAAGCTTTGGAGGTCGAGGGCGTCGTGACGCAAGCCCTCGCCAATACGCGATTTCGCGTCGAGATCGAAGGCGGCCACCTCGTGATGGCCCACGTCGCCGGCCGCATGCGCAAGCATTTCATCCGCATCGTCCCCGGCGACCGCGTCCGCGTCGAGCTTTCACCCTACGATCTGACCAAGGGCCGGATCGTCTTCCGCGAGCGCTAGGCCGGCCGGCCAGCCGATTTTTTTCGCGCGGCTTTCCAAGCTCACCCCTCGGCCAACGAACAGAATACGGGCGAATCGTAACCGCACAATTTCCAGGCTCGCCGCCATCATCGCCTGAACCGCTCAGCCGGCTCGCCCATCCAACTTACAGCTTCGGCGGCGCCCCGTTATCATCAATGCGATGTCGCCACTGGCGCACTTTACCTGTATGCTAAGCGTCGCTCCCGCCATTGCGATTCGCGCCGCTCGCGCATCATCTAATTCGGAGACTCGACCCGTGACTACCGCTTTCCGTTTCCGCCGCCCGATCCAAGTTGCCGCCGCGCTCGTTCTCGCGCTGGGCGCTCTTGCGACTCGCCCCGCGTTCGCCGAAGCAGCCGAAGACCAGGCGGCCGACCAAACGGCCCCCGCGGCAGCCCCGGGCGAACTCAAAACCGTCGCCGTCGTTGCTGTCTCCAGCTACAACCAGCTAATTGGCGACGTCGGCTTCATGGGCTCGCTCGCCGACCGGCCGGAGCTCGGCCAAATGATCGAGGGCACCATTGCCCTCTTCACACAGGGCAAAGGCCTCAACGGCATCGACAAAACCAAGCCCTGGGGAGTCATCCTTCAAACCGACGGCCAGCAATTCCTGCCGGTCGCCTGCTTGCCGGTGACTGATTTGAACCAAGTCCTCGGCATCGCGCAGGGCTTCGGCGCCAAGACTCAAGACACGCCCGACGGCGGAAAGCAGATCGACTTGCCCAACGGAAAGTCGATCTTCGTCAAGACTGGCACCGGTTGGGCCTTCTTGGCCCAATCCGCCAATTCGCTCGAACACCTGCCGGCCGATCCGCAAGCCGCACTCGGCGACCTCGTCACCAATTACGATCTCGGCGCCCGCATCTCGGTTCAAAACGTCCCCGCCACATACCGCCAGCTCGCCGTTGGGGCCATGAAGTCGGGCATGGAGCAGGGCCTGCAGCGTAAGGAAGGTGAAGACGACGCGACCTACGAAGGCCGTCGCAAAATGGCCGAGGCTCAGATGCAGCAAGTCGAGCGAATGGTCAACGAAATCGACGACATTACGTTCGGCTGGGCCGTCGACTCTAAACAGCAACAGACATTCCTCGATTTCACCTATCGCTTCGTGGCTGACAGCAAGATGGCGAAGCAAATCGCCTCCTACGACAAGCCGCACACCAACTTCGCCGGCTTCTTTCAGCCGGACGCGGCCCTCACGATGAACTTTGCCAGCAAGGCCGATCCACAGCTCATCAAGGAGGACATGGAACAATTCCGCGCGATGATTGATACGATGCGGAAGCAGGCCGAGAAAGCGATCGACGAGGAGAACGACCTGCCCGACCAGACCTCGCGCGACGCCCTCAAGGGCGCGATGAACGATTTTCTCGACGCCGCCCAGGCCACGATCGAGGCCGGCCAAATGGATGGCGGAGCCGCCGTCGTGCTCCATCCCGATTCGCTTACGGTCGTCGCCGGTTTTCTGGTCAAGCAGCCTGAAAAATTTGAAAGCGGTCTGAAAAAGATCGCCGAAGTCGGCGCCAAGGAGCCCGATTTCGGTGGTGTCCAGTGGAACGCCGCGAACCATGCCGGCATCAATTTCCACACCATGAGCGTGCCCGTCCCGGAAGATCAAGAAGACGCCCGCAAGATGCTCGGCGACAAAGTCGACGTCGCCGTCGGCATCGGGACCGATTCCGTCTACGTCGCCATCGGCCGCGACAACATGGATGCCATCAATAAGGCCATCGACGCCTCGCGTGCCGAGCCGAACAAGGAGGTGAAACCGTTCGAGTTGTCGCTCGCATTGGGCCCGATCATGGAGACCGCCGCCGCCAATGGGAAAGAGGAAGACCAGGAATCGCTCCAAGCCATCGCCGAACTCCTGAACAACACCGCCCAGGGCCGAGACCACATTCGCATCACCGGTCAGTTCATCGCTAACGGGCTGCGGTATCGCATCGAAGCGGAAGAGGGCGTCTTGCGCGCCATCGGCAAAGGCGTGAGCGAAGCCCAGAAGAAGGCCCAAGAGGCGCAGAAGCCGAATTAGCCGCCTCTCGATGCGACTACTGCGACTACCGCGTCAATGCTTAGTGCGCTATTGGATTGTGATGCGACGCGAGCGTCCACATCCACGCACTTAAGCCGCCGGCAATCAGAAACGCAATTGCGTTCGGCCAAAGTGGGATGACGTGGCCCGCAATCATTATCTCGAAGCCCGTCAGCAGCCGAAAAAGCTGCAGCAAACAAACGAGACCAAACACCACTGCCGCCGTTCGCAAACCAGCAATTTCGGAGTACATGGCTCGCTCCTATTTTGAGTGGTTTCAAATGGGTGTCCATTAGAAGTCTATTCCGCAGGCGCGGAAGGACCAGTCCCTCGTCGAATAGAAAATTATGCATTGTCCTACCTTTTTTCTGATTGGCCGGTGAAAGGGCCGTCGGGCGAACCGGCTGAACACAATTCCTGTCACCACTTCGACCGCGCGGCCATCACGCCTCACGACATCTTTGCCTGCGAGCCTTGCCACGCTACTGTAGAAACCGAGCCGTCCACGCACCTCTGAAAATTTCGCATGATCCAAAATACATCCTTTCCGCTCACTCTTACGGACATCGCCGGGCAATCCATCTCTAAGCTCGCCCGCCAGTTTGGCACCCCGGCGTACATCTATGATGCGGCCGCGATCGTCGACCGGATCAACGACCTCAAGTCGTTCGACGTGATTCGGTACGCGCAAAAGGCCGGTTCCAATCTAGCCATTCTCGATCTCGTGCGTCGGCACGGCGGCCTAATCGACTCCGTGAGCGCCGGCGAAATCCACCGTGCCATCGCCGCCGGCTTCAATCCCGGCCAATCGATGCACCCTCCTGAGATCGTCTACACCGCCGACATCTTCGACCGCGAAGCCCTCGAGCTGGTCGTCAAGCACGACATCCATGTCAACTGCGGCTCGCCCGACATGATCGACCAATACGGCGTTCGCATGCCCGGCAAACCGATCACGCTCCGCATCAATCCCGGCTTCGGCCACGGCCACAGCCAAAAGACAAACACCGGCGGCGCCCACTCCAAGCACGGCATTTGGCATGAGCAGCTTGAGGACTGCATTGAAAGAGCAAACAAGTACAGCCTAAAAATCACCGGTCTCCACATGCACATCGGCTCAGGCACCGACCTCGAGCACCTGAGCCAAGTCTGTGGCGCCCTCGAAAAGGCAGCCATCACGATCGGCTCCTCGATCACATCCATCAGTGCCGGCGGCGGCTTGCCTATCGCCTACCGCGACACGCAGGAGCGCCTCGACGTCGAAGCTTACTACGGACTTTGGAACGCCACGCGGCATCGCATGGCCATCCAGTTCGGCCACTCCATCGGCCTCGAAATCGAGCCAGGCCGATACCTCGTCGCCGAAAGCGGCTATCTCATCGCAGAAATTCGCGCAATCAAAACCACCGGCGAGAACACCTTCTATCTGGTCGACGCCGGTTTCAACAACCTGGCCCGGCCGATCCTCTACGGCGCGTACCATCCCATGGCCATTTGCCCCGCCGACGACTCAACCACATCGCGGCCCCTCAACGAAGTGGTCGTCGGCGGTCCGCTCTGCGAATCGGGCGACATCTTCACGCAAGAAGAGGGCGGCTTCGTCTCCCGCCGCGCGCTCCCAGAAGCCAACGTCGGCGACTTCCTCGTGATCGGCTGCGCCGGCGCCTATGGCTACGTGATGGCAAGCAACTACAACTCGAAGCCGCTCGTGGCCGAAGTCCTCATCGAAAACGGCCACGCAAATCTCGTCCGCCGTCGACAGACGCTCGAAGAACTAACCAGCCACGAGATCATCCCGCGTAATTGACGGCCGCCGAGATCAGTCAAATCTGATAATCATCCGTCTCAATCCCATAATGCTCGGGATTGAACAGCCGGTTCAGCTCGTAGTCGCGGAGCGCCTGGGCACGAGCGGCTTGGTAGAGATCAGTCGTTCCGGTCATCACGGGCGACCGCCCGCTCATGCTCACAAAGGAGGGGAATTGACTGCTCGCGGGCGACGCTTCGAGAGGATTTTCCACGGCGAAGAACCCATTGATTCGGTTGGCTAGCATCGTGCAGGCTCCGTGCGATTCGCACCAATCATCCCTAAGTCGATCGTCGTGCTCATGGATCGAACTCAGCTGCTATCAGCCTCTGATTCCTAAGTCGGCACGTTACAAACCGTCCCAGATTAAAATGTCGCCGCAGCTTGCAATCGTCAATCTCCGCCTAATTTGCCAGCGGCCCGGCCACCAGCACACCGGCTCTTCCCAAATGGCGTCCGTCCGGGCCCTGCAACTTTGCTTCACTCATATTGACGCCCCTAGCCACCGTTGCTTACAACGACTGCATTCACCCACCCATCGCACGGGAGGTTTTCTCTCTTTTGTGTGCGAACCTGACTGGACGGCCAGAGGTTTAGCGAATCCATCCGGTGCTTCACGGTGCGCGGGGCCTAGGTTGGTCCCGCCGATTCTGTATTTCCACAGATGCCGTCTGGAGGATCGGAAGTATTGAAAGGAGCCTTGTTTATGGCATCGTCGACCCTATTAGAACGCTCGGCTTCCGCTGTCGCGCCCTTCGGCGGACAGTCCCAGGGCTGGCAGCCCACCTCCTACCCCGCCGGCTCTCCGGCGGCGGCCAATTGGTGCGTTCTGCCCCGCTGCAAGGTGAAGTTCGAGAAATGCACCGGCGGCTTCAAGATCCACTGCAAATGCGAGGATGAAATTTCCTGCGGCACCCTGCAGAATCTTTGCCGCATGCTCAGCGACGGCCTCTGCAGCTGCTGTTGCTGCCAGAACGGAATTTGCGTCTGCCAATGCAACTTGACCTGCGGTATTTGCAAGTGCGAATACACCAAGGACGGCTGCTGCATCAGCTGCATCTCCGGCGACAAGGCCTGCTGCGAAATGATCCAGGCCTGCTGCAACTGCCTCGCCACCTGCTGCGAGTCCGGCTGCTGCTGCTACATCTGCTACAACAACACGCCGATCTGCTGCGGCAATTGCTAAGTTGATGCGCCTGGCGATCCAAACGCTTTTCAACGCGTCCCTTACCGACAACGGTTGGGACGCGTTTTCTTTGCGCGCTAATCCTAAATTAGCGGCAACGCTTTGTCCCGCGATGACTCACTTAGCGGCCGGGCTTGCCCCGCGATTCGCCGCCGTCGCCGACCAACAAGTCGATTCAACCGCGCGGCCACTTCGATTACCAAAATCGCATCCCCGACGCCCATCCCCAACCGCGAAGCGGCAACGACATGTAGCCGCACGGCAATAGCCCGCCGATCGATCGCCCACAATGTATTTGGCCCCGGGTGATTCGCCGGTAGCAACTGAGGCCAAGCAAGTGTCGCTCGCCGAGCTGCCAAAACGCGTCGCGACACGCGGTAGATAAGCCAGTTCCGAAACCGAGCTTGCGAGCAATAAGACCGAAGGCGGTAGTCTTGCTTGAATAACTTCAGCGAATGCTTTGTATCGCCGTGTCAGAATCACGTTCTATTTGTGTTCCAAAATATCTCCGGGCTGGCACTGGAGTGCTTTGCAAACCCCTTCCAGAGTTGATAGCCGAATCGCCTTTACCTTGCCGTTTTTCAAGACGGAAATGTTGGCCATCGTGATGCCGACCTTCTCGGCGAGTTCGGTGACGCTCATCTTCCGCTTCGCCAACATGACGTCGATGTTAATAATGATTGCCATGCTGGTCTCGTTATACCGTTAAGTCGTTCTCGGATTTTATATCCACGGCATTTTGCAAAATCCGTTCAAACATCGCCGCCGCGGTGGCGATGACGATAGAGCCGAAGGTGATGAGAACACCCATGAAAACCCCGCCTGCAGGATCATCACTACCATGGTTCAACATGATGAAAAATTCTTCTACCACAACAAAACCAATGATGGCTAGCGCGCAATATTTTATAGTCCGTAGAGCTTTTACGGCCGCCTCCGAGAAAACCTTATTTTGTCGGGCATACCCCAGCACTTTGAATGCCTGATAGAGTGCCATGAAGAACGGAATTGAGCCCGCATACACAAGCGCCAGAAATGGATCGTGGAAATATATTTTAAAGTTCGTGGCGTGCGCGTTCACGCCCTCGATTTGAGGTTCCCAAAGCAGGAGAGCAAGAGCGCCAATGCCTAGAGCCACAATGACTACTTGAAGAAATATTGTTGTGCTTCTGTTCATGGGTGCCGCACTTTCTCGGAAGTTCTAAGAATTGATATCACGCGCGGGCGCCGTCGCGGCGACCGCGAAATATGGCCCCCGCAAAAGATCATCTCGGCCAAGCGCGCTGCTCAAGTTCGAGGTTGGCAAACCGTGAAATGCACGGGGTATGGAGAGACGATCACCGAGCTCTACAAAACGTTTCTGGCAACCTATCCGCCTTCTTGGGAACATGATCCGTATGGTCCTCGGTAGACGAAGCTTATGGCTCGATCGGCGAAGCCCAACATGGCTTCTCAGAAGTGCAGATGATTCGGTTTTTATGAATCTTTATATTTCCATCGTAATCTGGTGCATATCGTTTGTCAATATGTATTTATCGTTGCTCTCGTGGCCAGAAGGTTATCGCGGGAGGTAGCCGTGGCGGCTGATTCGGCTGTCAGGACATGGCACGTATAATGATGCTGCCAAATCGTTCTATGATCGGCATGGGTTTAAGCCGGCTGGTCGCGATCACGATAAATGCCGGAATTTGGATGAAGTCATCTATGAATGGACCGAACCTCAACTTCCGTGCCAATCCTAGCTGGGGTCAATTTCAAACGGACCCACTACCCAATTCTTGGCCACGCGAGAAGTAGCTCTAAGCCATACCATCGACAGTCGCCTACCAACAAGTCGATTCAACCGCGCGGCCACTTCGATCACCTGAATCGCGTCCCCGACGCCCATCCCCAACCGCGAAGCGGCGGTCGTCAATAGCCACCGGTGCTAGCCCGTGGAACGCCACCAAATCAATTAGCCAGCCTTCACGGTGTTCTAACCGCCGCGGAAATAAAACGCGTTAACCATCGCATCCCAACGATGCCCACCAAAAACAACAGCTCCGACGCTGGTTCCGGGACGGCGGCAGTCGCGTTTGCACCCGAGCCGCTGCCGGCGTGCATCCCAAAGTTCGCCTTCCAGACCTTGAAATCAGCCTGGTCAATTTTGCCCGCGCTCGCGCCAGTATTGTCGCCGTTAGCACGTAGGTCGGTCGTCGAGCCTAGCGTATCCCGCCACACAGCGTAGTCCGCCGCATCCACAACGCCGTTGCCATTGTAGTCGCCCGCCAGGCCAGCCACAGACAGCTCGCCGATTGTGTAGAGCTGGCTGGTGTCCCAATGCCCCGTGGTCAGCGTTGGTAATAGTATTGAGGAGAACGTGCCAGTCGGCCTGAACCAGCCGAAGATGTCAAATGAAGTACCGACCGCGGGAATGTAGGAGTTGAGCAGCGAAACTTGAAGCGTGCCCGCCAGGCTGGCCGTGGTGCCGACCAAGACGCCGTATTGGCTTAAGCGTGTGGCGCCGCCAAGACCAATCTGTACCGTGCTGCTCGAAGCGAGCGTCATGGAGCTGGACCCAAGCATACCACTGCTGATGACGAGCGTGCCGTTGTTCGCGAGCGCGAACGTCTGAAGCGCGCCGCCAGATACAGTGAGCGTATGGGTCGGATCGATAGTAGTCGTGCCCGTGAGCGAAAGCGTGCGGTCGCTGGCCAGCGTTAGATCGCTCCCCAAGATACCTCCGGTTCCTACTTTCAAGTCACCGGCATAGCTTAGCGAGCCAGCGATGAAGCTGAGATTGATGCCAGAAGGATTGTACGATAAGAAGTTTGCTCTGCCGCCATTGATCGTCAGCGTCTTTCCAAGCGCCAAATTGAACGTGCTGCCGGCACCGACATACAGTGAGCCGCCATTGATCGTGACATCGCCGTGAGCGTTAAGTGTTCCAGTCGTAGTGATAAAAGCAGTGCCAACGTTGACGACGCCGGCTTTGTTGATCGTCAGCGCACCCGTGCTGGTGGTGAGCGTAGCGCCGGAAGAATTCGTGCCGATGTTGACCGCCGCCGCACCGAACGTGTCGGAACCAACCGTCACAGAATATGCATGAGAATCCTGGGTCAGCGCCGAGTTCGTACCGTCGATACTGACCGTCGCCGTTGAGGCCGCGTACTGCGTGAACAGGTTGAGGTTGCCGCCCAGGGCAAACGTCGAACCACCCGTAATCGTCACAGCGCCAGTGCTCGCACCGTCGGAGATTTGTAAGGGGCTATTGAGGGCGGACGACGTTCTGATGAAGTTCGCCGCCGCGCCGTTTTGCAGAATCAGCGCGCCGCTGCCGCCTCCGGCACCAATCACCGCGGTGGTGAATGCGGCTGAGACATCCAATTCGGACCCGCTGCCATCGACGGTAATCGTGCCATTGAGTCCTGAGCTAGAAAGAGAATTGGCGAAGACAGTCGCCGTTTCAACAACCTGGAGCGTGGCCCCGTTTTGCACGGACAGATTGGTTACCGATAGATCTAACGGTCCGCCGCCGAAACCACAATTACAAAGCTTGAGTGACGTGGTCGGATTGGTCACCAATGCCGTGTCGGTGACGGTCAGCAAATGGGGTCCGCCAAAGAAACTATTAAAACCGACTTGGCCTACCACCACGTTCAGGTTCGCAATCGTCGACGAGCTGTCAAGTTCTATCTGGGTGGTGCCAGAGAGCCCGATCGTAGCCGAGTCGCCAGCGGCCGGTGGCCCCAGGGGATTCCATGCTGAAGGCGTGTCCCATTGTTTGGAGCCATTATAAGAATAGGATGTTGCATGGGCTGGCGACAGCCCTTGGAACGCCATGAGCCCGAGTGCGATTATTTCCCAGCACGAAGACAGGACAGAGCGGGGCATGCATTTTCCTTTTCCGTGAGGAGACTGATTGTCGGATCGCTAGTCGCAGCAGAGCCATCGCGGGAAATAGGGGCTCAGCACTTCTCGCGACGCTAGGTGCAAAGCGTTCGCACGGGACACCTGATCACCACAGAGCACCGACCACAGACCAAACGGTCCTGGCGGCCGTGACCGGGGCGACGGCAGAGGCCGTCCTGAGGTCTAAGAGCCAGCAGAAGTGCCGCCATTATCCCCCGCGGACCGGGCAATTGCAACGAGTTTCTCGCCAATCCAGCCCGTTCAAGGCGGTTCGCGGCAAGATCGACTTCCGCCGTGAATGCTCCGCAGCGATCAGATCGCCCGACCGCCGACGGAGGTTCAGGACCAGCGCCAGCAAAGCAGGACCCAGTAAAGGCAACGTCGCGGGCTCCGGAACCGCAGCCGTGCTCTTTGCGCCCGAGCCGTCAGAGTGTTCACCGAAATGCATCTTCCATACGGTGAAGTCCCCGGCGTCAATTTTGCCGCTGTTGTCGCCGTCGGCCGCGAGATCCGTCGTCGAACCCAAAGTATCCCGCCAAACGGTATAGTCGGCTGCATCCACGACTCCATTGTGGTTGAAATCTCCTGGTAGCGCCGTCAGGTATAGGACGTCGAGCGTGTCGAAGGGTATTTCGGTAACTCCGATGCCACTGACGCTCACATTCACGTTGAGGTGTTCATTCTCTCCGATGAGTGTCGCGTAAACACTCTCCGCGGGTAGTTGGTTAAGCGCTATTTCACCGCTGCCGCCGAAGGCAGAATTGCGAGCGAAACCGCGTACGAGCAATGGCTCCGAAAATGAGCTGCCGGGCGTGCCCACTCCCAGAGCCGGATTACTAAGTGGCGCTTCGGTGAGATTCACCAACAATAGATTGTCTTCTCCCAGATAGTGGTCGCCTGTCGGACCAATGTTCCGTCTCACGAGCGCGGCAATTGCATTGGCGGGAGCGCTGGTCCGCACATCGGTGAAGAATGAGTCCGACGCTTTGACACCACTCATGATGCCGTAAACGTCGGCGCCACCCTGGAGGCCGGCAATGTTGTACGTGGTCGTACCGACGACGCCGATCAAGGGATTGACGTCGCGGGCTGCCTGACCGGAAAAGAAAAACTCGCTCGCGCCAGTCCGCGTTCCATAATTGGTCATCGTAGAACTGTTTTCGCTGACCACATATCGGCCGTTGCCGCCGGCATTACCGGCACTTGATCCGCCCGAGGCGTTGATCGTCCCTCCCGCGGCGCTAAAGAGCGTGCTTTTAAACATGATGGTTCCGCCAGCCCCGCCGCCGCCGTGACCGCCGCTGCCGCCCGCGCCTCCGTTACCGCTTACTCCGCCGCTGCTGCCGGCGCCGCCATTGCCGCCGTCACCTCCAGGCCCGGACTGAGTTTGGCCGGCGCCGCCGCCGGCACCGGCATTGCTCGACCCCGCTTGGCCTGAGATTGCGGCGGCCCCATTGGTTCCCGCGGCGCCCCTCACCGAGATACTCCCGCCAAAGTTGATCCT
>DASYDU010000173.1:0-13045 GCA_036499445.1 Lacipirellulaceae bacterium
AAGCCAAGGTTCGACGACGTTGGCGGCGATTACTTCGAGAATCACATACCAGCCGATGACGAGCAGCGGTTGGGTCCATCCGGGCGACACGGCCAGCGAAACCGCGATCGGCGTGACGGCGGCCATCCACGGCCCAATGTAGGGCAAAAATCGCAGTGCGAATCCCACCACGCCCCACATGATTGCATTGGGGACGCCAATGATTGACAGGCCGAGGCCGACCAGAATTCCGTAGCCGGCGTTGATGAGGAATTGCATCCGCAAATAACGGCTGATGCGGGTGGCAGCGTCGTTGAGGGCTTCGGTGGTGGTGTGCAAATTTGCGGCGCCGAATAGGCGGATCAAGCGGTTTCGTTGATCTTCGCGGTGAATCAGCATGAAGAGGACTAAAACGACGACGATGCCTGCGGTGGTGAGGGGCGCGACGAGCGGCCCTAGCCAGGTTTGGACCTGAGCGAGTGGAGAGGGCGGCATTTCGACTACTTTTACTTCGACGGCGTCGTCCGAATGCTCCGGGAGGGTTTTCGAAGAAGTAGCGGGCGAAGTGGCGGGCGCCGATTTCCCAGTTTGGCGGGGTGCGGGACCCGGTGGCGAAGTCTGTCCATTTTCCGATGGAGGTTCGGTGAGCTGCTTACCCACGTCTTCCAGCACCGTCGTCATCCGATTGAATGTCGCGGAACTGGGCGCGATCGCGCGAATCTTGGCGACCACATTGCTCTCGTAGTTGGTCATCTTCTGACTGAGATCGATAACCTGGGTGGTAACAATCCAGCCGATTCCGCCGAGTATCGTGAACGCCAGGACGACCACCAAGGCGACGGATGGAACGCGGCCCAATCCCCACCGCTCGATCCATTCAGCAACCGGGGTGAGCACGAAGCTTAAGAGGATGGCCACAGCGATTGGCAGCAATATCTCTTTGGCGAAGACAAGCGCGGCGATGACAATGACGGCGGTCGCCAACGTGACCAGCGAGGACGGATTGGAGCGTGGCAGAGCCATGGCCGATTCGTCCCCTAGTTGCGGCGGGCTCGGCCGGTGTGGAGTCGCAACAGGTGATCCGGCCTTCTTGTGAAAGAAGAACGAGGACGCCGTGTTGCTGCACTCCGAACCGGCGCAAGCTCGCGCGGTTCAACGATTTTCTCGCTGTGGCCCAAAAGGCTCGCCGCGGCGCTAAAGGGTCGAGTACCGCGGGGTTAGCCTATTGGCCGAGCAGCTTGGCGACGATGAAGATCAGTATGGCGCCGCCGAAACCGCCACCCAATAGCAGATAGAGAATTGAGTACCCGGCTGCGGCAAACAAGAAAGGCGCGAACGCTATGAGGGACATGACTTTGCTCCTAATAAAAAGTTGTGGGCCGCCGACAATGCCGGCGGCAATCGGTTAGATTCTCGACCGATGGTGGAAGCAAAACGCGTGCCAAGTCACTTTGTCCGACGATACTGCAGAAATGTGCGTGCGGCGGGAACACGCGACCATCAACTGGTCGATAAACGACCATCGCTGAGAGCCGCGGATTCACGCTCGCCGTTTCGCATTCGGCCGCTTAGAAAAGTGAGCGTCGCTTGTGGACGGCGATCGCCACGCGGCCGGGATCAGAATTGGAGCGAGACTAGCCGCGCCGCGTGCCGCAGGCGCTGGCGACCGCGCACGAGGTGCAGGAGTCGCAGCCGCCCTGCCCTTTGGCTTCTTCCGTGCCGCAGCCGGGACCGCAGCCTTCGATCAGCGTCTCGGTAAACTTGCGGAACTGGACGTTCGCTTCGTAGGTCTCGGCCAGCCGGCCGGTGAACGATTCAACCTCGGGCGGAACGTCGCCCAGGAAATAGAAGAACAGGCCTTGGCCGTCGAAGAGGTGCTCGACGTCGACGAGCACGGCCCGCACGCGGTGATCGGCGAGCAAGCGAGCACATGCTTCGTAGGCTTCTTGCCGGTTTGACTCTAACCGAGCCGAGAGAAGCTCGTCCTCGATCGTCATGCCACGGAGGAGGTCGCCATCGGCAAACGCGCTGCCGTCGTCGTGAACTTCGTCGCCCGCGTCACTGCGATCATCGGGCGGCGCGAGGACGTCGCCGATCTCAAGGCCACGACGTGTCCGCACGATTACGCGGCTGTGTCGCGGATAACAGACGGCGTCGACCGCGGCAAACCGGCAGACCTGGCCCATGGCGCCGACGCGAATCAGATGGTAGCGGGACATTGGGGCTGAGCGTTCAGGGTTCAGGGTTCAGTAGGAAGAGGGCAATGGGCGATGACTCTTCGGGAGATGACTCTTCGGGAGATGACTCTTCTTATTTTGACCGCGGCCATGCGTATTGCCAAGAGAAACTCGTGCGAATTGTCAAGTGCCGATCGCTCGCAAACTGCTTTGGCCCTTGCGTTTAGCGTCGCGGTGGCGATACTACGATGGCATGTGGACCGATCCAGGGTCAATGAAAACATAAGTGCGCCCCAACGTCAGGAACTTCCGGAAATGTCGACTCAATTCATGGCCGCCGGCATTGATTCTACGTCAGGGAGTGCCTGGCAGCACCTCGCCGACCGGGTGCTGGCGGGTGAGCTGCTCGCGGCCGAACAAGCCCTTGCTGTGCTCGACTGCCCGGATGAGGAGCTGCTCGATTTGTTGGCTGCGGCGTACCGCGTTCGTCGGCAGTATTTCGGCCGCGAGGTGCAGCTTTATTTCTTGATGAACGCCAAGAGCGGTCTCTGCCCCGAGGACTGCGGTTATTGCTCGCAATCGAAAATTTCGACGGCCGATATCCCGAAGTACAACCTGCTGAGCCGCGACAAATTGCTTGAAGGCGCCCGGATGGCGGCCGAGCAGCAGGCCCGCACGTATTGCATCGTGATTTCGGCCCGCGGGCCGAACGATCGGGAGATGGAGGCTGTCGAAACGATCGTGCCCGAGATCAAGCGGCACTACAACCTGAAGATTTGCGCGTGCCTTGGGCTGTTGACGCCGGAGCAGGCCGGGCGGCTCAAGGCTTGCGGGGTCGATCGCGTGAATCATAACCTCAACACGGGCGAAAGCTATTACGGCGACATCTGCACGACGCACAGCTTTGCCGACCGGCTGGAAACTTTGAGGGCGGTTCGCGATGCCGGCATTGAAATGTGCTCTGGCGGAATCATCGGCATGGGCGAGCGGCGCAGCGACGTGGTGGACATGGCGATCGCGCTACGGGATTTGGGCGTGCAATCGATTCCCGTGAATTTTCTGATCCCGATTGAGGGAACGCCGCTGGCGGCGCGGAACGACCTCAATCCGCGGTACTGCCTCAAGGTGCTGGCGATGTTTCGATTTGTTAATCCGGATCGCGAGCTGCGGATCGCCGGCGGCCGCGAGGTGCACTTGGGCAGCTTGCAGGCGCTCGCGCTCTATCCGGCCAATTCGATCTTCGTCGGCGACTATCTCACGACCAAGGGGCAGGCGGCCGAGGCCGACTATCAGATGATTCGCGATCTGGGCTTTGAAATCGTGCGGAATCCGGAAGCCGCGAGCTGCTGAGAATTCGCGGCGCCAATGACTGGCTCGGCAGGAGCCTCGCCCTCCCAAATCCGAGTCCATTTACTGCGGCAGATACATGTCGAGCATTACGGCTCGAATCTGGGGCGTGATGGAGACCTCGGCACATTCGGCGGGCAGAAGCACCGTGCCGCCGCGTGAGAGCAAGAGGGGCTGGCCGGTCGAGCGGATCGTGACTTGACCTTCGACGACCGCGAGGATGTGAAATCGGCTGTCGCCGCCGCAGGGCTGCGCGGCGTCGATCCGCCAGCGATCAAGCACAAACTTTTCGCACTCGACAAGCCGCTCGACATAGGGCCGATCGGTCGGCTGCGGTCTTTGCGGCCCGACTGGCCCGCGGGCGTAGTCAATGGTGCCGAGCGACTCTTCAATGTGAAGCGGCCGCGGCTTGCCGTCGCGATCGACGCGGTTCCAGTCGAAGAGGCGATAGGTGGTGTTGCTCGACTGCTGAATCTCGGCGATCAGGAGGCCGGCCCCGAGCGAGTGAACTGTGCCCGCTTGAAGAAAGACGCAGTCACCAGCCGTCGGCTCGAATTGATGGAGACACTTGTCACAGGTGCCGCTCGCGAGCTCGCGCTCGAGCGCGCGGCGATCGATTCCCGGCTTGAGGCCGGCATAGATCTTGCTGCCGGACTCGGCGGCAAGCACGACCCAGGCTTCGGTTTTGCCGAGGTCGGGCGGATTGAGCCGCGCGGCTTGTTGGTCGTTGGGATGAACTTGGACGGAGAGCGTTTGCTGGGCATCGAGGAATTTGAACAGGAGCGGAAACTGCGGTTGCGGATATTGGCGGCCGAAGAGAGACTCGCCGCGCTGCATGACTAGCTCGTGCAGCGTTTTACCAGTGAGCGGACCATCGGCCACGACACTTTGATCGGCGCCGTGATCGACTACCTCCCAGCTCTCGGCATAGTGGTCGCCATCGCCGAGCGGCTTGCCGAGCACTGTGCCCAGCCGGCGGCCGCCCCACAAATACTGCTTCAAGACTGGTTTCAAACGAAGTGGCTGATCAAGCATGGAACGGAACGATGTTGGCTAGAGCACAAGAAAATATTTCACGAATTTTGGCGTAGCGTGTCGGCGTAGCGACTCATCATCTCGATTCTCGCGCTGGCCGACAACTGCGCTGCGGGACCAATCCGCGCGTTGTGGCCGAATTGCGCTGTGGTTATCATCGCATTGGACGCGCATTCCGCGGTACTTTGCCATTTTTCCCGACGTTTGCCGACGCTTCCTCGATGCCCGACAACTACGACGAATCTCGGTTCGATCACACGAAGATGACGTTCGGCCAGCATCTGGACGAGCTGCGTCTGGCGCTGATCAAGGCAGTGTCGACATGGGTGCTGGGACTGCTGGTGGCGCTGGCGTTTGCCGGGCCGCTGGTTGAATACGTGCAAACGCCGCTCAAGGAGGCGCTGACCAATTTTTATCGCGATCAGGCAACCGAGGAATATCGGCATCATTTCGAGCAGTTGAAGGCCGAGGGCGAGCCGGCGCCAAAGGACGTGGACGCGGCGGCGACATTGCTGGCGGACGAAGGGCTGGTGGCCGAAGATCGGCTGATCGATCCGCGCGAAGCGCTGGCGGCGGTGGTCCACGCCTATCCACAGGCGGCCAATTCGGGCGGCTTGCCGCCGCGCGATGCCACGCAGCCGATTCACCGGTCGGATTTGGTGCCGCTGCGCATCTATCACACGCTGGAGGACGACTCGCGCGTCCGCGTGGTGGGACTAAGCGTGCACGAGCCGTTTACGATGTATATGAAGGCAGCCGTCGTCCTCGGCACGGTGATTTCGAGTCCGTTTGTGTTTTATTTTCTGTGGCAGTTCGTGGCCGTCGGGCTTTATCCGCACGAGAAGCGATACGTGCATGTGTTTTTGCCGATCAGCCTGGTGCTGTTTTTGGCCGGCGTCCTGATGACGTTTTTTCTCGTATTTCATTTCGTGCTGTCTTTCTTGTTCAAGTTTTATGCCTGGATGCACATCAATCCCGATCCGCGGATCAGTGACTGGCTGAGCTTTGTATTAGTTCTTCCCGTTTTGTTTGGGATTAGTTTTCAGTTGCCGCTGGTGATGCTGTTTTTGGAGCGGATCGGCATTTTCACGACCGCGCTGTATCTGAGCTATTGGCGTGTGGCGGTGCTGGTGATTTTCATCTTGGCGATGGTGCTCTCGCCGACGGCCGATCCACAGACGATGATTCTGATGGCCGTGCCGATGACGGTGCTGTATTTCGGCGGGATCGCGATGTGCAAGCTGATGCCGCGGCGATTTAAGCCGTTTGGCGAGGCGGCGTAGACAATCGCGATGAGGGCACGAATTCCGCGTGCTGAAGCCCGCTCACCAGCGAAGAAAGGCCGAATCAGGGCTTTTTCTTGGTGGCGCGGCCTTTAGAGCCCGGCGCGATTTTTTCGAGGTGGGCGATCGCGTCTTTGTTTTCGAGCGCGGCGGACTTCTGAAACCAGGTGAGAGCCTCAGCGGCATCTTTCTTCACGCCTTTGCCCTCTTCGTAAAGAAGGCCGAGCTGATACTGGGCCATCGGATCGTTGTTGTCGGCGGCCTTGCGGAACCACAGAGCGGAGGTGGCGGCATCCTGCTTGACGCCACCTTTGCCATCGAGATAGAGCATGGCGAGATTGTAACAGGCTTCGCAGTCGGTGAGGTCGTCGCCGGCTTTGTGATACCAGGAAGCAGCTGTCTCAAAATTTTGCTTAACGCCACTGCCGTCGTAGTAGAGGTTGCCCAGGCCGGCGAAGGCTTCGGCGTTGTTTAGGTCGGCGGCCTTTTGAAACCAAGACGACGCCTTGTCGAAGTTTTGCTGAACCCCGAAGCCGTTGTAGTAGAGGAAGCCGAGAGCGACCTCGGCGTCGGGTTGGTTTTGCTCGGCGGCCTTGAGATACCAGAGGCGGGCTTCGCCATAGTCTTGGGTAACGCCCTCCCCTTCGGCATACATCAGGCCGAGGCAATACTGCGCGCCCGAATAGTTGGCGGCGGCTGATTTGCGATAGTAACTGAGTGCTTTGGCATAGTCTTGTGGGATTTTATCTGAGCCTTCGCGATAATAATCGCCAAGGTAGGCCTGAGCAGTCGACTGGCCCTGGTCGGCGGCCTTCTGATACCAATCGGTGGCCTTTAGGACATCTTTCTCGACGCCGTTGCCTTGGTCGTAGAGGTTGCCCAATTCAAACTGCGCATCCATGTTGCCGGCATTTGCCGCCTTGCGATACCAAACCTCGGCCTCGTCGTAATCTTGCTTCACGCCACTGCCATTCGCGTAGAGGTATCCCAGGCTATATTGGGCGGACGCGAAGCTTTGGTCGGCCGACTTGCGATATAACTCGGCTGCCTTGGCAAGGTCCTGCGTAACGGCGCGGCCGTTGGCATAGAAGTTTGCCAAGCAGTACTGGCCGTTTGGATTGCCGGTATCGGCTGCCTCGCGATAAAGATCAAAGGCTTGTTTGTCGTCTTTGGGTCGTCCCGTGCCGGAGTCGTACATCACGCCTAAATTGACCATCGCATAGGGGTCGCCTTGATCGGCGGCCTTGCGGCTCAAGCTGTAAGCTTTGTCGTAGTCGAGAGAGACGCCATCGCCAACGTAGTACATCCAACCAAGCATGCGCTCGGCCTCGCGATTGCCGGCGCCAGCCATCGACTCGAAGAGCGAACGGGCGAGCGCATAATTCCGGCCGTTGTAAGCCGCATACGCGGCGGCGAGCTGGGCTTCAGGAGTGGAGCCGGCGCCTGTTGGCGTAGAAGGTAAGGACGCTGGGGACGCGCTGGTGCCAGAGGTGGAGGACGTCGACGAAACTGCGGATGTGGATGGGGATGTATTCGATGAGGCGGATTGATTCGCCGAACCAGCGGGACTCGTCTGGCGGCCGCTGGTGTATGCCGATGAGTGCGCCTGGTTATAGATCATGAACACGCCCGAGATGAGCGCGCCGATTGCGCAGAGCAGAAATCCATCGGTGGTAATAAATCGGGAGAGTTTCATCGAGCTTGGCGCGAGAGCGGTCAGTCGGAGAACTTTAAGTTGCGCTTGCCGCCATTGTCGTTAAGTTTCGCCTGCCGGACTTTGTAGAGGCGGACGGTTGCTTCCTTGTCACCATTTTTTTCGGCCTTTTCAAACCAGGCGATGGCCTGATCGTAGTCTTGTTCGACGCCGCGGCCGGCTTCGTAATCGTCGCCCAGATTGAACTGGGCGTCGGAGTTGTTTTGGTCGGCGGCTTGGAGATAGTATTTGACGGCCGTCGCATCATCTTGTTGGACGCCTTGGCCGTTGGCGTAGCAAGCGCCGAGGGCGTTCTCGGCGCCGGGATTTCCGGCACTGGTCGCCTTACGAAACCAGGCGACGGCTTGCGCGTAATTCTTGGGAATTCCGGGGGCGCCAAGATAATAAATCATTCCGACTTCGCACTGGCCGTTGGAGTCGCCTTGATCGGCCGATTTGCGGAACCAACTATAGGCTTTGGCGCGATCTTGATCGACGCCCAATCCGTCTCGATACAAGCACCCCAATTGGAATTGCGCTTCGGCATCCCCTTGGTCGGCTGCTTTCTTCCAGAGCTCGAAGGCCTTGGCATAGTCGCGGTCGACGCCGTTTCCTGCGAAGTACATGAGGCCGAAATTGCGCTGGGCGAAGGCATCCTTTTGATTTACGGCCTTTTGGTAGAGCTCCACTGCTTTGGCCAGGTCCTGCTTGACGCCTTGTCCATACTCGTAAAGATAGGCCAAACGGCCCTGAGACTCAGGTTCGCCCTGATCGGCCGCCTTTTGCCACCATTGGGCAGCTTTGGTCTGATCGCGGGGGACGCCAATGCCGTCGCAGTAGACGAAGCCGAGGTTGCGCTGCGCGCCGGAGTCGTTCTGGTCGGCGGCCTTTTGATAGAGTTCGAGCCCTTTAGCGACATCCTTTTCAACACCAAGTCCGTTTTCGTAGTAATAACCGAGACGGCGCTGGCCATTGGAGTTTCCTTGATCGGCGGCCTTCTTGCACCAAGCGGCGGCTTGGATTGGATCTTTCTTCACGCCTCGGCCGGCTTCGTACATTTCGGCTAGCTTGGCCTGTGCTTCAGCGCTTCCCTGTTCGGCAGCCTTCGTGTACCACTCGGCCGCCTTAGCGAGATCTTTGCTGACTCCCCATCCGTTTTCGTATAGTCGCCCGACTTGAATCTGCGCGGTCGCATTGCCGGCATCGGCCGACTTGCGAAACCAGAGCTCAGCCTCTTCATAATCTTGCTTTACGCCAGTGCCATCTTCGTAGAGCGCGCCGATGTACAACTGGGCTTCGTCGTCTCCTTGACCGGCGGCTTTCTGGTACCACTCGAGCGCCTTTTGATAATCTTGGGCGATGCCTTGGCCATTGGCGTACTTGATGCCCGTGCTCTTTTGCGCGTAGGCGTATCCTAGTTCGGCCGCCTGGCGAAACCATTGAAAGGCCGCCTGCTGGTCGATGGGTCGACCTACGCCTTTGTCGAACATATAGCCGAGGATTCCCATGGCGGGAGCGCTACCTTGATTGGCTGCCTTGAGGAGCCAGGGATAAGCCTGGTCGTAGTTTTTCGGAACACCGAGGCCTTCAAAGTAAATTGCGCCGAGGTGAAATTGAGCCTCGGCGACGCCTTGACTGGCGAGCTTCTCATAGAGTTGTTTGGCAAGCGCATAATTGTCATTGGAGACCGCCGTCTGGGCGGCGGCGAGCTGGGCTTCGGCCGTGCTGTCGGCGCCGCCGGATGCGATGGCGGCGCTGCGCAAGTCCACCGTCGAAGCCGGCGGCGAGGTGGCGTTGGTAGATGCGGTTTGATCCGCTGGCGCGGATGCGGCGCCGTCGCCCGCGCCCGCGACTTCGCTGTACATCCAGCGGGTGTACGCGGAGGAATGCGCTTCGTTGTAGATGACGAAAACGGCGGAGATCAGCGCGGCGATTGCGCAGAGCAAAAACCCATCGCTGAGCAAGAAGCGGGCGAGCTTCACCGGGGCACCTCAACCCGGGGGTCACCAGCGGAGCCGCCTGCGCGAGGCACCTCGACTTGCAGATCGCCGTTGGGGCCGCCGACCAGGAGTTTTACCTTCTTTGATCCGCTGCGCTTGGCGTCGAGGATCGCCATCTCGGTACGCTCGCGGATAAAGCGGCCGAGCTGGCGGACGCCGTATTCGGCGAAATCCTGATTGCGCTGAACGGCGTCGAGAATTAGCTCGGGGTCGGCGTAGTCGACTTCGATGCCGTATTCCTTCCAGTGGCGACAAAGCTGCAGGCAGGCGACTTCGGCGACGTGAATCGGCGGCAATTGATCCATCAAGTAGATGCCGTCCCAGCGGGAGAGAAATGCGCGATCGAATTTGGCATCGTCGGCGAGCGCGTCTCGACTGCGGCCCAGCCAGGAGGACGAAGTGGTTGAGCCGACTTCGGTCGCGAGGGCTCGCATCTTTTCCACGCCGGCGTTGCAGGTTCCAAAAATTACGCAGGCGCTGAAATCGACCAGGCGGCCGGAGCTTTTTTCGCGGCACGAGCCGGTGTCGAGAATGTCGTAGAGGCAGTCTTGTAGATCGTGGTGGGCTTTTTCCAGCTCGTCGAAAATGATCACGCGGTACGGGTTGTCGAGCACCGGTCGCGTGAGTCGGCCGCCGACTTCATAGCCGGGCATGCCGGGCGGCGGACCGATAAGCGTGAAGACGTCGCCGGGCTGCTTGTACTGATTCATCGTGAGCAGGACGACTTCGGATTTTGGATAGAGGCCTTGGGCGACGAGCTGCGAAAGAAATGTTTTGCCAGTTCCGGTGGGGCCCACGAGCAAGAAGTTGCCGAGCGTGCGGCCGGGGCGGGAGAGCTGCATGCTCTTATGCAAATTTTGAAAGATGGAATCGACGATCGTGTCGTGGCCGCGGAGATTTTCTTTGACCCAGGGCGCGAGCGGCGCCGTATCGATGGCGGCAAGCTTTTGATAATCGACCGTTTGATCGCCGAGCTTGCGCTGCTTTTCGGCTTTGATGCGGGCGCGGATCACGGCAACCATTCCGCCGACCGAGGCAATGAACACGAGCGGCGCGAACCATACCGACAATTGATTGAGCATGGCCAGCGTCATGACGGCCATGATGAGCGCGGAAACCGCCTGGAGCGGTTCGGTCAGCAGCGTGCGACGGGCACTATCGATGCTCGAGTAGCTCATTGGACGATAACCTGCCACTCTTCGGACTGACCGACCTGAAGGATATCGGTGCGGGCTTCATTGAGAGACGAGACGAAGCCGACCGTGACGCCGCCGCCGCCGTCGGCCGTGGCGACGACTTTGATTTGTGTGATCTTGCCGGGAAGGAGCGGGATGAGGAGCGATTTGCCGGCGTTCTTGAGATCGATGTCTCCGTAGCCGAGGCCGTCGGCGAAGAACTCGACGTGATCGCCGTCTTCGGCCAGGAAGTCGAGAAGATTGACGCGGTATAATTCGCGACGGCCTGATTTGATGTCGTCCGCGATTTGCGGAGATGTTTCCGCCAGTTTGCAAAGAGCGGAGGCGTTCACGGCCTTGAGCGCGTCGACGGCCGAGGCCGAGGCGACGCCGCCAGACGAGAAGAGCGACTTGAGCCGCTCGGTTGCCGACGAGTCGAGATCTTTGGCCGAGACGGCGAAGGATTTTGTTTGATGGGCCGCGGCCGCTGCGGCGGGGACGTGCGCGGGCGCCGGGCGCGTGGATATGCCGTACCAGGCGCTGGCGCCGAGGGCAGCTACGATGATGAGCGCTAATCCGACCGTGCGCCAGGGTGAGGTTGACGGCGGAGTCGGATTCGCAGGCTGCTGCGCAGCGCCGGGCGGCGGCGAGTAGGCTTGCCCGCGGTTGCCGAGTGAGCCGGACGAGGAACTTGCCGACACAGACCGCTGTAGATCTTGGCGCGCGGGCGAGAGCTTCGGATCGTTATCGGGTTTGATGTTCATGCTGCGCCAACATGCAACACGCGATTTTAAGAAGCGGCCACCGGTGAGACGGCGAGCTCGCCGTTCGGCCCTACGTCCAAGCGGATGGCCTTGGCCCGCTCGGCGCGGGCGGCCGCCATCGGTTCGGCGAGCAAGTCGAACACAACGCGCTCCATTTCGCGAATGCCGAAGCGGCGGACTTTTTCGTTCGACATCAGCACCTGGATGATTAATTCGGGCGCGATGAACTCGACGGTGAGCGAGTATTGCTTGGCCAAGCGGATAATTTGTAAGAGCGCGATTTCGGCGACCATCATGCCTTCGAGCGGGCGGAAGACGTAGATCCGATCGATGCGGCCGAGAATTTCCGGCCGAAAGACCTGGGCCTCAGCGAGGTGAGTCTTGACGGCGTTGACCATCTCGTAGGGGTCTTTGACTTCGTTTTGAATCTTGCCGATCTCGTCGGCGTGTGCGTTGCTGGTGAGAATGACGACGCTCTGCGTGAAGTCGGCGGTCTTGCCGGAGCTTTGCTCGGTGAGCCGGCCCTCACCCAGCATCGCCAAGAAGATGTCGAAAATGCTGTTGTGGGCCTTTTCGATTTCGTCGAAGAGCACGACGCGGCGCGGCTTGGACAGCATCGGGCGAGTTAATTGGCCGCCTTGTTCCCACCCAATGTAACCAATTGGCAGGCCGATTAAGCGGACGATCGATTCGGGGGTTTTCAGCTCCGCGCAATCAATGCGGAGCATGTTGGTTTCATCTTCAAAGAGATACTCGGTGATCGCTTTGGCGAGCTCCGTTTTGCCGGTCCCGGTAGGGCCGAGAAACAACAAACTGGCGATCGGCTTGTTGGTGCTGGTCTTGGCCATCTGCAGGTAGAGCAGACGCGCGGCATCTTCCAGAATCGGATCTTGGCCCTTGATGCGCGAGCGGATGTGGTCCAAGAGCTCTTGCCGATCGATCTTGCGCTCTTTGCCCTCGTCGAGCTTGGCATCCATCATACTCTTGAGCTTCGACCAGTCGGTAATTTTGCTGAGATCGGCCATGACAAAATTCTCCGTGGGCGGGGCCGTTACAAGAATAGGCTACTTAAAATTATGCTTGGCGGACGGCCCGGAACGCAAGAGAACCACACCTTGCCGGTGTAATCGGAATAACACAAAGGGCCGGCAGGCAACCGCTAGTCGCAGCTGATTCGTGTGCCAATAAACGAGAGTAACGCCAGAACGGCAAGAACGAGGCCCGAAGGCTCGGGTACATTGGCGGCAAATGAGCCAGAGTTAGCACCGCTGCCGGGAGCGGTTTCGCCGAAATGCATTTTCCAGACGTTGTAATCGTCGGCGTCGACATCGTGGTCTGCGTCGCCGTCTGCGGCCAGCAGTCCTCCCGTTCGCCCCAACGTATCACGCCAGACCGTGTAGTCCGCCGCATCCACAACGCCGTTGTGGTTGTAGTCGCCTGTGGGCGAATTCACGAGTTTCAGTATTACGTCGGTGCTCGTGTAAACAACCGTCCAAAACGGTCCATGTCCGCCGGTAAGCAGTGAGGGCAAATTGAGTGCGGTAAATCTGCCGGTCACGCCGCCAGTCGCCGTGAGGAGGTCGAAAGAATTG
>DASYDU010000174.1:0-7008 GCA_036499445.1 Lacipirellulaceae bacterium
CATTCCTGTTTACTTTGATCGATCCAACGGGGTCGTCTGGATTCCGGATGAAGGTGATTGCGCCCCTATTGCAGCTTCGCCCGGGCGAGGTCCTCATAAATTTCGTATTGGAGTTCATTCGGCGATACATTGAACAGCACGGTCTGCGAAAGGGCTTGGAGGAATTGTTTGGCGTTGACGATTTTGACGAGCATTTAGCGAACTTGACTGGCATAGATCGGGACGACGCCATCACGGAGAAATATTGTTCTTGTCTGAGCAAGTTTTGCGGCTTCCCTTACGTGTTGCGTGCGTCCGTGCTTCATCCTGATCAGGATCGTTTGTATTTCCAATTGATTTACGGCACCCGCCATTTGAAAGGCGTTGACGTTTTCAAAAAGACGGAAGAGAAGGCGATGGCGTCGCAAGAAAAACAGAGAGCTCGGGTGGAAGAGGGACGAAAATCGAAGAGCGGCCAACGATCCCTTTTGGACCCCGACGATATGCCCGAATCTCGCTACTACAATGGATTGCGTAATCGCTACCGTGGCCAGGCAAGGAATGCTATTGTCTCTATGTTGAACAAAAGACAGCAGGTGCCATACGATGATCTTTGGTTGGCTGCCTTGTCGTTCCCAATGGTGTGGGAAAGCGATTTACGGGATTGGTTACGGGAATGGCGGAGCAGTCGCGTACTCGAGTGGCTAGGATTGGCGCCTGGTGGTCGGGAATTGCGACACGGGCAAAGACATTCAGTATCGCTTTTGGGCGGAAGTCTTTCCTGACTGCTACAAGGCAATGTTACTCGTATGGGCGCGATTTCCGAGCCAATACCTGTTCTGCTCTTGTTCGCCGCCACCAGCCGGCATAAAGCAGCGCTCAAATGGGCGCGGCTGCGAATCGAGGCGACCTTTGGGCCGCTGGCGCTGGCGAGCCATGCCTTCGACTTTACCGAGACCGGCTATTACACGGCCACGATGGGCGGCGACCTCAAGAAGCAATTTCTGGCGGCCGAGCGGCTGATCGATCCGGGCCAACTTGCGGCAATCAAACGGCAAACCAACGAGTGGGAGGCCGAGTATGCCGCGGCCGGGCTGCATCCAGAGCCGCGGCCGCTGAATCTCGACCCCGGCTACGTCACGGCCGCCAAATTGGTCCTGGCTTCCACCAAGGACCACGCCCATCGGCTCTATTTGCGAGACGGCATCTTCGCCGAAGTGACGCTCGCCTATCGCCACCGCGCGTGGCAACCACAGGAATGGACGTATCCCGACTATCGCCGGGCCGATTATCAAGAGTTCTTTACCCGCTGCCGCGAGTTTTTCTTGCAGCATAGTGGCGGCCCGTAGCACCGACTAAAATGAGTTGGGAGGTTTCGCGATTTGTCTTCCAACTATCTGGTCTTATTGGCGGCGGTGCCGAGTTTCTTGATCACGCTAGCGGCGGTGCCGTGGGTGCAGCGACGCGCATCCGAATGGGGGCTTGTGGCCCGTCCGCGCAATGATCGGTTTCACAAGGAGCCGACCCCGCTTGGCGGCGGACTTGCGATTTGGCTCGGTGTCGTCGGCACGTTTGCCGCCGTACAGATCCTGCTTTGGCTCATTGCTCTCGGAGTGTTGCCGATTGAGGCCCTCCCGCAGCTGTTGGCGACTCATTTCGCGGGGCTCGAGCAGCAAGCGCCCAAACTTTGGGTTTTGCTGGCGGCTGCCACTGTAATGATGATTCTTGGCCTCATCGACGATCGCGGCGGCGTCAATTGGCGGTCGCGGCTCGGCGTCCAGGCTTTCGTCGCGGCAATCATGGTTTGGCAGGGCTGGCAGCTCACTGCCTTTATCGACGCGCCCCTTGTAACAGCCGCGTTATCCGTCATCTGGATCGTCGGCATTGTGAACGCTTTCAACATGCTCGACAACATGGACGGGCTCTCGGCGGGCGTGGCGTGGATCGCGGCCGCATTTCTAATCGCTGTAATCCTTACGGCACCGAGCCCTGCGTCAAACGGTCCGCAACTATTCGTAGCCGGATTCCTGCTTGTGCTCACGGGAGCACTTGCCGGTTTTTGGCGGTACAATCGGCCGCCGGCCACGATCTTTATGGGGGACGCGGGCAGCTACTTCGTCGGTTTTTGCCTGGCGACCGCGACGCTCATGGCCACGTTTGCCGGCGGCGACATGCCCAAACACGCCGTCTTTGCGCCGCTTTGTGTGCTCGCAGTGCCGATCTACGACATGCTAACGGTCGTGGTGATTCGGCTGCGGGCCGGACGCAGTCCGTTTGAAGGGGACAAAAACCACTTTTCGCACCGACTGGTCGCGCTCGGTCTTTCTCCGACGCAAGCCGTTTGGACAATCTATTTGTTGACGGCGGCTTGCGGTCTCGGCGCGCTCCTTTTGCACCAAGTTAACGAGCTAGGTGCGGTCGTAATCTTGGTCATGATCGGCTGCATGCTCTCGACGATTGCAATTCTCGAGGCCACGGCGCGGCGGGACCGGTGAACGTATGAAAAGAAAGGGAAAACGAGGCCGCCCGGCCCCATCGGATACGGACTCAGTGGTTCAACGCTTGCATGTTCCGGTAGCGGCGTTTGACCGCCGGCAGACCGTTTTGCTCGCCGCGATGATCGCGATTCTCGTGGCCCGCCCGCTCGTTCCAGAAGATCCCGGCGGCCAAAATGGTTACGGCGCACCATTCACCGTGCTCTGGTTGGTGCTCGCCGGTGCGTGGCTGCTCGGCCAGTTGCGTCGTGGAGAGCACCAGCTCCGGCTCGGTTGGCCGGATGCGCTCGTGCTCGCGCTCGTGGGTTGGCACACAGTCAGCGCGCTCGTCGCCTTTCACGTTGGCAGCCCGCGCTCGGCGATCAACATACTCTGGGAATGGGTGGGCTTCGGCACGACGTTTTTTCTGGCAAGGCAGCTGATCCTCACCGTGCGCGAAGCGCGCGCGGTGATTGTCGTGATGATCGGATTATCGTGCGGCCTGTCGGCGATGGCGGTGCACCAGTATTTTGTGACGATCCCTAACGACGTGCGCTCGTATGAAGCCGCTAAGGACTCGGCCGACACGCTCTACCAACAGACGGGCCAATGGTTGCCGCCGGGGTCGAGCGCTCGGCAGCAATTCGAGAGCCGTCTCAACAGCCGGCTCCCAGGTGCGACGTTTGCCCTCAGCAACTCGTTGGCTGGTTTCTTGGTGCCGTGGTTCGTAATCCTGTTTGCGATCACGATTGGCGCGCGCCGCGCCGTGACGCTCATGGCTGGTATCGCATGTATGGCGCTCATGTCCGTGTGTATTTATCTGACCGGCAGCCGTAGCGGCGGTCTGGCAGTCGTCGCTGGAATAATCCTCGCCGCGGCCAACCCTGCGCAGGCGAACAGTTCGCTTCAGACGATTCGTCGGGCTGCGATAGCTGCCTTAGTCGCGATGTTGATTGCAGCGCCGGTGGTTGGCTTCGGCACCACCGCGGGTCGCGCGGCGCTGGCCGCTGCCGAGCGATCGCTCGCGTTTCGCTTCGAATACTGGACGGCCACCTTGGCAATAATCCGCGACTATCCGCTCTTTGGCTGCGGGCCGGGCCAGTTTCAGGATTATTATGCGACATACAAGCTGCCTCAGGCCTCGGAAATCGTGCAGGACCCGCACAATTGGTTGATTGAGGTTTGGGCGACCGCTGGCACACCCGCCGCATTGCTCCTGCTCGGTGTGTTGTCGGCCGTGTTCGTCCGAACCTGGCGTGCCGGCAGCGGCGCTGCCACCGATAACGAGGTGCCGATTACATCCGCGCCGGGCGCCGCCGTGTTTGGTGGTGCGGCCGGCGTCGCCCTCGGCACAGCAATCGCGTGGCTCAGCGGATTCCCTTTGGCACGGACCCACATGGTGCTCGTGGTCGCGGGCATTGTCGGTGCATGGTGGATCGAACGCGGCTGGCTATTGGATGGCCAACTTTCGCGTCGGCTGCCGCTGGTGGCCGTGATCGCGCTCTTGGTGAATCTGCTTGCGGCCGGAGGCATCGGCTATTCGGGCGTGGCCGGCAGTCTTTGGCTTCTGATGGCGGTCGAGCTCAATTTGTCTGATCGCCGGGCCGCTGGACCGGCCGGCGAAGCTGACGAAAATTGGCGCGCGCCGAGATGGCTTCAATCGAAAGCCGGCCGCTGGGGCGCGTGCCTCGGGCTGACCGCAATGCTCGCGGCTGCCATCTGGACCGAATATCTCCCGGTAATGGCTTGCCGGCTGCAGTTATCGATTGCCGACACAGCCTTGGCCTCGGGCCGAGTGGATCAATCACGAGCGGCCCTGGAAGCAGCCGCCGCTGCCGATTCCTGGTCGCCGGAAGCAGCCTCACAGCTCGCGGACCAGCGATTCGCCGACTACCAAACCCTTCCAACGCAAACGCAACAGCGCGGCCTGCTGGAAGCCGACGCCGCGGCCCGCCGGCTCACGCCGCATCGCAGTATTGTCTGGGCGCAAAGCGCTGAATTTGCCGCCGCGATCCATCAACACACCGACCGCGAAGAAGACTTGAGCGCAGCCCAAGGGTATGTCGAGCGCGCGATCGAGCTCTTTCCGTCGCGCGCCGAGTTACACGCCCAGGCCGCCAATCTCTGGCAGTCCGCCGGCAAGGAGGATCGCGCGCGCGAGGCCGCAGCCGAAGCTATTCGATTAGACGACCTGATGCGCGCGGGCGGCCACACCGATCGGCTGCTAGAGCCCGCAATTCGAAAGGAAATGGAAACCATCAAAGGCAAGCCGAGCGACGCGAGTGGGTAATTGCCGAAAGTTCCGCGAATTGCGGCAACCAACTTCTGGCGATAAAATGAATTCAGCCGTGCGCGACTGGGCACAGGACCGAAAAAACACAAAGGATACAAGGAATCAATCACTAATTGTGTCATCGCGCCCTTGGTGTCTTCATGGTTAGTTAGTCAGGTGGAATTGTCATGCGAATCGCAAGTGTGATCTTGTCGTCGGCGATTGTGGGCACCGCGGTTGGCGCGGCATTGGCGTATGTCGAGGTACGGCCCGGTGCAAACGGGCCGCGTGCCTCGCGACCGGTCGAGACTCCGCCCCCGCCCGGGACGTCGGAGCCGCGGGTGTCGGTCGACGGACCTCAGTTCGATTTTGGCACCATGCAGCGGGGCACAACCAAGTCCCACGACTTTGTGTTTCACAATGTCGGGCATGGGCCGCTGACGCTCCGCGTCGGCACCACCTCCTGCAAATGCACGCTCGGTAGCGTGCCGGCCGACCCTATTCCACCCGGTGGCCAAGTGAGCGTTACATTGGAATGGACGGCCAAGATCAACGCGGGGCCGTTTCGGCAGACGGCATCTGTGATTACCAACGACCCGACCAAGTCGCGCGTCGAACTCCAGGTCGATGGAAAAGTGAGCGAAGCGACCGGCGTGATGCCGCCCGATATTGTTTTTGACAAAGTGACGGCCGGCGAAAGCAAATCGGCCGAAGTATTTGTGATGGCGATGGCGCAAGACGAGCTCGAGGTCGGTGAGCCCGTGTTGTCCAACGCGGAAACGCAAAAGTACTTCGATGTGCGGGTCGACCCGGTCGATCGCTCGGCGCTGCCGAATCAGGACGCGAAACGGGGCGTGAAGATTACCGTGACGGCGAAGCCCGGACTGCCGCTGGGGCGATTTGACCAATGGCTGCGCGTGACGACGAACATTGAGGATGCCAAGAAACTTGAGATCCCGATTTCCGGTCGCGTGGTCGGCAACATCAGTGTCCATGGCCGGCTGTGGAGCGAAGAGCAGGGTGTGCTGCGGCTTGGCACGGTGAAAAGCGAAGAGGGAACGAGCGCTACGCTGAACATCGTAATACGCGGAGATGGGGCCGATGCGACTGCGTTATCCGTGGAGTCCAGCGACCCGCCGGAGTTGATGGCCAAACTGGGCGAGCCGAAGCATCTTTCGCCCACGCTGGTGCATGTTCCGTTGGTGGTCGAGATTCCGCGGGGCTGCCCTCCGATGGCTCGCATGGAAACCCAGCAGAGCGAAGCCGGCAAGATCGTGCTCAAGACGAGCAGCAAGGAAGCGTCCGAGATGGTGCTCCACGTGCGTTTCGCCGTCGAAAAGTAGCTTTTATAACTTCGATCGCGGAATCTTTATCAACAAGCGCGATCGACGCGAAAGGAATCGTTAAGCATGGATAGTCTGGGTAGCGGGATGGATCGGAGGTTTGCCTGGTCGGCTGGTTTAGCAGTGGGCGCAATTGTCGTCGGCACGCTATTCTTTCATGCCAAATGGTCAACCGCGGCAGACAAGATCGCCGCCGGCGAAGGCGCGAATTCACCGGCGCCGACTTCTGGTCAATCGGTGCCGCCTGATGCGGCAGCGACAAACGAACCGATCTTCGTCAATTGGCCGAAGCCGGACGTAGCGCTGTTGTTTTCCGGGGAGCAAGACGGCTATCTGGAGCCGTGCGGCTGCGCGGGCCTAGGAAACCAAAAAGGAGGGCTGAAACGCCGGTTCACGCTCATCAAGCAGCTGCGCGACAAAGGCTGGATCGTCGAGCCGATGGATTTGGGGGGCCAGGCCAAGCGCTTTGGCAAACAGGCCGAGATGAAATTCGAGTTTGCTCTGCGGGGACTGATCGAGATGGGCTACCAGGCGGTCGGCTTCGGTCCGCAAGACCTGACGATGGACGTGCTGACTCTGGCGATCAACCTGCCCGCCGCCAAGAATCCGCTCGTCTCCGCGAATGTTGGTTTGGTTGACTTCGACAGCGGCTTCACCAAACGATTCAAGATCATTGAAGCGGGCGGCATGAAGATCGGCGTCACCGCCGTGCTCGGCAAGAAACAATTGGCGACTCTGAAGAATTCCGACGAACTTAAGCTGGTCGAGCCCTATCAAGCGATCCCTCAGGTACTCCCGGATCTGATCAACGCCCATTGCGATTATCTGATTTTGCTATCGTTTGCCGACCCGGACGAGACAAAGGATCTGGCACGGCGCTACAAGGATTTCAATTTCGTGGTGACGGCCGACGGCGGACAAGTTCCGCCGAACGAACCTA
>DASYDU010000175.1:0-26090 GCA_036499445.1 Lacipirellulaceae bacterium
TCCAAATTGCCAAGCTCACTGGCTCCGAGCGGCTTGTCGGAAACGCCCACGAAGATGATCTCGGGCCCGCCCGTCTCCGTCACTTGCCACCACTGCGATTCCGGACCGGCTTCTGTCTTAGCAGGGCTGTCGATTTCCGAAATCGGCTGCTGTTTCGCTAAATCCGCATCCGTCAGCGGCCAGTAGCGCTCCGGCTTGCCGTGGAAGTCGATCCAATAGATATAAGCATACATGGGCTTCGGCGCGATCACGTGAAACTGCAACTTGTCGCCCGTCCGCAGCGGCAAATCGGCGATCGCTAGCCGGCGAAACGAGCCCGGCTCGTCTTTCATCTGCACTCGAATTTCGAGATTCGGTCCGGCTGCCATGGCCCCCGCGCCGGGCGCCATCGTCGCTTCCGAAGCGACGGTGCTCCGCGGGCGATTCATCGCGAGCGCCGCAATCAACGCAATTACTGCCGCCGCAGCTGCGATCGGCATCCACAGGTGCGAGACGCGCGACCAGACATCCCGCGTTTCCGACCGTCTACCGGAGCCGTCGTCGGCCACAGCGCGGAGCGCAGCGGCAAAATCAGCCGCCGTGCTGTAGCGGTCCACCGGCTCCTTCGCCATCGCCTTCCGGCAGATTGCTTCGAGTTGCGGCGGCACCACCGGATTGTATTGCCGCACCGGCGTCGGCTGGTCGTGAACAATCTCGCGCTTGATCGAGCTAACGTCGTGACTCTTGTAGGGCAATCGTCCCGCTATCAATTGATAGAGGATGACGCCCAGACTGAAAATATCCGATCGCCCGTCGACGCGATCGGCCGCGCCGTTTACTTGCTGCGGACTCATGTAACAATACGTGCCGCAAACGCTCGGTCGGTAACTAAACTCGTCGTCCCCAAGCGCCAGTCCAAAGTCGACGACTACCGGTTTGCCTTCGTCCGTCAACAAGATATTGGCCGGCTTCAGATCGCGGTGAACCAAGCCCTTGCTATGCGCGTGCCCGACGGCGTCGGCGATTTCAGCGACCATCCGCGCCGCCTCGTGCCAATCCATCCGTCCGGATTTGATCCGGCTCGCCAGGCTGCCGCCAGAGATAAATTCCGAAACGAGATACGGAGTTCCATTATCCATGCGCTGAACGTCAAAGACCTCGACAATCCCGGGATGCTTGCCGAGCCGTGCCAGTTTTCTGGCCTCGCGCACATACGCTTCGGGATCCACTTTGCCGGAATCGATCAATTGGCGATGTGGCACTTTGATCGCGCGATGCATTTGCAGCTCGGGGTCCCAGACCTGGAGCACAACGCCAAAACCGCCTTCTCCGAGCGTCCGAACGTAATGAAATCGTCCCAACAGCCCGTCGGGCATGCTGCTATGACTGCTAAAGCTGCGTACGGCGGAGCTGGCCGAGCCCGGATTCGACGCGAGTTGGGTCTGGCCTTCGGCCGCGGTCGTCGGCATGTCCAACCCCGATGATTCGATCTCGGGCAGCGTCGTCCTTAGCAACGAACGCTCCGTCTCGATCTTGGCGTGGCTCTCGACATCAACGTGTTGCGTCCGCTCGGAACCAAACAATTCGTTGTCGTCCGACATGGCCCTGTCTCCCGATAAACAACCTGCCTTGAAATGCGTCTAACACCAATTTCGCCGACATTCTTTAGTATAACGAACCGTGTCCTTATAGGCCCACTCGTGGCATCAATCCGTTCTAGGCAGCTTCCGGCTCCGGACACGGTTCTGTCTGTGGCGACCATTCCACCACCAGGTACCCCCGAGCCAAAGCGTGCCGCCGCCGGCCAAAGCGCTCCAAAATGCCAGCGGCTTCCAGCCGGATTCGCTCTCTACGGTCGCGACCACCGCAGCCGGCTCCGCCGACGGAACGATCGGCTTAGCGACCACGCGCTCCTGTGGCGCATCCTGCTTTTTGCTTGCAAAAACGGGTTCATCCCCCATGTCCACGCCGAGCAAACTCACGAGCTCGATGTCCCCCAAGGAATGCACGGCGTCGATAACCTCTTCCCGCCGCGCGAAGTGCGGGCTGGAAAGCAATGCCTGAAGCGCGCGCTCGGCGGCGATCGCGTGCTCCGGCGAGTCCGACTCGTTGTTTTCAGCAATGACATTGCCGCTCCCAACGCTCGTGTTGACCGGCTCCAGACCAAGACTCGCTACCTCGGTTGTTGTCGGACTGGACTGCGTCACGGCGGCCGTCGCGTTCGACATAACAACCGGCGGCCCGCTGACAAAAACTGGCGGCGACTCCGGGTTCTCGACGGTTTTGAACCCAACCAATATTTGCAGGCTGCCCGGCAATCCGGTGTCATCGGTGACCGTCACGGTGAACGTCACCGCCGCCGTCGGCTTGGCGAAGGCCGCCGTCGGTTGATAATCGAGCTGCTGTAATGCTTCCTGAAACTCGGCAAGCGAAGCAACGCTGCCGCTAGTCGGTGTCAGCGAGAGAATGCCGCCCGCGTCAATGCTCGCATGAATTCCGCTGGGCAGAGGACCGACAATCTTCAGCGCCCCCAGCGCAACGGGCCCCACCGGGTTCAGTTGCACGCGAACCTCCCGTAGCATCGTGCTATCGGGATCAGTGACGATCAGGCCGCCGAGTGAGATGCTCTCGCCGAGGACAATGATTTGCGACTGATGAATGGCATGCACGTCCACCACTGGCGGACTTTCAGCTGGCGGACTTGCATTGACCTGAACCAGAAACGATTGGACGTCGCTTACGCCGCCGTCATCATCCTTTACCGTAAGTTTGACGGTAAAACTGCCGGCCGCGGCATAGATATGGTGGCCGCCAAGCGTTCCAGAGCCATTCGCCTCGGTCACGATGGCCGCTTCGACCGCGCTGTCGTCACCCCAGTCGACGGTTGCGGTGTGCCCGTCCAGCGTGCCGACGTCGTTGAAAGAACCCAAATTCGGCGCCGCCGGGCCGTTCAAGTCCAAGAGCTGGCCCACAACCGCGATTTGGTCAGCTGCCGCCGAAACTACCGGCTTCACGTTTTTTACATTCACGTCTGCGGTGCTGTCGGTGCTCTTGCCCGCATTGTCGATCACCGTCAGCGCTACGTCAGACACATCTGCGGGAATGCCGTTGCCGGGGCTCGGACCGTCATCCAGGTACAGATGCCGCAACTGCAGCTGCCGCGTCGCAGCCGTCCATTGATAGCTCGTGCCGCCGAAGGTGCCGCTGGCGTCAATCGCTCCCAGCCCGACTACATGGTCCGTGCTCCCGCCGTCCTGCCAATTGACATCCACTTCAAACGTATCGAGCAGGCCCGGATCGTTGACCATGGCCGTGACCGTAGCGATGCCGTTTTCCTCGATCGTCGAGCCGACTAGATTTACCAATGTTGGCGCTACGTCACTGACTGAGACCTCGAAAGTGCCGACGTCGCTCACGCCGCCGTCGTCGTCCTTGGCGACTACTTTCACCGTATAAGTGCCTTCATTGCGGTACCTGTGACTACCCAGGACCGCCCCCGAGCCGGCGACCTCCGAGATCGTCGCCATCTCCACTCCACTACCATCGCCCCAATCGACCGTAGCCGTGTGCGTGTCGCGCGTGCCGCTATCGATCAGCAGGCCTAAAATCGGCGCCCCATTGCCGCCCAAATCCAAGAGCTGCCCCTCGCTTACCGTTTGGTCGTCGGCCACGACCAATATCGGCCGGATGTTATTAACGGTCACGACGGCCGTATATGGTCCACTTTCGTCCAGATCGTCGTCGTGGACCTTGAGCGTCACGGCAATTTCATCACTCGTCGTACCCGTCGGGTCATCGTCCAAATATTGGTGCTCGAGTCGCAACTGACGAGTGGCCGCCGTCCACTTATACGTCGTGCCTCCGACGACGCCATTCGAATCGATGGACCCGAGGCCGGGCACCGTGTCGGCCGCGCCATCCTGCCAATTTACGTCCACCGAAAACGTGTCTGCCGTCCCCGGATCGTTGACCGAGGCAGTGACCGCTGCGACACCGTTCTCGTCAATTGTGTCTCCCGTCACATTGATGAGCTGCGGCGCCACGTTCTGAATTGTTACTTGGAAAGACCCACTGCCACTTCTTTGTGAGTCGTCGACGACCGTCGCGGAAACCGTGTGGACGCCGTTATCCGCGTAACGATGGCTTGCCGCCAGGATTCCCGTCCCGTTGGCCTCCTGCACAGATACGTCTTCCACATGCGATCCATCGCCCCAGTCAACCGTCGCCGTATGCGTATCACTCGTGTCGGCGTCGGTGAAGCTCACAAGATTTGCCAGGTCGAGCAGGCTTCCTTCCGCAATCGTCTGCGCTCCCGGCATTTGCACGACCGGATCGTGCGTCGCGATGACCGTGCCATTTCGCGCAAAGAAAATGAACCGGCCCGGCGTGTCGCTATTGAAGCTATTGTGAATGAGTCCGGTCGCCGAGTTGGTGTCAAGAAGACCGCCATTCACTGCGGATCCGTCGATTTGAAACGACGTGTTGGGTTCACCGGTCCCGTTAGAATATCCAGCGACGGCCGAGTTTCCCCCTAGACCGCCCGACCCGCCGCTCGACGGTGCGTCGCCCGTCTCCCACTGAATCTGGTCGTAGTTGAATTCGATGTCGAAATCGTCGCCGTTCGGGCCCGTGCCGATATCCGGCCGATCAATGATCAGCAACTGAAATGAACTGAGCTTATCTGCATGCTGAAAGTAATAACCTACGTTCGGATAGTTCACACCGAAGGCGGAATGGCCGTCGATCGTCCCTGCGCCGTATGTTACCACGCCGCTGCCGCTTCCCCGCGTATCGACGTCGGCAAAAAACGGCGCGATAATTGGCGTCCCAAGATTGCTTGTCAGACCGAACGGTGTATACGTAGTCAGCACTCCATTGAACGTGACGTTGCCGTTGTTGTTGACCCACAAGTGGTCGTAACTGACGCCAAAAAAATTGATCGTGAACGGCAGAGAGATTTGCCCGGTCGAGCCATCGTCGGTGGCCGCCAGAGTGCTACTGTCGAAACCAGCGACTGTAGCCGAAAGCGGGAGGCGGTCTTCCAATGGCTCGAACGCCAGCCGACGCAGACCATCGGACCGTCGCGTGCGCCCGCGACGCAAATGGGGAGAAGATCGATGCCTCGCGGAGACACGTTTCATGTTGGCTTCATGATTTTCGAATTACGCGTACACCGCGCGAAAATGGCGCCCGCTCACGCCGTCACCAATTCCCTTCCGGCGCGCAGGACGAACCCCGTGCGCCGCTTCTATGCCATGCCGTCCCATTGCTTTAAGATGCAGTGCAAGACAAGATGCCGCGCCAGACGGCTACCACCCAACGCTCCATTTTATCCTACCGCAGGGGGGCATGGCAAGCGATTGCCGGCAGTTTTTCGCCACTCTTCGGTCCAATTGCGCAAACATTGCCGCCATCCCGCCGCGGGCGTTGCAACTTTCGCTCGCCAGTCACTTTTTTGGCGAGCCGGTTCGTCTTGTTCACGCGCGTATCGAGGAAGGCCCGGCTTGCGCAATCCGCTCCGATTTGAGTCGTGTCAACCGACGGAGCGCTTGCAGCGAACATCGTCTCTGCCGAGAATCGAGACATCGGCGGCATCGTCTGTGGGCGCATTGGGTTGATAAAATCTTCGCTCCGCGGCCGCTTAATCCACGAGCTCTTCTCAACTGCTTCTCCGATGGCACTGACGCCGACTATAAAACCACCGCAAATCGACATCTACGAAGCGGGACGCTGCGTTCGCTCGGTCGCGCTTAGTCTGCCGTTTGAGCTGGGGCGCAGCAGCGATCTCGACGCTGGTCACGTCTACGCTCAACAAACGCGCGTCGGCTACTATCGCATCGCGATCGCCGGCAAAGAATTTAATGACATGTCACGCCAACTCATGCTGATTGAGCCGGTTGGGGAAGCGCAGGTTCGCGTGCGGAACATGAGCGACAAGACGTCGAACACCATCCATGTCCGCGCGCAACAACCTCTTGGGCCGAAACAGCAGCGCGAGCTCGTGCTGCCGATCTCGCTCGAAGTCTTCGATCGCCGCATCGACATTTGGGCCGCCAAGCCTCCTGAGCCGCCCGAGGACGAACATCCCGACATGGTATTGTCGATGAATGAACCGGTCCCGCCGCCGGGGAGCGAAATCGACGAACCCTCGGTAGACGTCAGCAGCAATTTTCCGCTCGCCGAAAAACTTAGTACGCAAGACAAGCTGCAACTCGTCGAGTGGCTTAAGGGTGTCGCGCGCGTCTTGCAAAGCGCCATCGGATCGGCCGAGTTCTGCGAACGCGCTGCCGAGGAGATGGTCAAGCTGATTGGCCTGGATAGCGGCCGAGTTTTAGACATCAAGAACGACGGCACCTGGGCGGTGATCGCATCCTATGAGCGCGAGACAGGCAAGGGGCTCAGCAGCGGCTGGGTTCCCGTAAGCGGGCTGCTCAGACAGGTGAAGTCCGAAAAGAAGACCTGCTGGACGATTCCCGGCAAGTCGCAGGCCACCACCGCCAGCATGCAAGGTCTATCGGCGGCGATTGCCGCTCCGCTCCTCGACCGCGATGGAAATGTCACCGGCGCATTGTACGGCGATCGTCGCGGCGCGTTCTCGCTGAGTGGTGAGCTGATCGGCCCGCTCGAAGCGATGCTCGTCGAAACCTTGGCCCGGGTTATCGCTGCAGGCCAATTACGCATCGAGCAAGAGCAAGCTGCCGCCGCCGTCCGCGTGCGATTCGAACAGTTCTTTACCCCGGAGCTCTCGCGACAACTGGCCGCCAATCCCGGTCTCTTGACGCCCCGCGATACCGAGGTCTCAATCCTGTTCTGCGATATTCGCCGCTTCAGCACGATCAGCGAAGCCTGCGGCCCGGAAATAACCATGGAGTGGCTGCGGGACGTGATGGGGACGCTCGCCGATATTGCCGCCAATCTTGGCGGCGCCTTGATCGATTACGCGGGCGATGAGCTGATGCTGATGTGGGGCGCTCCCGCGCCGCAAGCCGACCACGCCGCGCGGGCCTGCGAAGCTGCGCTCAAAATGGCCCGTGAGGTGCCCAAATTAGATCTCAAATGGCGCGACAAAATTGGCCACGCCACGCAATTCGGCTTCGGCGTGAATACCGGCAGAGCGCGCGTCGGCAACGTCGGCTTTAAACGCAAGTTCCGCTACGCCCCGTTTGGAAACACGGTCAATCTAGCAAGCCGCGTCCAAGGCGCCACGAAATACTTCGGAGTCACCGTAATCGTTACCGAGGAAGCGTTTGCACAATTGCGAACCCCGCTCGTCTCGCGCCGCTTGTGCCGCGTCCGCGTCGTCAACATCGACCATCCGGTCGCCTTGTATGAGCTACACGTCGACGATGCCGCTTTGGACGAGGACCTTTGCCAGCAATACGAAACTGCGCTGCGTTGCTACGAGCAGGGCAAAATGCCGGGAAAATTGCCGCAGGCAGTCCATGCCTTCTCACAGATACTGCAGACCCGTCCCAACGACGGCCCCACCCGGCTGCTCTTGCCCCGCGCCGTCTCGGCCCTCAGTCTGCGCGAGGACGAATTCGATCCGGTCCTCGAATTGATGGGCAAGTAGGCTGCCCAGGGACGAGCGGGCACCGACGCGCAGCGTTTGTCGGCATTCGTCGGCGCTCCCACAGCGAACGACAGCGCGGGAGTCGTGCGATTCTAAATCTCGCTACTCAGAAATACAGCGCCGTCACAATGTGCAGGACCGTAAACACCAAAAGTGCGATCGACACCGGCACGTGTACCCTGAGCCAAGCGTGCAACAGCCCGTGCAGGCGCGCCTGCTGCGCCAAACGGCGGCGATCCTGACAAAACGCCTCGAGACCGTCGACCACGTGGTGAAAATCGGCCGGCAACGAATCGCGCAGTCGCTCGAAGGTTAGTTGCGATTGTTGGGCATTGGCAAACGGCGAATCGGCCGCATACTCGCTTCGCAGGAACGGTCGCAGCGAATGAATGTAAAACCCGGCCAGTCGATCCCGCGGATTCGTTTGCGGCGACGTCAATTCTTCGCCCGTTCCTTGGATGGCCGCCGCCACCGCCGCAGCGGCGCATTGCTTGGCCACGATTTCGTCCGCCACGGAAATTAACCGGCGACAATACTCGGCCAGTTGATCCGGCACGATCTCCTCCGGCAACTGCAAATGCATCGCGCGCGGCAAAATGTTCTGCAGAATAATGCCGATCACGCCGCTAGCAATCACCACCGCGAGCGCAACCCATAGCAGCGTCTCCAGCGTTCCGCCCCAACGAAAGGCAGCATGATAGACCACGAGCGGAACGCTCAGCGTTCCCAACCAGAGATGCCCTTTGAGCCACCAGCTGATGCTGCCCAAGCGCCATCGCAGGGACCTCTTCCGCACGCTGAGTAGCCCGGCAAACAGCATCAATAGCGTCGCCGCGACGCCAAAGGCCATGCCGGGCCAGGTCCGCCCGCTCGGCCCACCCGGCCAACTTCGGGCATAAGCCACGTAGAGCGCCGTGGCGATCACTAGCAGCAGCAGCGTAAATACGGCCCACGGGCGATGCGAACGATCAATGAGCATTGCTGCGGCGACGAGATTCGTAAGTGGCCGAGCCAAAACCGTGGCCGGCGGAAGAGCGACGCTCTCATGTTATAGAACGTGCCGCGCAACGGTTCAACTCGTAGCTGTCGCGAGGCTTGTTGCTCGAAACTTTCCGCCGCTTAGCCGTGCGGATTGCGCGGGAACTTGAAGTAGGGCAGCCGCACGCCGCGGACCAGCACTTGGTCGGCCCGCAGGATGCCTGATTTTACCGCGGGGACAAACGTCCCGCCCGCCCCCGAAGTTACGTCATCGTCTTCGTCCACGCCGTCGCCGCTCACTCCCAAGCCGCCCACGATCTTGCCGTTCTTGTAGAGCGCAGTGCTGCCCGGGAAAAAGACGATGCCGTTCTGGTTCCCCTTCACTGCCTTGGGGTCGCTCAGCTCATGAAAATTGGTGTCCGGATTGAAGGCGTCATAACCAAGCACGCTCTTAAACTGATTGGCCGGGATGGGTTTGCCGACGTTTTCGGCCGTCTTGGGATTGATCGAGCCGCCCGCCGTATGGTCGTTTAAAATCGAAAACGGCCCGCTCGCGCTCCCGGTGACGCCGGTCGGGAAAAACGGCGTGGAAAGATAGCGGAACGTGCGATTGGTGAACGAGGCCCCTGCCGGCACTTCCGGCTTGCCGTCGAAATTCGCGTCGACCTGGTCCACCTTTTGAATCGCGGTTGGGTCGTCGTAGTACGCGACGTTTCGCGCCTTCGCCACGGCCACGTCGATCGAAAAGACCGCCGCGTCCGGCATGCGATACAGCCCCAAAATGTTGCCTTGCGTATCAGTCACGCACAGCACCATCTTCGTCCGCTGACCGATCGGGAGCCGAATCGCTGCGCGCACTTTATTGGCTTCGGCGATTCCGTCGTTGATGATCTTCGTGACGTCGGCGACCGAGAGACTGCCGTCGGCCGCCGCATGTGGCGTTACGAGCCAGCCGTCCGGCACCGGCGTGCCCTGGAGAAACAATGATCCCCCGGGCGGCGGATTGGTCATTGTCACCCGCATGTTGGTGCCGTTGACCTTGCCCGCCCCCAGTTTTTTGCCCAGGTTGGTGAGCGCCTTTGCATCGCTGGGATGTGGGCCGTAAATTTCGAGCGTAATGCCGCCCAAATCAATTCGGCCAGTTGGCAGCGAGTAGCCAGTCGGCACAGGTACTCCGGAGATCGTGCCGACGCCACCTGCCGCCGCATACGCCGAATATTCCGCCTCGAGCACTAGCGGCGCGTTGACCCGGTCGTTCGTCGTTTGGTCGGCCAGATGCATCGCCGTCCGCGCGGCGGTGGTTTGGAAATTCTGTTCGTAGGTTGCGTAGCCGGTCGGACCCGGAAAGAATACGCCGATTCCGCCGACTAGCTTCGGCGTGTTCTTGCTGCTCGCATCGGCCTTATACAACGGGATGCCGCCCGGCAGCGTCGCGATGCCACGGCTTTGCGCGTTTGGCATCAGGCCAGAGGCGTAGCCGTAAGACTCCGGCGCGGGTATGTTCTCGCCCGCGGCAAAATCCGCCCCGAACCGCGTTCCCAAATTGATGTCGTCGCTCGTCCCCTTGATTCCGTCCACGCCAGGAAAGATCACACTGTCGCGATTCGTGTGCTCGATCGCAAACAGGTCGACTTGCGGCGTGTTGTCGACGTCCGGCGGAAAATGACCGCCGACGCCGATCGGCGCCACAAATCCCGGCCCGCGGACCGTCGACGCCGGATCGGGAATGTTCGGATTCGACTCGACCTCGCGCTGCGTTACCGTCGATTGGCTGATAAATCGCACCGTCCGAGACGTGAGTGGCGCCTGATCGCTTGAGAAGAACGCTGCTGTGCGGGCCAGAGATACCGCGCCGTCGATCGCGAACACCATCGTAGCGGTGTCATTTTTGGCGATCGGCACGCCATCCTCGACGCGGACACCCAGGATGTTGCCTTCGCGATCGACCACGGCAATGATCGCGTCCTTGCGTGGCGTCGCCGCCGACGCGCGATCGAGCAGCTTGCCCACATCATCCGTCGTGATCACCGGACCGCTGGCACTGATCGCCATCGCACTCTGCAATTTAGCCAATTGCGGCACCGCGGCACTGGCCGGGGCCGTTGCCCGAATCGCGGCCGGCGCGGCACTTCCGCCACCGCCAGGCGCGCCGCCACCACCGGTCGCCGCAGCCCCGCCCGTAACGCGAGCCACGCTGGCGGCCGTAGCACCAAAGTTTACCGGACCGCCGGTCGCACCCGTATTGGCGGCCAATGGATCTGTTACCGTGGGAAACCGAACCGAGAGCGCGGTACTCGTCGCACAGGCCACGTTCGCAGGCACGAGGAGTTGCTCTGACGCGAGCGCCGTTGCCTTCGCTTGTTGTTGCGATTGCGACTGGCTGCCCGCCGATGAGCCGTTGCCGGTCGTCTGATCACTCGCCGAACCCGACCGCGTCAGACCGTCGGTCGTTTGTTTAGCCGCTCCTGCATGGCTCGTCGCAGCACAGTCGGCGGCCGCCGCAATTGCGCCAGCGTCGCCGACAAGCGATGCTGCCGCCGGCGGCAACAACGAACATGCGAGCGCGCTCGGAGCATCGCGCTGCTCGAGAAGCTCCGGCGGCACGATCTGCCGCCGCCGCGTCTGCCGCACTTTGTCGTAACCGGCCGGTTTCTTGTGACCGGATGTCGATCTGCTTCTCTGTCGTCGAAACATCGTCAGAACCACCTGCCGAAAAATCACGTCTTCGCCACGTTCCAACCGCATCGGGCCGCCGCAACAAGGCGCCGCCCAGCGCTTGGGCCGAAGACCCGTATCTATTTCAGCGTAATCTGGCATCGCGAGTTACCGCAAGTATTTTTCAGCGCAAAAGCGGGTTCTTCCGCCGTCGAAGAAGGTTTATAGACACCTTTCCCGGCGACGACTACCATGGACGGTCGCCACCTTTTCGACCCACGCGGTCCGCGATTCGCAGCCGGGTAACGCGATGCCTGGAGACAAAACCAACAAACCAAGAACGATCGCCCAGAAGTATTCACTCGACTATTATCGTCGTTCGCTGGCCACTCGGGCTTGGAAGCCGCGCTGGAATTACGCGGCTCTGCTGCTAGCCGTGATCGGGCTTGCCGCCCTTTATGCCTACCGGCGCAATGCCGCGTTTCAAGCGGCCCCGGTCTCAACCGCTCACGCGTCTTTTGGCACCCGTTGCGAGCTCTGTCACGATCAGTCGTGGCAAGCGGGGAAACGACTGTTTACTTTCACCAGCGCCGTTCATTCCGTCTCCAATGTCTCGTGCCAGGCTTGTCACCGCGCCTCGGACCACGTGAAGGATTTGGTCCCGGCCGCCACTTGCGTCACTTGCCATCAGGAACATCGTCCCGACGGGCAGCTGATCCAGGTCGCCGACAGCGACTGCACCCGCTGCCACGAGAAGCTGGCATTGGAGAATGGCGCCGCCAACAGTTACTATCGCGAAATCAAGCAATTCGCCGCGGGCTCGGCCGCTCATCCTGAGTTTGCCGTGCTTCGCTCAGTGCCGGACGACGTCGGGCCGCGGCACGGGGCCACTTGCGTGGCAATCTTTGTTGCGGGAAAAGCGGGTGACGGCAAATGGCTCGATCGCGGCGGCCTCAAGTTCAACCATCATGTCCACCTCAATCCGGAAGGCGTTGTTGACCCCGAGGGCCATAAAACCGTGCTGACTTGTTCGGTCTGCCACCAACCGGAAAGCGACGGCAACCTCATGCAGCCGATCCAATATGAGCTCCATTGTGCCCGCTGCCATCCGCTGCGGCTCTCTGGCCCGCTCAGCAGTCTCGGCGCATTGCCGCACAGTTCGGTGGAAGAGGTCCGCGGCGTCATTCGCGATCGCCTCAGCCGTGAGCTGGCAAAATCACCCCAGCACGAGTCGAGTCCGCCAGCAGAACAGCCACGACCAGAATCGAAGACCACTCTGCCGCGTTTGCCGCTGCTCCCCGCGCCGGCCGAACTTTCCGACGAGGAAGGACAACAGTTCAACACCGAATTGGCGGCGGCCGACCACGCGGTATTCGGCCTCGAAGCCAAGGGGATGTGCCGCAAATGTCATTATCTCGAAGCTCGCGGCGACGATTGGCATGTCTTCATCACTAATCCACTCATCGCAGGCAATCAGCCGTCCGATGCCGATGCACGGCCCGCCATGGTGCCGCGCCGTTGGCTTCAATCGGCCAATTTCGATCACGCCAGTCACCGCGCCGTCGAATGCAAAGATTGCCACGCCGCCGAGCCAAGCAAGGAAACTAGCGACATTCTCCTGCCTTCGATCGACACTTGCCGCAAATGCCACAGTGCCAACGCGACCGCCGTCTCCACTCCCGTCCGGTCCGACTGCGTCTTCTGCCACACGTACCATGCGGCGGGCTTAAGCATTCCCGGAATCCCGCTCGAACAATTACTCGCGCCGCCCACAACCGCCGCCATTCCAGCCACGAATCGATGACCTTCAGTCGCCCGCCCCAAATTCTGAAACACCTAGAATCGCACCGTCCCGCGTTGGCCAGCGCTCGCGCTTCGTTGGGGCCCTTTACAAAACTAGCAGTCGCGATTTGGGTCCTCGCTGTCACTGTGCCGCCCCTCCTGGCTCAGAGCGAAACCTCCGCCACACCCGAATCGAAGTGGCGGCTCACGGGCGTCGGATCTTGCACTGCCGCCGGCTGCCACGGCGCCGGACACCCCGACCGCATCCCGAAAAGCGAATACAACATTTGGATCTCGCAGGATCGCCACGCCCGCGCCTATAGCATCTTGTATGATGAGCGCTCGCAGCGTATGACGCAGCTGCTCAGCCGGCTCTCCAATGAGCCGACGCCGCCCGCGCCGCAAAACCCGCGCTGCCTCGCTTGCCATTCCATGACCTACGCTCTGCCGCTCGACCCGCGCGTCGACGTCCTCTCGGACGGCGTCGGTTGCGAGGCCTGTCATGGCCCGGCCGAGGGCTGGCTCGCCGTTCACAGTGAGCACCGATTAAGCAGCCAAGAAAAGCGACAGCTCGGCATGTGGGACACCGACCGGCTCCTGGTAAGGACGCAAATTTGCGTCCGCTGCCACGTCGGCAGCCCCAACCATGACGTGAATCACGACCTCATCGCGGCCGGCCATCCGCGGTTGCGATTTGAGATGACTTCGTTCTCAGGAATGATGCCGAAACATTGGGACGAGAATCAAGACCGCGCTCGCCACCCAAACTTCGACGCCCAGCTATGGGCTGTCGGTCAGGCCGCCACTTCGCAGGCCGCGCTCGCCCAGCTCGCCAGCCGCGCCGAGCGCGGCACCAACTGGCCCGAGTTCGCCGAATGGTCGTGTGCCGCCTGCCATCATGATTTGCGCGGCGACGAGACACGACAATCCCGGCTGGCCGAGCGCGGCGGCCTCTCGGGTCGGCACATCGCGTGGGACCCATGGAACTATTACGCGGCCCGCTCATTCGCGCCAGAAATCAACCAGGCGTTTGGCCTCGGCGAGGCGAGCGCGAGCAAAATCCAAAGCGGCCTCCGGCACCTCGACGATCCGATGCAGACGCTCAATCCGGATCGGCGGAAAGTCGGGCTCGCCGCCCGGCAGACGTCCGAAGACGCCGGCGCGTGGGCCGCCGCTATGGAGCGCGCCAGCCTCGACCGGCCAAGTCTCGACCAGCTCACGCAATCCATCGTCGCGCGACAAGCGGCCGACGGCGTCTACGACTGGCAGACGGCCGCGCAACTCTACGATGCCCTGGCCAGCCTCCATCAATCGCGGCTGCAGCTGGCAGCAGAAAATGCCGCGCTGCGGACGGCTGCCGACGACCGAATCACCGCTGCGCTCACGCAATTCTACGGGGCCCTGTCCTCCAAAGATCCCGCCCATACTCGTGACGAGCTCGATTCCGATACCATCCACAAGAAGTTCATGGAATTACAGCAACTCCTGGCTCCCGAGAGGGCTGCCCCATGACCTCTCGCCGCAACATCATTGCCGCCTTGCTCGGCGTAGCTGCCGTTATCACTGTCGCCGCACTCTTGCGCGCCGAACCGACCGAGGATGCCCCGCGTCCGGCTCCGCTTCATAGCGCAGCGACGCCTGCGGCAACGGCGGACAGCAGCGTCGCCGGCAGCGCGCAGTTTCAGCAGGCGGCAAATCTCGGCAAATACCAGGGCATCGAAAACTGCGTGCGTTGCCACACCAAGCCGCAGCAGGGCGAAAAATCAGTGCCAGACCACGTGAAATTAACGGAGGCCGTCACTTGGAGCGGCGATGACAAACACCATCTCGCCTACGATCATCTCCGCGATGGCCTCGGCCAGCGTATTGGGCAGCGGCTCAATGCCAACGTATTTGATCCCGCGACCGGCTGCATCCAATGTCACGCCGCCCCGGATGCGACGGCCCGCGCAAAAGCCGATCCCCTACATCAGCCGATCTTGGGAGTCGATTGCGAAGCCTGTCATGGTCCTGGCAAGAATTGGGTCGGCGAACATCAAAAGCACGATACCTGGTATGCCAGGTCGCGCGACGAGAAGACCAATCTTGGCTTCATCGACATTCGCTCGCCCGTCTCGCGCGCCGAACTGTGTCTCTCCTGCCACAGCGGCAGCCCGGCCGATGGCCGAGTCATTACCCACGCCATGTACGCCGCCGGCCACCCGCCGCTCACCGGTTTCGAAATCGAGACCTTCTCCGAAATGATGCCGCGACATTGGCGCTACCCGTATCAAAAACCCGGCGCCACGAGCGCCTCCTTCGAGCGCACGCGAAATATGCTCGTGTCCAGCGTCGTGGCGTTGCGGATGGCGATGGAGCTCACCGTAGCCGACGCCGCGGCCGACAACCAGCTCGAGCGCTGGCCCGAGTTCGCCCGGCTCGACTGCTTCGTTTGCCATCACGACGTTGATCAGGCCGATTGGCGCCGCCATCAGAGCGGCGCGTTTGCCCTCGGCCGCCCGCGGCTGATCACCGGCTGCCTGCCGCTCGTGGCTGTCGCGGCCCGCGCGGTTCAAGGCCCAGCCGCCGATGTCAAACTCAACGCTTTGATCGAACGGCTCCAAACGCCATTCGAGACCAGCGCGTTTGGTGATCCCGCGGAAATCGTCCAGCGTGGCACGTCGATCATCGCCTCGTGCCGAAATCTCGAGCGCCAATTGGAGTCCGCGCCACTCTCGCCGGATGCTGTGCGTGACGTCCTCCATGCAATCGCCGCCCAGACCTCGGCCGAAGACTGTGACTTCGACACGGCGCGGCAACTGTTCGGCGCGTGGAGCATCGTTTGGCAGGAATTGGTCGACAACCACGTCTTGCCAACATCGAAGAACGTCGAGCGAGGAATCGCCTCTGGCAAGACACTATTCAGCCTCGGCAGCGCGAAGCCGGCTGGTTCGGCTGCCACTGCACCACCGGCACGGTCCGTCACGGATGAGCTGACTGACCTCTTCGGCAACCGCGCCAAATATAAGCCGCAAAAATTCGCCCGCGCCATGGCAAAGCTCGACGCCCTGGCCGCCGAACCACAAATTAACCCAGGTCAGTGAGCATAATCATCGGATGGCCGGGGACGAGGCTAGCCGAGCACCCAGCTAATCTTCCGCCGAGCTCACAAACACTTGGTGCCACCTCTCAAGTCCGAAAGTTACGGCCGCGGGATGCCCAGCTGATCGCAAATCGCGCGGGCCGTCGTCGGCTTGATTTCGCGATGTCGAGGCACTGCCGTACATCGTCCGTTTACCGGATTGCGGTAAATCGCGTGATTCCCGCCTTCGCGGTCAAGATAACAACCACTCGACTCAAGATGGCGGATTAAATCGCGGCGCTTCATCAGACGGCCACATCAACCGACAAGGTTTCCCAGATGGCCCCGCTTGGCGCGTCCTTAGCCGCGTTCTCTCGATAAGATTCCAAGAGCAGCTCGACCACCTCCTGAATCATGGCGCGCGCTTCGCCCATGTCGCGACCTTGGGTTACGGCCCCGGGCAGCTCTGGCACGGAAGCCATGATCCAGCCATCTTCAATCGGCGTGTAGACGACAGAAAACTCTCGCTTCATCGCTTGCTCCTCGCTCGTGTCAATTGTACTTCACGGCGATGCCATCGACCACCGGTAGGTCACCTCGATGAGCCAGACTAGTGCGCGAACTCAATGGCCGGCAGTGCGGCATCACGCGCCGCCTCGCCCTCCCCTCCCGCCGGCCGATGGTAATACGCCTCGTAGTCCGCCGGGTTGTCGCTCACCGTCCACAGTTGTCCCTCGTGCAAATACATTCGCTGCTGCTCTTCCAGATTGAGCGGCCGCGCTCCCACGCGGCCAAACACCGCGATCTGGTTCCCCGATTCGTCGACCGCTCGGTCGCGGTCCAACGCCTTCGAGATCGCGAGCGCCCGTCCCTTCTTTAGCGACCGCGTGGCAATCAAGCAGGGATACGGCCGCGGACTAAATCCGGGACTGCCTGGCGTCTCAGCCGATGTCAACTGCACCACGCGCAACCCGTTCTTCCCATCGGCCAGATAGGCAAACTCGCTGGCGTTCGTGATGCCGAACTTCACGTCGCAGAGATCGTTGATGCATCCATCAGCATTAAACACCTGGTCCACCACCGGCGACGTCGGATTCTCCACGTCAACGATTACGAGGCCCTGGCAACCGGCCGCCACATACGCATAAGTTCGCGCCACGTACAGATTATGTACGTCCGCAATCGCCAGTCTTGCCGCGGGCTGCGGCTTAGCTAGATCGGTCACGTCCAGAACCTTTATCCCGTCGGCATCGCCCACAAACGCGTATCGAAATTGCACCTGCACCGCGACCGGGCAATTGAGAAACTCCGAGCCGAGCACCGACGTAATTTGCGGCTCTTTCGGATTTTCAAGCGACACGACGACTAGCCCCGCGTCGCAGCAGATGTACGCGTAGTTCCCCACGATCGAAACCGCTCGCGCGCCATCCAGCGCGTGATCGGGATTGAATGTCAGTTCACGCTTCAGGTAATTGTTCGACGGGTTGCCGTCCAAGAGCGTCCCCGCCCCCACCAGAATCAGTCCCTCGTATTTGTCCGTTACAAAGATGTAGCCGTAGATGCCGTTGATCTTCTGCTCGTGATTTTCCGAATGCTGCTGCCGCGTCGGGTCGGGTGCGATCGTCGCGGGCGCCGCGACCGCTGTGGCATAGCACGTTTTCACATAGAATCTTTGTCCCAGCGGCGAAACCGGCGCGGTCGTCACACGCTCCGAAAACCCCTTGTCGTCGATGAACGCGATATCAAACACCCTCAGACCGCCCGTGCCGCACGCCGCATACAGATACTCGCCGCGGGCCTGCAGGCTCAAAATCTCCGGCGTCTCCAGCGGATGCAAGATCGAGTCGCCGATGTCCTTGCCCGGGTGCTCGTGGGCAATTTCCAGCTCGCTCTTCCGATCCAAGTGGATCTGATAGTTGTCGGGATACGCGAGTTGATGCAGCTTGCTGCCGATCACCGCCTGCGGCTCATCCCGCTCCGTCACCGCCACCGCCTCAAAACCATCCTCCCCCTTTCCGACCCAGCAGAAGCGGCCCATGAAGTTCACAAAATTCGAGCCCTGCATCAAGAGCGTCGCCATGTAGGCGTTGTTGTCGTTCGCCGACGACACGTGGCAGTCGGTGCACATCTTCGTTTCGCTCGGAATGTGGCGATGCACGGCCAGTTGCCGCAGCTCCGGCGTATGCGGCGGACCGCCTCGCACGGTGTGCGGCACGTTCGTGCTAAACGCGATCCCCGCCATGCCGTCGCCCGAAATCGTCTGCTGCTGCGTGTAGATCGATTCGCGCTTGTCGTTATACGAAGTGACGTGCACCGCGCATGCCGACCGGCATGGCCCTATCCGGCTCCCCGTCGCCAGCCCGTCGCGCGCCAGCATATAAACGTCGTCGCGCAGCGTTTGGAAGTTGTACGACACGTAGTTCCGCGTCACGTCTCCTTCGTTGTGCAGTTGAGGCATCTTGAGATTCGCCCGCTGCGGCAGATGACAGCCAAAGCAGCTGGTGTTCCAGGATGAGTGGCAGGCGATGCAGCTCATGTTGCTGTTGGCATGCGCTATTTGCTTTTCGCCGCCGGCCGGCACATCGCCCCACGCCAGATTTCCATCCGCTCCGAACCGCACCGTCTTCGCCAGCGCCGATTTCTCGTTGTAGTGCTCCTTGCCCGGCGTGATCGTGTCTTTCGTCTGGATCACTTCCCAACTCAGCGCCGGGTCCACCATCGAGTTTTGAATCAGTTTATCGCCGCGCCGCTCGAAGAGTCGTTTGCCGAACGGCGTCCGCTTTTCCGATAGATCGGCGCCGCCCTCTTTTGCCGCCGGCCCCGACGTCCGCAGGGTCGCGGTGGCCGAGATCGTCCCGTGACAATCGACGCACTGGATCTCGCACGCCGCCCGCACCTCGTCATAGAGCTGCGTGTTCCCGTGCACGTCTTGCTGGAAATGGCAATCCGTGCAGTGCATCCCCTTTTCGAGATGGATGTCCATGAAATGGACCGGCGTCCCCTCGCGCTGCTTGCCGACTTTCCGCTCCTCGTCGCTGGCCGGCACCATCGCCGCCATCAGCTGCTCCGTCGACACATTGGGAATCGCGTCGCCCTTGTAGTCGAGCATGTTCCCCTTGCGATCCTTCTTATATACGGCCCGAAACACCCAGCCGTGCCCGTGGAAATCGGCAAACTGCGTGTGTCGCAACTGCGGATTCAGCTTCACCACGTCCTGCAGAAACTGCGGATCCGACCACAGTCCCTTGGCCGCCGTTTCATCTGGGTTGCTCATCAGCGACTGGACAAATTGCTCCGCCGTCAGTTCCTTCTGATGCTTCGGATACATCAGCTCGCCGTCCGTCTCATTGTCCCACCACATATAGCCCAAGTACGAGTTGAGCACGTTTGTGCCAGGATGGACGTGGCACACGATGCACTGGCTCGTCGGCGGCGCCGTCACAAATCGATGCTCGATCGGATGCCCAGGCTCGTCCTTCGGGATCGTTGGATCGTTGGAGCAGCTCTGCCCGTTGTTGCCGAAGACGCTATACGAAGCGGAGTGAACCGGCGAGCGATCGTTCGCATAAACCACATGGCACGCGCTGCAGCCGCTTGACCGGTAGTCGCCCGGGTGATCATTCGTGCCCAGAAAATTCAGCGTCGGATCAAACAGGCGCGTCTTCTGCAAACCGATGAACACGGGGTCCGTGCGATTGATCGTCCCCATCCCGCGGTCGCTCAGCCGCTGGCGCGGCCGCCCCGACTCTTCCAGTCGTTCCGGGATGCCCACGTCGGGTTTGAATCGCCCGCCCCGCTCAAAAATTCGCAGCACGTTCCCAGGCTGGCTGACTTCATACCGCGGCAGCGGATCCAAAAACGGCACTTTCCCTTTCCACGCCATTTCATCCGGCGTCGGTGGCGGCACGTTTTGCAGCCGCTGCGGCGTGCCGTGCATGCTATAGCTCTCGCCATAGCGGGCCATCTTGAATGGCACGGCCCCATTGTTGTAAAGGGCAGACCCCCACAACATGGAGCTATGGGTCATCATGCTCTTGCGTACCTGGCGCACTTCCTCCGCATGGCACGCGCCGCACGTGCATGCCGCAACCCGCAGATCGCCAGGGTTGACGAACCGGATGAATTCCGGCGACTCGTGGTTCAGCAGTGTGTACGAGCGAACTGGATTCGCTGACGACGGCCACGCATCCGGGAACCGCGGATGGACGTGGGCATGAAATTCGTCCGCCGCGGCCGGATTGCCTCCGTGGCAATCGACGCAGCCCAGCTTCACCGTCACCTTCGCGTGCATATCCGACACGTTCTGATGGCACTGGATGCAGCCAAAGCTCTTGGCGTCGGCTTCGACGTGCGTTTGCTTCATAAGGTCAGCCACTTGCTCGGCCGAGGGAAATGTCTCTTCTCCGAGATCAACTTCCGTTTCCGCCGGCGCCATCGTGGCTGGCTCAATCGTTCCCTCTTCGGGCGTCGCTCTGAGTTGCCCGGCTGTCGCGGGAACCGGTATTTCTTCGCCGCGATTCTGTCCGCGCGCTTCCACTGCTCCGCCAACGAGCGCCGCCGCAATAAGAATCGTCAGCAGTTGTGTTTCAGCGAGCGTTTTCATGACATCGCGCGAGTCCATTCAATCGCGAATAGCATTTGCTAAAGCCCCGCAAACTGGGGAACGTCAACATAAAAGATCGGTCAAAAAACGGTCAACACGCATTTGCGCTCGGGGCCGCACTGCTCACGCGCTCTCTAGAACGTCGCCACTACTTCCAGGAACGTCGCAAACAGCGTACCCACGCTCCCCACCATTGGATCGTAAATGTCTCTGAACCCTTGCCCCGGCACGAGGGCCGACACACCCGTGGTCAAAATCAGGTTGTCGTTAAGCAGTGGTCGGTTCTCAAAACCGATGCTCAAATCTGTCCCAATGTCTCGGTGAATCGGGGCCTGAAACAAAAACTGCTCGAGCACGTTGGTACTTTCAAACCACAGAAAATTTGCGTTGCTCACTAACCGCAGTTGCGGGGTCAGTTCTGCGTCTGCTCCAACGTTGTACAAAAACAGGCCCGGGTTTACGAAATTCACTTGGCCCTCGGTCTTGCTCGAGCGCAGGTCCGGCACCAGGCTGAACTGATTGACCAAGTTCACGCCCAACAGCTTGATTGCCTGCCGCTGCCAATAGCTGAATTCGCCGCCCGCGAAATTCGGATCGTCCATGATCGTGTCGAATCCGCAGGCCTCCCCGTTGGAGATGTTGTGGTCGCCCGATGCCCATAAGACGGATGTCCGGAACCTCATCCAATCGCGATCGTACGACACCTCGGCCGCCGCCATCTGAGCGTTGATCGAAACGTCTCGCCCCGCCAGCGGATTGAGATCATCGTGCCCGAGCGCCCAGTAAAAGGCGTGGTCGATGTTGAAGCGATTGATGTGCCCGTCGCCGGTCCAGCCCAAATACCCGACGCTAATCTGATGCGGCTCGAAAACACCGGCCGGGTCGGGCCGCACCAAAAAGCCGTTGCGGTCAAACACCAGACCGTTGCCGTTGTCCTGGTTGTAGTGGACGCTCAGCTGCGAAGTGTAGCCGGGCCAAATGAAGTCCTGCCGAAAGTAATTCGCGATTGCAATCGTCTGGTCGCGATCGCGGAACGTGTTCAGCCCGCTATTAGTGTCTTTCTCCAACTGGTCGAACACCACGGCGTTGTACTGATCGCGGTTCGAATTGTTCGTGCCAAAGACGCGCGCCCCTCGATTGATATCCGAGAAGATGAAGCCGCGAAAATCGCTGACGAACGGCTGCGAACCAACTCGCAGCGAGACAAAGTCGTAATCCGGGCTGGTGTCGGCCAGTTTCACCTCGCCAAACCACTCCTCCAGCGACATGTACGTGCGGAACCGGTCCTCCCCATCGCGCACGTCCGGCCCGACCACGCCCAACTCGTTCACGTCCAAATAATTCAGATTGAAGATCGGCGTCAGCCGGACGCGCCAGTCCGACGGCTTAAATCCCGCGTCGCCATGCGACAAATCAAACGACAAACTGAAATCCTGCCGCAACGCGAACTGATCCGGATTGCCGAAGAAGTCCTGCACCCCAGGATCAGGCGGCGATTCAAACGGCGACGCCACCGTTGGCACTTGCCGATACTCGAAATCCGACGAGCTTATCGCCGTCACATTCAGAAATGTGTGCTGCCCGATGATCGGATAGTCGCCCTTGAGCACGTTTTGCCGATACGGATTGAGCTCCCAACCGCGCGCATACGGCGAATCGTCGAGCGGAGCGTACGGCCACGTCAGATAATGATCCGGCCCGTACCGGTCCCACAGCGGATACCCGCCCCGCCAGCGATCCGGCTCCGGCACAAAATCGTCGTCGGTCTGCTCGTCCCAAGTGGCGATTCCCGACGGCCCCGAAAACCCGACCGGCACCTGACGCGGCGTAGACAATAGCGGCGCAGACAACAGCGGCGCATCGTACTCACACTGTTGCTCGGGCGCCGCCATCAGGTCGGGTGCAAGACTCTGCTGCCCGCTTCCCGGCGGCGGCCGCAATGGCAACAGACCCGAGTCGCCCGTCCGCCCCGGCAATTGTGCGGCATTCGACGCTTTTGGCGCAAGCGGTATCGGTCCATTTCGCACCCACGACGCGCCGTCCGACGGGTCGTCTAAAAACGGCGTCAATTGCCCCGGATCGAGCACGTCGCGATCGCTCCACGCCGTCGGCTCATCGGCCCAAGAGCAGTTGTCTTGCCGAAAATTGCCGCACGCGACGAGCGCGATTGCCAGCAACATCGCCGCGCGCAGAGCCCGATCCTCGGCGCGCGCAGAGCGCGCCCCTGCTATGGAAAGCAGTTTGCGAGCGAAGTTCGACATGACGAGGACGCTATCCGAAACAGCGCGCCGCGAGCGCAGCGCTCAGCGTTGCCGCTGATCGCGCAACCGCGACGTGCGTGTCGACGTGTGCGTCTGGGAACACTAGGAACGGAGAAGAGGATGCGAAGAGAAGACAGCTGTACCCGGACGAGGGGGAGCAGTTTACCTAAAGAATCCATTCCCCACAACGGATAAATGCTTTCAGTGGAGCATGACGCGGGCACGGTGGCTTGCTGTAATTGCCGGCAATGCTTTCGTGTGCCGGCGGCTGTTGTCCCGCTCGTTATCAGCGTCTGCCAGTGCGCGGCTTGCGATCCAGCTCATGTCCCGCATGCCCAGCTAGCAACTGCATCCTCGCGCGGCAACAAAAATCATGCGGCTCACAAATCCAGTTCTTGTCGCTTTGTTCTGCCTCGCGTGGCCGCAGCTTGTGCCCCTCGGCCTCAGCACGACCGCCAGCGCCGAGCAAAGCCTGTACGCACCGGCCAGTTCGTGCGAAGTGATGCGCTCCGGCGATCTCGCCTGCCCATCGCGTGGGGCCATTCCACCAGACAATTGCCACTTCAGCGGCTACTATGTCGGCGGCGGCGCGGGCCCCTGCCCCTGTCTGTCTTGTCCCTTGAGGTCCCGCTCATGCGAACGATGCCGGGACCAGGGCACCTGGGGCTGGGACTATGTCGGCGGTGGCGGCTGCGTCTCGCCCTTCGTCCGACTCGGCTGGTGGTGCCCGCCCCATTACCAAGGTGGCCCCGGCAACTACGCCCCCGACGGCCCAAACTTCTGCCACCAATTAATGTCCCGCTACCGCACGGCACTGCAAACCGATTAGCCGCCGAGCCGAGGTCCTCGCACGGTGCTCGACTTCCTCCAACACCCCTCATCAAACGTACTGGCCGAGGCGGGAGTCGAACCCGCACGGGGGTTACCCCCCAACGGATTTTAAGTCCGTAGCGTCTGCCATTCCGCCACTCGGCCGAATCAATTGCGGATTGTAGATTTCGGATTGCCGATTCTCGTCTTTCAATCCGCAGTCCGAAATCCGCAATCCGAAATAGACTCAGTCGGGCTCTGTAGAAAACTCATGTGGGAGGGCTCTCTGAGCCCGACCACGTTTCGCCAATTCTCCCGGATTCGGCGTCGGAGACGCCTCCGACATGAAGGATTTGCCCGAGCTTTCTACAGAGCAACTTAGTCTCCTGGACCAGGTTTGCTTCTCACTTCCCGCTAGCGGCGTCGTTCTGTTATCTTCGCAACCATGTCTTCCCCCACCTATCCCGGCATCAACGGCATCCTTGGCACGCGGGCCTCGCTGATGCTCGACCTGCTCTTCCTCGCCATGTTCATCGTCGTCTTAGTGCTCGCCTGGAGCATTTACCAGGTCAAGTATCGCCGCCGCTTCCAGCTTCACAAGTGGGTCCAAGTCACTTTAGGCTGCGTCCTGCTCGCCGCCGTCATCCTCTTCGAAGTCGACATCCGCCTCCACGGCTGGGAAGACCGCGCCGCCGGCGAGCTCGGCGGTCGCGCCTCGCCGCCCGTCTGGACCGCATTGTACATCCACTTGCTCTTTGCCGTGACTTCAGTTCTCCTCTGGCCCGTAGTGATCATCCGCGCGCTGCGCAACTTTCCGAGCCTGCCCGCACCCGCCCTCCACAGCGCGTCCCACATTTTCTGGGCCCGTCTCGCCGCGCTCGACATGCTGCTCACCGCCGTCACCGGCTGGACGTTCTACTATCTCGCCTTCATCCGCTAGTCGCCAATTGCGGATTTCGCATTGCGGATTGTGGATTGAAAGGCGAAAATCCGCGATTCCGACCGACTCCGTCCGTCGTGTTTCCCGCACGTCATCCTCCAATCCGAAATCCAAAATCCCCAATCCGAAATTGCCTATGTCCCTCCTCGTCATCGGTTCCATCGCCATAGACACCGTCGAAACCCCGTGGGGTCGCCGTGAAAACTTGCTCGGCGGTTCGGCCAGCCATTTCTCCTGCGCCGCCCGCTTCTTCACCCCCGTCAAGCTGGTGAGCGTCGTCGGCGGCGACTGGCCACAAGAAAATACCGAGTTCCTCCGCCGGCGAGACATCGACGTCTCCGGAATCCAAGTCGTCCCCACCGGCAAATCGTTCCGCTGGTCCGGCCGTTACGAGCCGAACATGAACGATCGCGAAACCCTCGCCGTCGAGCTCGACGTTTTTGGCAATTTCGAGCCCAAGCTCTCCGAAGCACACCGCCATTCGAAATACGTCTTCCTCGGCAACGCCGCGCCCGCCACGCAGATGAAAGCTCTCGAGCAAGTCCCTGGCTGCCGCCTCGCGGTGGCCGACACGATGGACCTCTGGATCAACATCGCCCACGACGACTTGATGAAGCTCCTCACCCGCCTCGACGGCCTGGTCCTCAACGACAGCGAAGCCAGACTTCTCTCAGGCACCGAAAACCTCGTGCTGGCCGGCCAAAAAGTTCGCCAGCTCGGGCCCAAGTTCGTCATCATCAAAAAGGGCGAGCACGGCGCGATGTTCTTCGGCGAGCACGAAACCTACGTCCTCCCCGCCTTCCCCACCGAGAACGTGGTCGATCCCACGGGCGCCGGCGACAGCTTCGCGGGCGGCATGATGGGCTACCTCGCCGAACACGACAAGTTCGATCCCGAAACCCTCAAGACCGCGATGGCCTACGGCATCCTGGTCGCCAGCTTCAACGTCGAAGGCTTCGGCCTCGACCGCATCGAGCAAATCACCCGCGCCGACATCGAATCCCGCATGCTCGACTACCAAAAAATGCTCTCCTTCTGACGTTAACCGCGACGCGAAGCAAGGCTCGCCGAGCAAAGCGGAGCGCGCAAATCGTTACCGCATGAAAACGAGGACCTTCATCGCCGTCCCCCTCGCCCCCGACATCTGCCGCCGCGCGCTCGACGTGATCCGTCAACTCCAGGCCGTGGCCGGCGACGTCAAATGGGTCGACTCCGACCACATGCACTGGACGCTCCAGTTCCTGGGCGACGTCAAAGATCTCGAGCTGCCGGCCGTCTGCGACGCGGTCGCCGCCGCCGTCGCCGAGCTCGAGCCGTTCGATCTCGAAGTGGTTGGCGCGGGGGCGTTTCCTTCAGCCGACCGCCCGCGGACGCTCTGGCTCGGCGCCGGCGAAGGAACGAATGAAATCTGCACACTCCAATCCGCGATTGAGTTGGGTCTCGAATCA
>DASYDU010000176.1:0-2914 GCA_036499445.1 Lacipirellulaceae bacterium
TAACTCACCATCCAGAGATCAAGCTGTTCAAGACGAACCATCCAGCCGGCTTTGAACTGTTTCATCCATTGCCGATTCGCGAAAGAGTCGGGCACGTCGACTACCAGCTTGACGAGGTTATCGCGGTAGTGAGTGCCGCTGTACCGCCAATGACCTTCGACCTTCTGTGTCTCGTAGCTTGCCGCTCCGAAATGGTCCACGATTTCTAGGACCGCGTCGGCGAGCGAATCCGCAGGGACATCGCGGCCGTCATTGAATTGCAGAGGAAGCAGAACCTCGTATCGCCGCCACTTGCTGCTCATACGTTGCCTTCCCCTGGACGGTGAATGGAATGTTCTGTTGTGCGAGCGCCTCGAGAGCAGCCTCGGGGACTAGATGCTCGCCGGAGCGGAGCACTTGGCCGGAAAATCTACCAAGAAGAAAAGCGATCGCTCGCTTTTCCGTATCGCGATCTGCAAACGAAATAGTAACCATCAGCGGGCAGCTCCTCACGCCTTAAGACTACCTCACCGGACAGCGAAATGCCAGCGTTGATAGCGGGTATTTCGTCTTCGGCACGCCGGCCGCACAACCGTACGGACCCGGCCCGCGCCGTTTCCGCGGAATCAACATCTCGTTTTTCGGTCGGCCGGCAATTCGACTAATCCACCTGCTTGCCAATAGCCGATTCGCCCAACGTATCGGTCTGCGCGCTCGATGCTAGCATTGGTAGACGGACTATGACGACGAGTCATCGGCCCAAGGAGGGGCGTGTGCGACGGCACAAATCCAAAATCGCGGTCCTGGCAACCATTCTCGGCAGCACGGGATTCTATCTCCACGGCAGCGGACTGCCGCAGCTCAGCCAACTCGCGCGGTTATTGGGTTTGTATCCGGGCCAAGGCACATCGTCCGGCTACTCAGCGCCGGTGCAAGCCGGCTACCCAACGTCATCGCAGGGTGGTTATCCAACATCGGCGCCGGGCGGTTATCCAAATTCGCCGCCGAACGGTTATCCGAATACAACGCCGAGCGTGCCGAACTACAACGCGGGCTACAATCCGTCGGGCCAACTCCCGCCGCTTCCGACCATTGCGTCATCGTCCGTCAGTTATGGCGGCCAGCCGCAAATCTTGCCACAACAAGGTGGACCGGCCATTCGCATCGCGTCGTTCAACATTCAAGTGTTCGGCGACTCAAAGGCCTCGAAAACGTATGTGATGCAAACGCTTGCTGCCATCATCCGCAATTTCCAGATTGTGGCAATCCAGGAGATCCGAACAAAGAATGACTATCTACTCGATAATTTCTTGCGGGATTATGTCAACCAAGGTGCAGCCAACCAGAGCAACGCACACATTTACGACTACGTCATCGGCCCGCGTCTGGGCCGCACCAACAGCAAGGAACAATACGCCTTTATTTACGACACCGCGATGGTGGAACTAAATAAGCAAAGCGTCTATACCGTGAATGATCCACAGGATTTGTTTCAGCGCTCGCCGCTCGTGGCCATGTTTCGGGCCCGCGGGCCGGCGCCCAACGAAGCGTTCACGTTTATCCTGGTCGACATTCACACCGAGCCAGACGAAGCGCTCGCCGAATGCAACACGTTGGCCGACGTCTATCATGCTGTGCGACAAGCCTCGGGCGGCGAAGATGATGTAATCATCATGGGCGACCTGAATGCCGACGACCGGCATTTGGGCCGACTAGCGCAAATTCCAGGAATTCATCCGATCGTGTCCGGCGTGTTCAGCAACACGCGGCAAAACGCGCTCTACGACAACTTCATCATTCACCAGCCCTCGACCACCGAGTTCACGGGCCGCTGGGGCGTCTTCGACGTGATGCACCAATTCAATCTCTCGCAGGACCAGGCGCTGCAGGTCTCCGACCACTTCCCGATCTGGGCCGAGTTTTCCGTCTACGAAGGTGCGACACCCGGCCGCGTCGCCGGTTTAGGCGGCGCCCAGACGATGGCCCCCATGCCGGCCACTCGCTGAAAACATCTCGGCGTGGTCTGTTCTACGACGGGCCCGATTTCAAATTCGCCGCATTTCGCGGCATCTGTGCTAATTGACTCTATTTTTCTTAGTGGCCCATTTTCTTGTTGAAATTGGGCCAGCGCTTCTGATAGGCTCACGAACGACTTAACGGTATCCAGCGAAGCCTGAGCAACTAAGCCAAGGTATTCCAAGAGCCCGACGTCGGACTTCGGTCCGGCGCCGGGCTTTTTTCGTTTACCTACCGAACTTCGTAGCCGCACGATTTTTCCATGTCCAACAACCAACCACTGCGTTATATCGGGCTCACTGACGCACGCCCCAGCGTCAGCGACGGCGATCTGCTGTTGTTCCGGCGGCGCGGCCTAATTTCGATTGCCGGGCGCGGCGACCATTCCCACGCCGCCAAGGCCGCCTGGTGGGACGACGACTTGTTTTGCCTGGAAGTCCGGGAATGGCGCGGCGGCCGTGCTGTCACGCTCGAAAGCCAAGTTCGCCGATTTCCGGGTCGAATCGACGTTTTTCAAGTCAATGCGAACGAGCGGTGGCCGGAATACGATCGCACGCGGGCAACCTATTTCATGCGGCGCCTGGCCGGCTGCGACTATGGTTACGCGGCCGTGTTGGCCGCCGCGATGCTTCACTTGCCGGCGATTCGGCTGGCGGTGCGAGCAGAGGTCGATGATTCCGCGATCGATCGCCGGCCACCGTTTTGTAGTCAGGCTTGTGCCATGGCCGACCGGCTTGGCGGCGGGGTTGATCCCGTACCTCATCTGGCCGATCGACTCACCGAGCCGGGCGATTTAGCGCGGAGCCCGTTTTACACATACCAGTTCACCTTGGTGCCGTGATCCCGTCCCCAAAAAATTCGCGGAGAAGTGAAAGCGATGAAACAAAGTTTCGTATTGTTTTGGATTTCGAGCGTCGTT
>DASYDU010000177.1:0-12668 GCA_036499445.1 Lacipirellulaceae bacterium
CGCCGATGGCCAAAAAAGTCATTCTCGACGTGGACCCCGGCATCGACGATGCCGTCGCCATCTGCTTGGCTTTAGCGGATCCGAGTCTTGAAGTGGTGGCGATCACGGCCGTGGGCGGCAATGTCCAGCCGGAGCAGTCCACGCGGAACGTCCATACGATTATCGAGCAGCTCGATCCGCCGCGCTGGCCGCGGTTGGGCGCGGCCTCGACGGACCGCATGCTGCGAGTCGACGCGCGGCATTTATTTGGTACGGATGGTTTTTGCGGCGCTCATTTTCCGGTGGCCGAGCTGCACCACCAGCGGCCGAGCGTGAAGGTGATTAGCGACGAGGTGCGAGCCGCGCCGGGCGAAATCACGATTATCGCGACGGGGCCGCTCTCGAATATCGCGGGCATATTACAGCAGCAGCCGGACCTGGCCGCGCTCATCGGAGGCCTGTTAATCCTGGGCGGCACAGTCTCGGGCCCCGGCAACGTGACGCCGTCCGCAGAGTTCAATGTCTATTGCGATGCGGAAGCGGCCCGTGATGTGTTTCGCTCGTCGATTCCGAAGACCTTGATTCCAATCGATGTGACGACCCGGATCTTATTCGGCTTCGATCTGCTGGAGAAACTGCCCGGCGAGAGTACGCGGACGGGCCAGTTCTTGCGCAAGATTCTGCCGGGGGCCTTTCGCTCATACCGTCAACAATTGGGCATCGAGGGCATCCATTTGCACGACGCGATCGCGGTCGTGGCCGCGATCCATCCCGAATTCTTCACGATCGAACAGCTCTATGGCGACGTTGAAACGGACGGCAACCTGACGCACGGAACGACGGTGTTTGATCGCCGGAATCGGCCCGAGAATCGGGCGAACATGGATGTGGCCGTTGACGTCAACGTGGAAGCGGTCTGCAACTGCCTTTACACCGCGCTGGCCGCCGCCGGATGAGTGCTAAAGTTCGGGGCCCGGCCAATACAGCGCATCGGTCCCCGCCCCGGCCCGCTATTGATCCTTCTGCGGATTATCCTTCAAATCGCCCACGTCGACAGAGAGCGGGACTGCCTGCCCGTCGCGAAAGATGACGAGTGTCGCTGGTTTGCCGACTTCCGTCAGCTTGATCAAGCCGCGTAAATGACCCTCGTTTTCTACCTGGACCCCATTGAATTTGAGGATCACGTCGTTGACGCGAAGATCAGAATGCTGGGCGGGCGTGTTGGGCTGGACGCCGCTCACGCGCGCTCCCGTCAACTGGTGGAGGCCTAAGTCGGTCGCCCGTTTCTCGTTGAAATCGCGGTCCAGTGTCACGCCCAAGTAGCCGCGGCTCACCGCATTTTTCTCGACTAGCTGGCGGGCGACGCGCGAGACGATGTTGATCGGGATCGAGAAGCCGATTCCTTCATTGCCGCCGGAGCTGCTGGCGATGGCCGTATTGAGGCCGACGACCTCGCCACGGAGATTGACGAGCGGCCCGCCGCTGTTGCCGGGATTAATGGCGGCGTCGGTCTGGATGAAATCCTGAAGCTGCAGCTCGTTGTCGCCCAAGTCGAGATTGTGCCGCCCTTTGGCACTGACAATGCCGCGAGTGACGCTTTGGCTCAGTCCGAACGGGCTGCCTATGGCGAGCACGAAATCGCCAATTTCCAGCGCGTTGCTGTCGCCGAGCCGGGCGGAGATCAAGTCAGGAGTGCTAATCGACATTACAGCGACGTCGGTATCTTGGTCGCTCCAAATGCGGTCGGGATGTGCGACGCGGCCGTCGGCAAAATGGATGCTGACCAGCTCCGCCGACGAGTGCCTGATGACATGCCGATTCGTGATGATGTAGTTTGTGGCGCCGAACTGCACGATCACGCCCGAGCCGGCCTCCTCAATGCTCAAGAGGCCGCTTCGGTATTTGGCGAGCAGATTGGCTTCGATGTGTACTACGGAGGGCCCGACCAACTTGACGACGCGTTTGATCAAGCCAAACTCGCGCTCAAACGAATCGACGTCTTTCGCCAGCGCGGCAAATTCTCGGTCGCGATCGGTCGTCGAGGCGGGCGCCGTGGCGCTCGCCGAGCTGGCGACCGTGGCTTCGGTCAACTGGGCCGCTGCCGGGCGAGCCGCGCCGACCGCGAGACACACAGCTGAGGCAAACGCGACGGCGCAGCTGGCCCGTCGCGAGGAAAACACCGTGCGATAGTTGATAGTCATAGGGCGCGTCGGTCGTGGAAGGGCGACCCTAGATCAGGGTTTCCGCCTGGCTCAACTTAACCTTACCACTGCGGGGCTCTTTGTCCATCGACGACATGAAAAAGCCCGGCCGCGAGTTGCTCGCAGCCGGGCCGTTGACTTCGATTGAGTTTGGGTCGCCTGGTGTTGACCGCTTGCCTCCCTGGGAATCACTGCATTTCCAGATCGGAAAATGTAACGTCCGTATCGACAAATCCGGTGTCGAGCACCCTGCTCCAGTCGCCGGCGCCGCCGCCCGCGCCGCCACTTATTTCCGCCGCCCGCTGACATTCGATGCAGCTCGTGGCATAGGGCAGGGCATTGAGCCGGGCGAGCGGGATTTTGTTGCCACACGCTTCACACTCGCCGTAAGTCCCCTTGCGAATTCGCAGCAGGGCCCGTTCGATATTGGCCAGCTCCCGGCTCTCGACCTCGGCCAATTGCGAGCTGATCTCGTCCTGCGCTGCATCCAGCGCGGCATCGATCACGTCTCCGCCGGTCTGCTCGCGGAGTTGCTTGAGAAGGCTCAAGTCGCCGGCCAAAGCCTTGCGGAGCGCGTCGCGGCGCGTGACGAGTAGATCACGTAGTTTGAAAATCGACTCTTTGCGGGTCATCGTTGTTCACCTCACCTGCCAGGCGACGACTCCGTGCCGCAGGCATCATCGGCGGTTGCCCGCGTCGAATGACGCCTTGAGACGAGTCTGCGCCTCTTCTTGTGATCGTCGGTTGTCGTTCCGTTTTTTCCGTAGGCGGCCAGCGTGCGACCTAACCGACCGTCGCTGGTGGCTTGCTGCCACTTTTGCTGGCAACGTAACTATAGTACGCAGGCGGACCGAAATGTGTTTCGGGCCGCACTACTGGTTTTGTACGCGGCCTAAAAATGCTCCTTGCTTTACTGTAAATCTTTACGCGGCATCAACTTCCGCTCGCGCTGCGAGCCGGTCGCGGCCGTCCGCCGAGCCAAAGCAGCAGGTGGCTCGAATCAGACACCTTGACAACCGGCAGACTTTCGCTATCGGATCGGCCGCCGCGTAACTCTCGCGCCTATCGGTAATCGACAAATCCGTCACAGGCGGACCAGTCGAATTTTGCGAAAAATGCGAAATAGAAGTGTCGTTGGGACGAGGCCCGGGGCGGCGTTTTTGACCGGCCAGACCTGGCAAGCTACATGATTTAGTAGTGTTTTCATTTCCCGCCGGCCGCGCAGCTTCGTCGCCGGGACGGTCGAGGTACGTTTTCCTAAGGCGATCTGCTGCTTCAACTCCGACCGACCGCGCTGTCTACGACTTGCCATGTTGTTATCCGAACTCCCCCGATCCGTTCTCGACGCGAGCTCCAATCGACTGGGGGACGTGCGGGTTCGGCTCGTTGGCGGCCAGCGGGATCGAGAGCTTATCCCACTGGGGCCGGGCAATCATAGCGTCGGTTCGGGGCACAAATGTTCGGTACGCTTGCGGGACGCGGGCGTCGGTCCGATGCACTGCCTGATCGTCTGCGACGACGCGGGGCTGCGCGTCCGCCGCTGGACAAGCGAAACATGGCTCAACGGCGAGGCGTTCGACGAAGCACCCCTGGCGGACGGCGATTGCCTTTCGATCGGTCCAATCGTTCTCGAAATCGTTGCTGCCGATGCGATGGAATGCGCGTTGCCATTGGTCGAGACGCCGCATGAAGTTTCCGGCCGCGCTTTGAGTAAGCTTGACGAAGTTGAGACGAGTTTGAACGCGTGGTCGGACGGTGCGATGGATTCGCATGTTGACGCGGGCGTTGAGAATCCGCTGGCAAGAGAATGTCCGCCTGGAAACGGTTTCGGCGTAGAAGGATCGGCAATTGGCGTCGAGATACTCGCGGCCCTCGGGGGTCAGCGGGAACAGTTCACTGAATTGCTGAGCCGCGTCCACGAATTGGAACAGAAAGTCGAGTTGGCGCTGGCCAGCAGTGATGCGGCCCAATCCAGCCAGAGGGGACTGTTGGAGCCGGACCGCTTTCAAGCGGCTCACGACCAGCCAGCCTGGACGCAGCGATGGACCGACGATGCCGCCCACAGCGCCAATCTGGACGCCGACCTATCACTCGCACAACAGCAGCTTGCGGACGCGCTCGCAGAACTTGCCGAGGCCCAGGCCACAATCGATGACCTCCAAACGCGACTCGTCGAAGGTCAGCGCGCGTGGCGCGAGCTCTCCGACGAGCGCGCGGCGTGGCAGCAGCAGCTAGACGATTTCAAGCGTCAAATCGCGGATCATGCGGCGCAGGCCGAGGAGTTGCAGAAGCAACTACAGAAATCGCAGTTGATTGAGAGTGACAAAGAGTTTGGCGCCGCCGGTGACGTAGCAGAGGCCGAGGAAAAATCGTCGACGCCAGAAACTACGCTGTCGGCATCTGCAAAAGTTGACGACGGCTACGACTGGTCTCAACATACGTCCGCACATTCGCCGGAGGCAGTTGTTGAGTCCTACGGCCTGCCCCCGGCCGAAGATGTCACTGATGCTGACGAAGACCGACCGACGCAAACTCCTTGGACGTTGCCCGATCCCTTGGACGTGACCTCGGACGAGTCGGTAGATCAAACTGGCGCGGGAAATCAATCCATAGAACAAGAATCGGCGGCTAGCTGGCCCGATACTTTGCCGGCCGACCGATCGCCGCATGCCGCCGGCGCAATGAGCTCAGCCGCGGAAGAAAGCACAAACCCGCCCGGTGACATTGATGAGGCGCTGGCCCATTTGCGCGAGTTAACGCTTTGGCGACGCGTTCCCGATTCGTCGACCGAGGACGAGTCCAAAGCCGAGCCGAATCACCGCAACGCAACCTGGTCCGACACGATGGCAGACGAAGCACCAAAGGCTTCCGCGGCTGTCGAGTCGATGCCAATACCGACCGAGCCGACGATGGAGCGTTCGAGTGGAACCACGCCGTTGGTGATTGAGCCAGGCCCCAATTCAATCGCGGACGTGTCGGCGCCCGTAGCCAAACCGTCGAGCGCCTCAAGCTCCACTTCGTTCATCGACCGCTACGCCCACATGTTCGAGAACGACGACCAAGTGGACGAACCGCGTGCCCTCGCACCGACCTTCGCGCCGAAAGACGTCCCGGCGCGGCTCGTGGATCGCGATGCAGCGGTCACCGCCAGCACCAGTCCGATCGGACCGACTGCGGCCGCGAGCGTCGCCGACGAATCGATGGAACAATACATGGCTCGGATGATGCAACGCATCCGGGGTGATGCGCCGAACAGAGCATCGTCCTTGGCGCCGCCGGAGGAGCAGGCGATTGAAACGGTCGCGGGTTCAAATCCGAGTAAGGGCAATTCATTTGTCGTGGGAGACGCCGCCACAAACAGGACGGTTGGGGCAACCACGGAAAGCAGCTCACCCAACACCGAGCCGCTGATCAGCCTTCAGGAGCTTAAGCGTAAGAACCCAACCCCGGAGTTTACCAGCGACCTGGGGGCGATGCGTGCACTGGCGAATCAAACGGCCCGGCACGCGATCGGCGTTCACACGATGCGGACGCTCCGCCGCAACGCGAAGACTCGATTCATCGTGTCACTGCTGGCCGGGATGACAAGTTTGTATTTCATGCTGAATTCGACCGACTGGCAAAGCCACGAATTTAGCACGGGCTGTGTGGCCCTGATCGCCGCCATCTATTGGGGCCGGCTGACCTTTGTGTCGGTCATCAAAGCGGTGAAGGTCGGGGCCTTCGACGACTATGACGAAAGCTTTACGGCCGTCGAGCCGGCCAGTCCGGCGCTGCCGATTGACATCGAGCGGCGCTAATAACCGCGGGCGGCTCGGACATCGTCAAAGTCGCGCAAGTGATAGTCGATGCCAACCCCGTCAAGCACTCCACACAGGCTGCGGAGCGCAACGCCCATGCCGTCCGGGCCGCTGAAGCCGCCAAATTGACCTCCACCCTTCAGGTGCGGCTCTAGGTCCAGCAGCACGCCCGGAATGCCGCGCTTCGTGAGTCGCTCGTGAAGCGGCGGAATCACGGTGGCAAAATCGCGTAGGATTCGCTTGTGGTCGCTTTCGCCGAGATCGGCGGGCACAAAGTTTTTGAGTTTGTCTTCGTCGACGTGGGAAACACGAGCGGCGGGCCTCGGGTGGCAAAAGTCTTTGATGTGCATCCAGCCGATGCTGGGCTTCATCGCCAGGTATTGCTCAAACGTTTCTTCACTTGAGTAGCCTTGGCTGACGATGTTGCCGCCATCGAAAATGGTCACCAGCGCCGGATGGTTTACGCGGCGGTGGAGCTCGGCCATGAGCTGGCCAGACTGGCCAACCAGGTTGGATTCGATCTCCACGCCGAACGTCAGGTCGCTACGATGGCAGGCTTCGGCGATCTGCGCGAGTCGATCGGCCGCCTGGGGCACATGCTCCCGCGGCTCGGAGCCCTTAGGGTGATAAAAAGAAAAGCCGCGAATCAGCTTCGTCTCGAAGGCGTGTGCCAAATCGCACGCCTGCTGCACGTCGCGCTTGAGGTATTGGTCAAACGGCACAAAGCGATTCTTGGTGCCGTCCTCGACGTCGCGAAGCTTCACCTTGCCGATCGGCGAGCCAATCGACGCGACGTTCATCCCGAATTCGTCTTCGAGATGACGCAACTTGGTGATGTCGCTCTTCGTGAGGTCCATCACATTCTTGATGCCCGTGCCCACGTCGACGTGGCGCAAACTGTAATACTGGAGGCCGAGGGCAGCAAAGGCGGCGAATTGTGAAGCTGCCGTGCGATCGTTGGCAGCCTCGTCCGCAAACCCGGAGAGGACGACTTGAGGACGGTCGGAGCTAGTCACCTGTCGGTCCTCACTTTTGGATGTGGTATGTTATGCCGCCGCGACGTATTCGGCGGTAACGGTCTCCGTCATGCCGCCGCGCGCATTAAATGCGGCCGCGATCTTCAGCCAACGGGGATGCATGACCGCCGCCAGGTCGTCGAGGATTGTGTTGGTCACGTGCTCGTAAAAAATGCCCTCGTTGCGAAAGCTTTGCAGAAATAATTTAAGGCTTTTGAGCTCGACGCACTTTTTGTTAGGGATATAGGTGATTGTGAGCGTACCGAAATCGGGCTGACCCGTGCGCGGACAGACGGACGTAAACTCCGGGCAGACAATCTCGATGCGATAATCGCGATCCGGAAACTGATTATCGAAAGCCTCCAAGAGTTTGCGAAAATCTGACATCGACCGCACTCCTTCCGACAAGTCTGTTATTGTGGCATGATAGGTTGGCAGGCGAAAGGGCTGCCGATTCCCGTCACGACCGCATGATCCGCATGTCTCCGCAAGACGAAACTTCAAGCCGCCGCGCGGTGGTCCTGCTTTCGGGAGGCCTCGACTCGGCGACCACCGCTGCCATCGCGCGTCACGAGGGCTACGAGCTGTTTGCGCTCTCTGTCGATTATGGCCAGCGGCATCGGTTCGAGTTGGAGGCCGCCGCAAACGTCGCGCGAGCCATAGGTGTTGCTAGCCACGTGACGGTATCTGTGGGGCTCGATCAATTCGGCGGCAGCGCGCTCACCGATGCAATCGCCGTGCCGCAAAACCGTAGCGACGACGAAATGTCGAGAGGTATTCCGATTACTTACGTGCCGGCGCGAAATACGGTTTTTTTGTCGTTGGCATTGGGGTATGCTGAGGTCGCCGGTGCGGCCGACCTGTTCATCGGCGTCAACGCGGTGGACTATTCCGGCTATCCGGACTGCCGACCCGAATTTATCGCGGCCTTTGAGCAGCTAGCCAACCTGGCGACGAAAGCCGGCGTAGAAAAGACAATGAAGTTTCGCGTTCATACGCCGCTCGTCAAAATGAGCAAGGCCCAAATCATTCGCCGCGGCAAAGAGCTGGGAGTGGGTTACGGACTAACGCATTCATGTTACGCGCCGAACGACGCCGGCACCGCTTGCGGCCGCTGCGACGCCTGCCGTCTGCGGCTGAAGGGATTTGCCGAAGCTGGGCTGCGCGACCCAATCGATTATCAAACTTAACGGACTGAATTTAATCACAAAGACACTAAGGACACAAAGAACGACAAAGAAGCGGGCATGCCCGTGCTTCTTACTCTTCGTGTCCTTCGTGCCTTGGTGTTTGAAAGGAACCCGCCATGAAGATCGCGGAAATCTATCGCTCGGTTCAAGGAGAAGGGTTGCTCACAGGAGAGCCCAGCGTGTTTGTGCGCACCAGCGGGTGCAATTTGCGATGTTGGTTCTGCGATACGCCTTATACTTCGTGGCAGCCCGAGGGGGGCGACATGTCGACCGACGAGATCGTCGCCCAGGTCGAGGAGTGGGATTGCCGAAATGTAGTGCTCACCGGCGGCGAACCGATGCTTCATGCCGAGCTGATTCCGCTTTGCGAGCGGCTCCACGCGATTGGCCGGCACATCACGGTTGAAACGGCTGGCACGCTCTACCTGCCGGTCGTCTGCGACATGATGTCGATCAGCCCGAAGTTCGCGAACTCCAATCCGTCGACCACAGAGCATCCGCACTGGAGCCGACGGCACGATCGCGAGCGGCACCGGCCGGATGTTGTGCGGCGGTTGATTGCCGAGCACGACTATCAATTAAAATTCGTGCTCGATGCCCCGACCGATCTGGATGAGCTCGTGAACTATCTCGATGAAATCCCGATCACGGATCCCAACCGTGTGCTGCTCATGCCGCAAGGGACGGATCAGGAGCAGCTCGAATCGCGCGCGGCGTGGCTGCGGCCCTTCTGCAATTCGCAGGGTTTCGTGTTTTGCCCGCGAAAGCAGATTGAATGGTTTGGCGCGGTACGCGGCACATAGGCGGGCGCTTTTATCTGCATGACGCCGTTCCAATTCATCCTGGCCAGTCTACGGCATCATCGGCGGATGCATGTGGCGGTAGCCGCCGGAGTGGCGGTGGCGACGGCCGTGCTGACGGGCGCGCTGTTAGTTGGCGATTCGGTGCGCGGCAGTTTGCGAGACTTGACTCTCGAGCGCCTCGGCCGCATTGATGAGGTACTCGCCGCGCCCCATTTTTTTCGTGAGGCGCTGGCCGTCGAATTGGCGGACGACGCAAAGTTCGAAGAGCATTTCGCCGCGGCACAGCCAGCGATTCTGCTGCCTGGCAATTTGCAGGCCGGCAATGGCGAGGATGCGCAGCGCGCGACACAAATCTCTGTGATTGGTTGCCGGCCGGAATTTTGGTCGTTAGACCAGGGCGGCCCGGCCGCGGAACTCAGTATAGATGAAGTTGCGCTCTCGCAGTCAGTCGCCAAAGAGCTCTCCGCAAAGATTGGCGACACGATCCTGCTGCGGATTCCCGCGCTGCAGGCGATTCCCGCTGATAGCCCGCTGGGAAAAAATGGCGAAACGGCGAGCGGCCATCGCTTACGGGTCGCGGCCATTCTTCCGCCCGACGGCCTCGCGCGATTCGGTCTCTCGCCGAGTCAGCAGTTGCCACGAAACGCCTTCGTGTCGCTCGCGACACTCCAGGAAATGCTGAAGAAACCGGGGCGAGCGAACATGATCCTGGTCGCGGGCAAGAGCGTCGACACCGCAGTCGATAAAACGGCCGAGGCGGCACTTCCGGCAGCGCTACGACCGCGGCTGGAAGATTATGGTTTGCATCTCAATGCCGTGACTGCGCCGGAACGATACGAAGCGCTGAGTTCGGACGAGCTGGTGCTGAGCGACGCCGTAGTGGATGCGACGGAAAACGCTTTTCCAACCGGCTCACTACAACCCGTCATTACTTATCTCGCGAACACGATTGTGGCGGGTGAGGGCGACGCGGCAAAAAAAATACCGTATTCGACCGTTGCCGGTGTCGATTCGGTGGCGGGCCTGGGACCGCTGCTGGATGCATCTGGAAAGCCGGTGAAGTTGGCCGAAGATGAGATCGCGCTCAATCGCTGGGCGGTCGATGATCTCGGGGCCAAGATTGGCGACACGATCACGCTGACTTTCTATGAGCCGGAAAGCACTCATGGCGTGCTACGCGAACATCAGCCGCCGGTGCGATTGAAGTTGGCCTACATCGCTGAATTGGAAGCGGACGGCAAACCGACCGCGGCGGCCGATCCGCATCTCGTGCCCGACCTGCCGGGCGTGACAGATCAGAAGTCGATTCACGATTGGGACTTGCCATTCGAGCTTGTCGAAAAAATTCGGCCGGAGGACGAGGACTATTGGGACAAATATCGGACGACACCCAAAGCGTTTGTTTCACTGGCCACGGCGAAACGACTTTGGGCCAGCCGCTGGGGAACGATCAGCCTTCTTCGCATGCCAGCTGTTGAAGTTGTGCATGCGAATCCAGAACTGTCGGCTCACTTGGAAAAGCAATTCGATCCGGCGAAGCTGGGCATGGCGTTTTTGCCCGTCAAGCGATTGGGCGTGGCAGCGTCGAGCGGCACGACGCCGTTCGACGCACTGTTTCTCGGTTTCAGTTTCTTCCTGATCGCCGCGGCGGTGATGCTCATCGCGCTGCTGTTCAAGCTCGGCGTCGAACAACGTGCTCGCGAGCTGGGTATCTTGGCCGCCGCCGGATTTCCACAAAGGCGGATCACGCGACTCTTGGCATGGGAGGGACTAGTCGTCGCTGCCATCGGCGCAGCAGTAGGTGTCGTCGTGGGCGTGCTGTACGCCTGGGGCGTGATCACAGGACTCTGCACGTGGTGGGTCGCGGCGATCGCGACGCCATTTCTCCGGCTCCACGTCTCGCCGAGCAGTTTGTTCATCGGCTGGTTGGTCGGCATCGCGGTGTCGTGGATCACGATCCGCTTGTCGATTCGTCGCCTGGTGCATCTGCCAGCCGGAAGGCTACTAGCTGGCGAAACAGAAGCCAGCCCGCTTGACGCGACGACCGTGACCGCTGCGCCCCGAAATTGGTCGCACATTCGCGAGGCGATTGTGGCGCTGGCCCTCGCACTGGCGGTCCTCGGTTATGTGCTACAGGGCGAAGCGCAGGCGGGCGTATTCTTTGGCAGCGGCGCGGTGGTGCTGATCTTGCTCCTGGGCGAGGCCCGCTATCAATTGCGAACCGCCGCACGACACACCAGCGGGCAGGACACGTTCAGTCTGGCCGCGCTTTCCGTGCTCAATACGGCTCGCAATCCGGGCCGCAGCGTGCTCACGATCGGGCTCGTGGCCACGGCGACGTTTTTGATTGTGGCCATCAGCGCGTTTCGACTCGACACCGGTGAGGAAGGAACTGGCGGTTTCGCCCTGGTGGCCACAAGCGATCAGCCGATTCAATTCGACCTCAATACACCGGCCGGGCGGACGCAGCTTGGTTTTTCAGATCCTGATGCTAAGCTACTTAACGACTGGCAGATTTACTCGCTGCGCGTGGCCGCCGGCGAGGATGCCAGTTGCCTGAATCTGTACCGGCCGACACAGCCGCGGGTTTTGGGGCTGCCCGACGCATTCATTGATGACGGCGACTTTACCTGGGCTGACGCCGTGAAGGCTAAGGGCGTTAGTCTCAAGCGTGAAAATCCCTGGACACAGTTGCGGGCCGATTTGGGTAACGACGAAGCCGGGAGGCCAGTGGTGCCGGTCGTTCTGGATATGAACACCGCCGCGTACAGTTTGCACTTAGATGGTGTCGGCTCGCGGCTGGCAATTCGCGACGAGGCCAATCGGCCCGTAACGCTCGAGGTCGTCGGGCTGCTGGCCAATAGTATTTTGCAGGGAAATCTGCTGGTGAGCGAAGTGAATTTCCTGCGACTCTTCCCGGACACGGGTGGATATCGGTATTTCTTGATCAAGCCAAAGGGCGCGAAAGTGGCATTCGGCGAGCCTAGTTACTCGGCCGGAGATCGCCGAGCGGACCCGTCCAAAGAGGATGCCGATTTGGTGGCACAAATGCTCGAAACCACACTGGCAGCAAACGGCTTCGATGCCGTTGACGCCCATGAACAATTGGCCAGTTACTTGGCGGTGCAAAACGCTTATTTGTCGACGTTCCAAAGTCTGGGCGCGCTGGGGTTGCTATTGGGCACGGTCGGTCTGGCGGTAGTGCAGCTGCGCAGCGTGCTTGAGCGACGGCGCGAATTGGCGTTGCTACGGGCGGCTGGTTTTGCCCGGCGGCGGCTCATGGCGATGGTCGTCTGCGAGAACGCCGTGCTGCTTTTCGGCGGTTTATTGGCAGGCGTCCTGGCGGCGGCGGTAGCGCTGGTGCCGCAATGGGCGCCGCACGGCGCGAGCGTGCCTTGGAACGCGCTCTTAGCGCTGTTGGGCGCGATCGCCCTGGCTGGGCTCGTCGCAGGTTGGCTGGCAACGCGCTCGGCCCTCTCCGCGCCCCTCTTGCCCGCGCTGCGAGGCGACTAGCGACGCGTTCAAACCCGCTCCTATACCCTCGCCCATTGGGTAAGGGCGTGGGAGAGGGTCTGAATTGCCTAGCGACTTCTTCGATTGTTGGTTAGAGTAGACCCGCACGGGGGTGGCGACGCTTTACTAGTTTTTCCGCCCGCTCAAATGGGCACGCAACTCTCAA
>DASYDU010000178.1:0-4524 GCA_036499445.1 Lacipirellulaceae bacterium
TTCGGGAATCGGCCATCCTCGATCTCCTCTGTGGCCTCTGTGGCCAAAAGATTTGAGCGACGATCGCTCGTTGATCTCCGGCCTCCGGCTTCGCGTCGACGACGATTTCGATTCCCGGCCAATTCGATCCTCGCTCCTCGCCGCTCGCTCCTTTCCAAGTGGCCAAATCTGCCCGATTGAAACTCCCGGCTAACTCGCTAGGCTAGAGAAGTCGTCGGATAACTGTCGCGGCTTTTTCGTCACCTGACGCTTGAAAACACGAGACAGCAGCCGCTATACGTCCATGCGACTCGCACTAAGATCTCACCAAAATGTATGCCTGCACACCGCTCGACCCGCACCTTCAGCGAGCGGCCGCGCTCATCATCCGCGCGGCGGGCATCCATCCGTTCTTTGACAATTGAATCCTTGGCACAGCGTCATTCCTGCGCCGCTGCGGACAAAACTCCCCGAGTTTTGCGCCACGCCACGCCGCCGGAGTGCACGATTCGCGGCACTATCCCGCCGCCTCGTGTGCAAAACTCAGGCTTTTGCACGTAGAAAAGTGGGACCCCTACCGCCGGGCACAACGGCCAGCCCTGGTTAACTCTTGGATCCGAAACGAGTTGCGAAAATGTCGATCGCAGACGCGCGCCGACAAAACTCAAAAATCCCCGGGCCCGGCATACTTTTGCATCCGGCGACCCGCGAGTCCAAACTACAAAAAGACCTTGGCCGCCGCCCCAAAAACAACCAGGCTCGCAAATGGTCCCACTCACGACTTGCGAGCCTGGCTTATTAGCGAGCGGAGAGGACAGGATTCGAACCTGCGGAAGGGTTTGACCCCTTCACCGATTTAGCAAACCGGCGCATTCGACCACTCTGCCACCTCTCCCGGACACAATCGAGACCGCACGCGATCGCGATGGGTTCAGTTGCCCTGTATTTTAGGCCAACCGCCAACTGCCGCAAGGGGAACCACCGAGAGGGCCAGATCCCCGTCCACGACTCATCGCGACGGTCCCAGTGATCCGCCCGCCCGGGATCCCGCGTCAAGCTGCCGAGTGAACCGTCAGGCTGCCGAGTGAATCCGCATCCGGTAGAACGATCGCCAGACAAAGACGACTGCCACCAAAAACAAGCCCGTGCCAATGGTCATGCGTTGTTCCGTCGGCATTGCGCTGGCCAGCTCGACCGCCAGCAAACCGAACAACGTCGTGAATTTGATGATCGGGTTCATGGCCACCGACGAGGTGTCTTTGAACGGATCTCCCACCGTGTCGCCGACCACCACGGCCGCGTGCAGCGGTGTGCCCTTTTCGCGCAATTCGACTTCGACGATCTTCTTGGCATTGTCCCAGGCGCCGCCTGCGTTGGCCATGAAAATCGCCTGATACAGTCCGAAAATGGCGATCGAAATCAGATACCCAATGAAAAAGTACGAGTTGAGGCAGGCAAAAGCCAGCGTTGTGAAGAACACGGCTAGAAAAATATTGAACATCCCGCGCTGGGCGTATTGCGTGCAGATGGCCACCACCCGCTTACTGTCGGCCAGCGACGCGCGCCCGGCGCCGGCGTCCAGTCGAATGTTGGCCTTGATGAATTCGACGGCGCGATAAGCGCCGGTCAAGACCGCTTGCGTCGACGCGCCGGTAAACCAGTAAATCACCGCTCCGCCCGAGATCAGTCCCAGCAAAAACGGCGGGTAGAGCAGCGACAAATGGTCGACATCCTGGGTCAACCCGTTCGTGAGCACCATGATGATCGAAAAAATCAGCGTCGTCGCGCCGACCACGGCCGTTCCGATCAAGACGGGCTTGGCCGTCGCTTTAAACGTGTTTCCCGCTCCGTCGTTCTCTTCCAAGAACTGTTTGCCTCGATCGAAATTCGGCTCGAACCCAAAATCGCGTTTAATCTCTGCCGCGATGTTCGGCAGGCTGTGAATCGTGGAGAGCTCGTAGATAGATTGTGCATTGTCGGCCACCGGTCCATAGGAATCGACGGCAATCGTCACCGGTCCCATGCCCAAGAAGCCAAAGGCGACCAGTCCAAAGGCAAACACGGCCGGCGCCAACATCAAATGTTCGGGAAAAGTTTGGCTCACGCCAAAGCCGACCGCCATCAGGCCGACGATTGTCAGACCCATCCAATAGGCGCTGAAATTTCCGGCCACAAAGCCGGACAGGATGTTCAGCGAGGCGCCCCCTTCACGCGATGCAGTCACAATTTCTTTTACGTGACTCGACCGGGTCGACGTGAAAAACGTGACAAGCTCGGGAATAATAGCTCCTGCCAACGTGCCGCACGTAATAATCGTCGAGAGCTTCCACCACATCGTGCCGTCGCCCAACTCTCTGATCAGCAAATAGGAGACCGCGTAGGTCACGCCGATCGAGATCAGCGACGTCAGCCGCACCAGCATCACCAGCGGACGCTCAAAGTCCATTTTCTCGGCATGACCATATTTCGCGTGGGCGAGCGTCTGGTTGGCGACGTAGGCCACGATGCTGGTGATCACCATCATGATTCGCATGATGAAAATCCAGACGAGCAATTGAATTTGAATCTTCGGATCTTGCACGGCGAGCAAGATAAACGTGATCAGAGCCACGCCCGTCACGCCGTAAGTTTCGAAGCCGTCGGCCGTAGGACCGACCGAGTCGCCGGCGTTGTCACCCGTGCAGTCGGCGATCACGCCGGGGTTCCGCGCATCGTCCTCTTCGATCTTGAAGACGATTTTCATCAAGTCGGCGCCGATATCGGCGATTTTCGTGAAAATACCCCCCGCGATCCGCAGTGCCGCGGCGCCCAGCGATTCGCCGATCGCAAAGCCGATGAAGCATGGTCCCGCGTAATTGCCGGGCACAAACAACAAAATCGCCAGCATGATCGCCAGTTCGACGCAGATCAGCAAAGTGCCGATGCTGATGCCCGCCTCCAGCGGAATCGCGTAGACCGGGTAGGGCTTACCTCGCAGGCTCGCAAACGCTGCCCGCGAATTTGCATACGTGTTGATCCGGATGCCGAACCAGGCCACGCCGTAGCTGCCGGCAATTCCCACCAGGCTGAACAAGACAATGATCGCCACAGTCTGGGGCTCGTAGTGGCGCAGCCAGCCGAAGTAAATCACCATCACAGACCCGATAAACAACTCCAGAAGCAGGATGAATTTGCCTTGTGTGACGAGATACGTCTTGCAGGTCTCGTATATCAATTCCGAAACGTCGCGCATCGACGGATGGACGGGCAGATTTCGCAATCGGGCAAACATGAACAGTCCGAATCCAGCGCCCGCGAAGCAAACCAGCAGCCCCGCCATGAGCAGCACTCGGCCGCTCACGCCGAGAAATGTTTCCGTACCTACGTCGGGCAGGATCAAGTCCGCCTCGCCCGCCCAGGACGTCGACGCGGCAAAGAGCGAATAGACGATCGCCGCCAGCGGCAACGTTAGGGCGCGAGTCAGCCGACTCGGCGACACAAATCGACTCGCCCAACCGCGAGGTTGACAGGCCGTGACTGGTCTCGGAACAAACGTCGGTCGGATAGTGTAGAGCATCACCGCCAAATCCTAAAAACGTGGGTGCAAGGAAGCGACCCTGGGACGGCCTGACTGCCGTTCCATGTTTCGTAAGCCATTAGAAAATCGCCACTTACGAAAAGGCGAAGTGTAATCCAACGCCTCGGGACATGTCAACTGTAGCACATAACCGCCGCATGCGACTACGCCACGATAGACGCCTTCCCAGATTTATCAGACCCTGCCCATGATAGTCATCGGCCCTGGGCCGATGGACCGTGGTTCGACTGCAGATTCACCTGTGACAGCCCCGCCAAATCTTCACACCATTTCTGGATCACCAGCGCCAGATTCGCATTGCGGTCCACATTCTCCAGCGCCGCCAAGCACGACTCGGATGCTTCCACTACCGCAAATGTCAGTCCAACCTTGCCTTGGGCGCTTTCCGTCCGCGCGGCCTGCCTTAGTGCTTCGTCGCCACAGGAAACTTGACCCACTAACGTCCGCACCATTCCGCCGAGAAACTCCTGGACGAACGAAACAACGGTTCGCAATCGGTCCCGCCGGAGAGTTGCCTCCTTGCCTGCATCGTCAACGAATGCCTGAATCGATCTTGCCAATCTGACACAGTCGAGCGAATTCGCACGCAGTTGCGGCGTCAGATGTTTTCGGAATTCCCAAATCGCCGGGTCGGCCAGTTGCAAGGCCTTTTCGACGCTCCCATCGGAGAGACCGGCCAATTCTAAAGCGCGCTCTCGTTGATCCACGTCGGCCCGCTCCAGCAATATGTCGGACACTTCGTCCATCGACAGAACCCGGAAGTGCAAAACCTGGGCTCGCGACCGGATGGTGGGCAATTGTTTGCTCGCGCTGGTGCCAAGCAAAATGACGAGCGATCGCGGCGGCGGCTCCTCAAGTGTCTTCAGCAGACAATTTGCACTTTCCTGATTGAAGCGGTCCGCATCATCAATAATCGCGATCTTGCGCCCGCCCAAATACGGTTTCAGTGCCAGTCGATGACACAATCC
>DASYDU010000179.1:0-7075 GCA_036499445.1 Lacipirellulaceae bacterium
TCGGTCGACGAGCCCACAATCTCGATGGTCTTCGGCATCAATTCATCTCCATTCGCCGGTCGTGAAGGCAAATACGTCACCAGCCAGCACCTCGCGGCGCGGCTCAAGCGAGAGCTTGAACGAAACGTCGCCCTGCGCGTCGAGCCGGCCGAGACGGGCGATTCGTTTCAGGTCTTTGGTCGCGGCGTGCTGCATCTCTCCGTGTTGATAGAAACCATGCGCCGCGAAGGATACGAGCTCTCCATCGGGAAGCCTCACGTCGTACTCCACAAGAAAAACGGCGTCACCGAGGAACCGTTCGAAAGCCTCGTCGTCGAGGTGCCACATGACAAGCTCGGCCCGGTCATGGAGCTGATCGGCGCCCGCCGCGGCCAACTCGTCGAAATGACGGCCCACGACACCTACACGTACGCGGTCTTTTCGATCCCGGCCCGCGGTTTAATCGGCATACGTACGCGGCTCCTGAACGCCACGCAGGGCACTGCGGTCATTCACCACCGCTTCGAAGCGTTCCGGCCGATGGAGGGAGACATCCCCGAACGGCCAAATGGAGTATTGATCTCGATGGTCCCCGGCCGCGTTAATGGCTACGCGCTCGATACGCTGCAAGAGCGTAGCGAGCTATTTGTCGCGCCAGGCGACGACACCTACGAAGGCATGATCGTCGGCGAGAACAGCCGCAACGAGGACATGTCCGTAAATCCGACTAAGGAAAAGAAGCTCACCAACATGCGGGCAAGCGGCACCGATAAGAATATCCTGCTCAAGCCGCCGCGAGTTCTCTCGCTCGAAGCCGCACTCGAGTATATCGAAGAGGACGAGCTCGTCGAAGTGACTCCCACTCAAATCCGCCTGCGCAAGAAGATTCTCAAAGAGACCGATCGCCGCCGCGCTTCGCGCGCTCCATCGAAAGCGGCCGCCCTCTGATCGTCGATGGCACCCGGCCGCTGGGGGATCGCTCGCGCCATTTGGTTGGCGTCCACGCGCAAATCTATCGTTTCGTCGTTAACTACGCTTGACATTGCCAAGTCATTTATTAAGAATCTGTGAAGATTTTGGCTGCGGCGAGGTGGGGCCAGACCACTCGGCGGCTCACTGTTCGTCCGGTCGTCTACGAGCTGAAGGGGCAGCTAATGACGACACGGCCAGTAGGGAATTCACGGATTTCCGCCGCAACCTTCGCGGAACGGAAGGCCTGCGGCCCGCGATTATTGGGTGACTCTCCCTCGGTCTGCGAGCTTCGCGCGGCCATCGAGACGATCGCTCACCGCTCGGCCACGGTCCTCCTCGAAGGCGAAACGGGCGTCGGCAAAGAGGTAGCCGCCCGCGAGATTCATGCCCGCAGTCCCCGAGCCGCGCGGCCACTCATCCCAGTCGATTGCACGGCCTTCTCCAGCCAATTGATCGAATCGCAGCTCTTCGGGCACGTGAAAGGCGCGTTTACTGGCGCCATGTCCGCCGCGCTCGGATTCATCCGCTGTGCCGACGGCGGCACGCTGTTTTTGGATGAAATCGGCGAGCTCCCTCTCTCTGTGCAATCCAAGCTACTGCGGTGCCTGCAAGAACGTTCGGTTGTGCCGGTCGGCGGCACCGAGCCGATTCCTGTCGATGTGCGGGTCATCGCCGCGACGCATCGCGACCTGGCCCAGATGGTCCGCGCCGGCACTTTTCGCCAGGACCTCTACTTCCGCCTCAACGTCGTCCGGCTGACGCTGCGGCCGCTTCGCGAGCGGCGTGAGGACATCCTGCTTCTCGCGCAGCAATTCTTAGTCGACGTCGCTGATATCTACGACGAGTCCCCTAAGTTTTTGGCGTCTGCGGCGGCCGACCTCCTCACGCGCTACGATTGGCCCGGCAACGTTCGCGAGCTTCGCAACGCGATCGAGCGGGCATTTCTATTTTGTGGTGATCGCACCGTGGAATTGGACCACTTACCCAGCGAGCTTCGCGACTTCTGCCGCGACTCATCGGCCGACGACGACACGAACTGTACGACCTTCGCCGACCACGACATCCCCCGTCTCGCCGACGCCGAACGCCTCTTGATCGCGCGCGTTCTCAAGGTGACCGGCGGGAACCAGTCGGACGCGGCGCGGCTGCTCGACGTCGAGCGCCACCGGCTGCGGCGCAAGATCGTGCTCCACGGTCTTGAGCATCTGGCCCGAATTCGGCCGCGTTAGTCGCGCCGCGCATTCCAATGCGAGACGTGTCTCCAACGGCGGTTACGCAACGCGCCTCGAATTTCACCACGATATTTGGCGGCATGGGCAACAAAGTCGTTTCCCACAGAGGTTGGTACAAAGCATTCCATTGGAACGTTTTCTACCTTGATCGCCGCAAGTCGTGACTCGTCACTTGGTTCGCTTCGGCGACGCCGCGTGATGGGTACAAAGTGTGCCAATCGATCATTCTCGGCGTGGCGAGCGCGCAGGCGCAATTCTTTCGCCGCAACTCTTCGCGGCATCGTCGCTTAGCGAATGACATCGACGCCATCGGCGCCTTTGGCATCCGGTTCGCAAAGTAGTCCGCCGTGCCCACCAGTTCACGACACACGCTGTGGAGGCTGTTCGATGGTTGCCATGAATACGCTCGATGGATTGATCGTTACGACGCGCAAACAAGCGTCGAGGCCGCTCGTCGAATTGGCCGAGGCCTGCGGTTGGCCGGCGCTTTTGGGCGCCAGTGCCCGAGGGCTGCTGCGGGAGTTTTCGCTGCAGATACCGGCCTGTGTGCTGTTCTGGTTGGAAGATTGGGACAGCATCGCGGCAACGGCGCAGCTCATCGAGTGGCTCCGCGAACGCAATGCTGAGCCGTTTCGCGTCGCGGTCGCCTGCAACGTCGAAGCCGGCACCGAGGCCGTGTTGCGTGCCGCAGGTGCCCACAGTGTCCTACCGGTCACCGGTCAATCGGGCGCCGCAATCGCTCGAGCGCTTGGACCACTTTTACAGAGCGCCACACGAAACGGCGCCTCCCCCGTCGCAGCTGCTAATTCACCAATTGCAAGTCGCGATCATGTCTCGCCCACCAAGTTTGCGTCGGACCCGCTGCATCCGCCGTGATGGCCCACGCAACGAGCCTGGCAGGTTTTTCGATCACCACCTTTGCATCACTTCAGAATTCTTTGTTTTTCTCACCGCACATACAAGAAGGATCCGGAATCATGACTATTTGGAAAAGACAATCCGACGTTTGCCAGATGAATGACGACAACGCCCCGGAATTCACGACTTTTGAACGGATCACCCATCGCCGAGACGGCGACTGCCCGGTCCGCTCGCACATGTCGCGAACCCGCGCCCGCATGAGAAGCCGCGGCGGTCCAGCAGCCCGGCGGAAGTCGCGAATATTCAACGGCGCCCATCGCCGGTTGCGGGCGTTCGCTTGAGGCCGACACCCCAATTTGGCGCTTACCCAGAATGCGAAACAGTCAGCTGCTAAAGCTGACCGGAGCATAGTTTCTCACAGCTTTAATTGTTTCAACTCGTCATTCTTTTTCACGTTGGCCACTGTGCCAACAAGGAGTCGATCTCATGCCTAGTACGTTCAAAACTAAGTTCATTCTTGCCGCCGCGTTCCTGGCGACAGTTATTTGCTTAGCACCGGTGTCGCGCGCGGCAATCATCTCTGGCCTGTTCAACACAGGTGTTGATCCCTCGGCGGCGCTGCTGCTGACCGGCCAACCGGATCCTCATTACAGTCTGATTTTGCCCGCCAGCTCCACCGCGGTAGCGGTTGATGACTCGGCCGGCTCGATCATCACGCCGCTTGGATCACCGTGGGCTCAGAACAGTGCGACGTCGCGCTGGATCGGCCCGAGCGTAAGCAGCAGCGGCGCCGGAGGAAACTACGACTACCGCACTACGTTTTCGTTGCCGGCAAATGCGGTCCTGAGCACGGTCAACATTTCTGGTTCGTGGGCGGTCGACGACATAATCGCCGACGTTCTGATTAACGGCAATTCCACCGCGCCGATCACACCTTTTTATACGCCGCTAACGCCCTTCACCCTGCCGACGGGATTTTACCAAACCGGCATCAACACGCTCGACTTTCTAGTCGGCAACGCCAACATCGGGCAGAACCCGACCGGCCTGCGGATCGAGGGCATCAAAGGAGTCTATCGCGTGGTCCCCGAACCGGGCACTGCGAGCATGGCGATCGCAGGATTGTTTATTTGCTCCGCGCTTGCGCATCGGCAACGATCCCAACCTCTAGCGGAGGCACCAATGATTTAGGCGGCATTCGGCGATTCGACAAGTTCACTTGTCCACAGCAACGCTTTCTTAACTGACTCCACCATTTTCTAACTCACTCAATCAGGAGAAGTCTTATGAACGCTTCATTCACACGACGCTTCGCACTGCTTTCGCTCGTATCTATGGCAGCATTCCTCGCTACGCAAGCTCAAGCCGATCCGCTTCCCAAGCGCGATCTATTAAAGTTTTCGCAGCTTCCGGAGCTTGCGGTGCCGCTCCCCGATCCGAATGGCACGGTGACGACCTACCACGGCCACGACGAGCTCAGCACGGCCTACGGCAACATACTTCAGCCCGGCTCGCCGGTTCTGGGCTATACCGGCCGATTCATGGCCGACGATTTCGCAGATAAGCTCAACACGCCTGTGCTCCACGTGAAGTTCTGGGGCTCTTACCTGAACAATTTCATCGACCCCAATATGCAGGTCAATAAGTTTCTGATCTCGTTTGAGTCCGATCAACCGGCGAACTCCGCCAACGGTTTCAGCCATCCCGATGTCCCCTTGCTGACTCAGATCGTGACCCGCGGCGCGCTTGCTCCATCATCGGGCACGTTCACAGAAAAGCCGGTGCCGGGAATTACCTCCGTTGACGGCCCGGTCTACGAATACAACGCCGAGCTGAATCTCAACAACGCCTTTCCCGAAAAGGCAGACAACGTCTACTGGCTCAAAATCACTGCTCTGGTCGATTTGCCAGTGGGATTCAGCACAGCCAATCCCAGTTTTGATCCGCTCAATCCCGGCGCCTCGCCCACCAAGGTCACGCAATGGGGTTGGCACAATCGCGACTTTACCGTTCAGGACACGCTGGCATCGACCGCCGTTTCTCCTGGTGAAAGTATCGTGGGCCTTGTCGGCAACGCCGCCTCGCCCGTTCCCGTCTGGCACTTCCAAGATGACGCAGTCGCCGGCAAGGTTCGCGTCAACATGCTTCCGCCGGGAACGCCGCTGAATCCAACCATTCAGCAACAAAGCTTGTCGGCCACCAACTATGTGGACGGCCTCGATGGGCCCGGCATTGCTGGTGCGACGCATAACATCAGCTCGTTCTCCAAAGACCTGGCCTTCGAGCTCTACACCAACAATCCCGTGCCAGAGCCTGGCACGTGCTTGTTGCTCATCAGCGGCTGCGTCGGCCTCGCCCTGATGCGGCGGAAGATGTCTCGCGGCTAAGACGTAAGTTCGATGTCGATTGGAGGCGGCCCTTCTCACTTTCGGGAAGGGCCGCCGGACGGAATGAACATTTTTTGTCGGCCTGCACGTCGACGGGAGTTTGATCCTATGACCACAAAATTCACCGCAAAATTGCGTCTTGCCAGAATATTCAAATACGGAATCGCAATCATTGGCGCTATCGGAGCTCAATTTCTTGCAAACACATGTAGCGCCGGCACGGTGTCCGGCCTGACCATTAGCGACCTCAGTGTTCCGACGCCCTTTGTCGATAGTCCCACCACGGGAGTTAAGCTCGAGACGATCAGCTCGGCGACGATTGTTGCCAGCAATCTCGTCGCGCCGTCGCCCTCCTTTACGGCCCGCTTCGCCGGACTCGCCGCCGCCGACACCGAGCTCCCCGCGCAGACTCAGTCGGCCGTGCTCTTGCTGACAGGCTTCGTCAGCTTCAACATCACTGCCTTGCCAACCGAAACTTGGTCCATTAACGTCGCTCAGACGCGGAACTTCGCGCTCACGTTGGTGGCCGACCCGCCCACCAACGGCTTCCAGTCGCAAGCGTTCACCGATTTAGGCTCCGCCAGCTTTAACATCGCGCCTGGTCCGACGGGGAGTCTGCAATTCCCGTCGGCACCTGTCGAAGACACCACCGGCACGTTCGGTAATATCGATCTTCCCATCAATAAATCGGTCACGGACGTTCTGACAGGTGCCGGCTCGGCCAACGTACAGTTCTCGATCTTTGAGCGCCTCGTTGCTAACTCATTTGCCAACAACAACCCAAACGCCACCGCCCTGGCGCCCGGCCAAGAAGCGGCCGTGCGATTTGGAATGTTGGGCTCGCTGACGAATGTCAGCGCCGATGATTATCCAGGACCTGGCGGTCGCAGTGCCGCGGCCGATGGCCATTTTTTCGACGTGCGCGTTTCGTTTTCTGTCCCGGAGCCGTCGAGCGTCGCTCTGGCCGCGCTTGGACTTGCCACTGTCGGCGGACTGGCAACTCGATGCCGACGCCATTTCACAAGTCGCTGCTAAGCCGAGAGCGACGGACGTTGCGAAGTAACCGGAGCATAAAGACTCAACTGCATCTTCCTCAACCAATCAATCATTTTAACATCCACCATTCACTCAACCTGGAGTTTGATCTCATGAATCCCATATTCCACCTCAATGCTTCCTTTCGCCTGCGACAGCGAACTCTGTGCCTAACCACGGCGTTTCTGGTAATGCTGACGTCCGCCGCGTACTCGCGTGCTTCGACGATTGCGTTCAACAACCTGGCTCCCTCGCCGCAGTACTACTTCAACTTCGGCTCTTGGACTGGGAATTTCCTTCCGACTATGTACGCAATCTCCGCGATGAATTTCACACCCAGCGCCACCGGCACGCTCGACCAGCTCGATCTGGGCTACACGAACCAAAAACTGGTCGGGAGCAATCTCGCGACACTGCGGCTTTCGCCCGAAGTCGGCGGTATGCCAAGTGCGCCGATCTGGACAGGTACCGCAACCGCGGCTTCAACCTTCGGCCAACTGACATCCTTGACCGGCATCGGCGGTCCGACTCTCACGGCGGGCCAAACCTACTGGCTCGAAGCCTTTCCGGCGATGGACGGAGTTACGCTCCACGGCTGGTACACCAACA
>DASYDU010000180.1:0-2505 GCA_036499445.1 Lacipirellulaceae bacterium
CGACCCTCGACTCTTGACTCTCGACCCTCGACTACTTTTTCTTTTCGGTGTGCATTGTGTGCTTGCGGAGCTTTGGCGAGTACTTGCTCAGCTTCAGCTTCTCGCCGCCCGTTTTGCGTCGGATCGTGTAGTTGTGGTCGCCGGTCTCGTCGCAGACGAGGAACACAGTCTCGACCTTCCTCTTTCGTTTACCGCCGGTTTTGGCCATGATAATTTGTGGGTTCAGAGTTCAACGGATTGGGGTCCAATTTCGGAAACGTGGCGCGAGCGCCGCGCTTCGCAATTGGAATGATTGTAAGGTGTTACGCCAATTCATTCCAGGGGGACGAGGAGCCGGCTTCAGCGAGCAGGGTTTCTCGCTGTTAATAGCGCTCGTTCGCTTATTTCCATTGCGGCAGCCGCTTCTCGACAAACGCCGCCAAGCCCTCCCGGGCCGCTTCGGTCGTATGCGAGGTCGCGCTGATCGCCGCACCGACGCTGAGCTGCGTCGATAATTGCTCGCCGACCGTTTCATACAACAGCCGCTTCGTGAGCTGCACCGCTTCCGGCGCCCCGGCCGCACATTCCTCGCCGAGCGCCACGCAGCGGGCCCATAGCCGGTTCTCGTCGATCATCTCGTGGTAGATTCCCAAACGATACGCTTCTTGGGCCGGATAAATCGACGATGTAAGCAGCATCCGGGCCGCCGTGCCGGCACCGACGCGAAAAGCCAGAAGCGGCCCAACAACCCCGGCCACGACGCCGCGCCGGGCGTCCGGCAGACCAAAGCGGGCCGTTTCCGTCGCCACGACAATGTCGCTCGCTAGCACCAGCCCGGCCCCGCCCGCCACCGCCGGTCCGTTGACCGACGCCAAGATTGGCTTGGGCATCTCGATCATTTGCGCGACGAGGTCGCGGTAGGCCTCGGCCGCTTCGCCCCATTCCTTATCCCGCTCGGCGTCGGGCAGCTCTGCGGCCAAATGCATTTCGTGTACATCCATGCCAGCACAAAACGCCGAGCCGGCGCCGGTCAGCACCACCGCCCGCACGCGTTTCTCCGCGTGCAAATCGCCGAGCGCCTGCTGTAATTGTCCGATCATCGACCGCGCGAGCGCGTTTCGCCGTTCCGGACGATTGAGCACGATCGTGCCGACCGCGCCCGTGACTTTCACATCCACCGCGTTGGCAGCCATGTACATGGGAAAGGGATGGGGATTCGGGGGCCAGGGGTCAGAGGTCACGGTTTGAACTCGACGTGGCAAGAGAACGATTGTAGGGCTTGCGCCGACAGTTGACGACCCGGCGTGTGGTGTGGCGGCAACGCGATTGCCGCGCGATGTTGCCCGATCGCAACGGCGTCGCGATTGGACAGCACGCCTCTTTCCAATCGTGGCATGACTCAACTGGTTTCGGCCATGCGACTTGCGTTACGCGGGCGAGTGTCGCGGCCGCGCCCTGGCACCGGCAGTGCATCTGCTCCCCGCCGTACCAGTGACTCACACGTCCAGCCGCGGGGGTTTGCCTGTGCCACGCATCCGACCGACGACTCGCTCTGGTTCTCGCAACGGGACCATCGCCAATAAGAACGGCCACGCTACGGGCGGTGCTCCGAAGTACGCCGCCGCAAAGAACGGGGCTCTCAGCAACGGCGCCGCGAAGCATGCCCCAAAGCCCCCCGCTGCCAAACGCAATGGCCACCTAATCACCGACGTAGGGGACGGCGATCCGGCCTTCGACCTGGACCACCCCGACGTCCCCGCGGTCGATGACATCGACTTTCTGCAACAGGATGAGGAGGCGGACGTCGATTTCGAGGCCGAGGCCTCACTCGTCGACAGCGGCAGCGCCGAATCCCACATCGACGACCCGATTCGCATGTATCTCATGCAAATGGGCGAGATCCCGATGCTGACCCGCGACTTGGAAATCGCCTCGGCCAAAGCCATCGAAAAGACTCGGACGCACTTCCGTCGCACGCTCTTAGGCAACGACTTCGTCCTACAAGGCGCCGTCGAGCTGCTGGAAAAAGTCCTCAACGGCGAGCTGCGCCTCGATCGCACGATCGAAATCTCGGTGACCAATACCGCCGAAAAGAAACGCACGCTCAAGCGGATGGCGCCCAACCTGCTCACCATAAAATACCTGCTCCGGCAAAATCAGCGCGACTACCGCCTGGCCATCAGCAAAACCCGCGACCACGCCGAAAAAAGCCGCGCCTGGCGCCGGCTGGTGACCCGCCGCAATAAAATCGTGCGATTGGTCGAGGAACTCAATCTGCGCATCGGTCGCCTGCTGCCGGTCATGCTTCAGTTGCAGGAGATCGGCCAGCGGATGGCGGCCGTGAAGCGCCAGCTCATCGAGCGCAACCCGATCTTCGGTCCGCAGCAACTGGCCGAGCTCGCGACCGAGCTGCGGTACCTGATGCGAATCACGCTCGAGACCCCCGCCACCCTGGCCCGGCTCATCCGACGGACCAACGAGCGCCGCGAAAGATATGATGCCGCCAAGCGCGATCTTTCGGCTGCC
>DASYDU010000181.1:0-5808 GCA_036499445.1 Lacipirellulaceae bacterium
CAGTAACCACTGCGCCATCAACACCGTCGCAGCCGCTTGAATCTTGACATCGGGCGACCGCTCAAGCTTTAACAGCGCAATTTCGGCATCCAAAGAATCGCGATGGCCAATTATTTGGCGCGCGAGCCGAAGCAAAATATCGTCGCTGCCCGGCAGAGAGCCAAATTGCGATAAGTAGCGGCGCAGCTGATTGACGGTTGGCGAGCCGCCCCACGCTTGCCGGCGCGAGTCGAATTCGCGGCTCATCGCCTCGCGCTCAGTGGGCGTCGAGTCGGCCCACAGTGCGCCTAGCCGTCCGCGAATCCACGAATCGCTACGAACTGTTTGGTTGCCGTCAATCTTGAGCAGGATCGGATCGCGGCCGAGCGCGTCCCCCAATTTCAAGTAGGCGGCAAATGCTGGCAGTCGTTGGCCAAGAGTCTGCAATCCCAGTGCGTCGATGCGCATCAGGTCGATCTGTTGTTGAGGACTCTGTGCGATGTCGCGAAGTAGCGGCAAGTCGACTTGATTCGCGGGATAGTTTGCCGCCAAGGCCTCGAGTAGACAATCGGCTAGCATGTCGCGAGTCACAGGGTCTTTGGCATCGATCGTATAGGCCTGCTTGAGCATTGCAATTGCTTCGGACAATCCGCCATTGAGCTGCCGCATCTCCGCAAGGTCGCGTATGGCGGCGACGTCACGCGGGTTTTCGGCCAAAGCGGTCTCCGACCGTTGACGCAATACGTCGATCTGTTCGAACCGATTAAGCAACAATGCCGACTGGGAGAGAATGGCGCCACGATGGCAAATCAAGTTGCCCAACTCGGCGTCGCCGTGAATCGACGTCGATTCAGACATTGTTCCCGTCGTCAAATCGATAGCGACGACGTGGCCTGAAGTCAGTGGCAGAAAATATTGGCCCTGACTTAGGTAGCCGAGCCCGTCCGGCTGGACATTCGCCGGCAGGTCGATGTGATCGCCGCCAGTCGACTGACCACCGGTGCGGGCCGACGGCCACGCCGGCGTATTGTCAGCGGCTCGTAGCGCGGTGATTGTCGTATTTCCAACCAGGAGCACGACTCCATGATCGACACATCCAATAAACAGTGCATTGTCCCTTTGATGCTTCCACAGAAATTTGCCGGTCTGCAAGTCCAAGCAATGGATCTCGGTCGACTCCGGAGGCGAAAGGAAAACTCGGCCGTCGGCAATGACAACCGAGCCATCGAACCAACGGTTGCTATCGCGCGAAAACGCGGATTCCGGCCGCCCCTGCATATTCTGCTGAAAGCTGGCCGCATTTTCCGTGCGCCGCTGATATCGATAGGCCCATGCGAATTCGTGATGGACGATGTCCACAGCGACAACAACCCCGGCCGTCGTGGGGCAAACAAGAATGCCGGCGGCGTGGGACGGCGTTACGCCCGTCAGCCGACGAGCAGGATCGACTGCGATCCCCAGCTCCAACCCGGCCAATTGCTGACGCCATTGGAGATGCCCAGACTGCGGATCGAGCGCCAACAAGTACACCGCGCTACGTATCTCGGCCAAGACATACAGTGAATCATTGATGGCCAGGGGCGGTCCGAGAAAAAACGCGCCCGCCAAGTCGCTGGACGAGTTTTCACCGTCTAGTTGCCACGCTAACTTGCCTTCGGTAGCCAATTCATACGCCGCCAAATGATTCGTCGGCGATGCCGTGGCATCGTAGACGCCACCCAACCCGGGTCCAATACCCCAGCCATTGTTCTCCGGCGGCGCTGTTGGCGCAGTATCGCTGAGTACAAAGACCCGTTCACCGTCGCTGCTAAGTCCGTTGGTCAGCGTGTCGTCCCAGACTCGTTGCTCGAGCGAAGAAGTTGTCGAATTCAGTTCGTCTCCGTCTTCGCTCGAGGCCGTTCCGGCCAGCGTTTGATCGCGCGCGTCCGAACCGCCCGCACGAGTTTCCCAAATCCGCTTTCCCGTTTGAAAGTCGACGGCTACAACATTATGCGGGGTCCGCATGACCACGACGTCGCCGATGGCAATGGGCCGAGCGGCCGGAATCGCAGTGACTGCGTGCTGTTGAAATTGCTCGCGCCGACCGGACAGAAAAATCTCGAGCCGCGGGTCGTTCACCACCCGGGCCTGCCATCGAGCGCTGAGATGGGGCGCTCCGCCACCATTGCTAGAGTTGCGTGCCGGATCGCCGCGCTCCGTGAGCCAATCTTGATCTTGCAATGCGTCGACCTGCGGAATGCCAACGGCGTCGGTTAACCAGGCCGACAGATCAGCGTCATTTGCGGATAGCGCGGGCAGATGTTCACTGCGGCCGGCTAGCTCGACCATAGCGTCTGGGTTGCGCCGAATCAGCGCCCGCAATGTAGTGGCGACGCGATCAGGCTGGCGGGCGATGGCCCAACTCGCCGCCGCGAGCAGCGAAAGCTGTGGTTCCATTTCCTCGACCTGACGATCATCGATCAGCTGCTGATATAAATGAGCAGCCGCGAGCGAATGACCGCGATCGAGTTCAGTTTGAGCAAGCGCGAGCGCGGCTTCACGGCCGGCCGGCGTCAGGGAATACTGACGGACGACTCGTGCAAGCTGCCCTGTGCCGTCAGCCGTCATGGCCGATTCAAGTCCGCGCCGCGCATCGGCGGCGTGCAATAATTGATAGGCTTCGCGACCTTGCGCTGGCAAGTTTGCAATCAGTTGCCGTGCAGTCGCCTTAAGCCCTTGATTGGCGGAGGACCCCGCCGCGTCGTCAAGAAATGTATCTTCGTCCCGATCCAATATCCCTTGGAGAAAGTTGATCGCTTCGTTGTATTCGTGATCGTTGATCCGCTCGCGAGCTTGGGCGATGCCACGCGCCAGCGTGCGGTCCGTGGGAAGGTAGACGCCAAACGAGTTTTCGCCGGCGGCATCTGGCCCGCCGGCAATCTGAACTTGCATCTGCTGCGCATATGACATGGCCGGCAGTTGCCAGAGGCTGCAGACGATCAGGACCGTCCAAAGACGCGCCGGGAATGAGCGGCGGTTCGTAACGGCGGTCAGCGGGAGCAAGTCCATAGCATTCCCTTGTCCGGGGCGGGCTGGGCACGATTGGTCTTCGTGGGCGGGAATTTCCGTCTCTGTCCGCGGTATTTCTCCGAAAATCTGTGGACCGGCCGGCAAAGCCGGCTGTTGCCGCATAATCGGACGCGGCTGGGCACCACTGACACTCGTGTCGTCGTCCGATTTGGTCGTGTTTTCCGGCCGAAATGACTTCTGGCGATCTCCGGCTCCGTGCGCAACTCAGTGCTATATTTCATCTTATAGCATCCGTCCGTAGGATCAAGTCGATTACGGCGCTCCGGCGAGACGGTGCCAGGGGGTGTTGTTAAGGTCAAAGCGAGAGGTGGATTGCGGCCCTGCCCACATGTCCCCGCACACGCTGTTGCGGTTGGAAACCGCGAAAAGGCCGGGTTTTCTCGGCCGCTCGACGATTTTCCGACTTGTATTTTTCTGCCAGCAGACTTTAATTTTGACCTGCGCAACGCTCAACGGACGTACGTTGTGATTATTCCTAGAACCCGAAGAAAGCCTGGAGGATTCAGCATCATGGCGAAAGCCGCTCCCAAACCGCCCACCAAGACGGAAGTGTTCTCAAGCATTGCCGAGGCAACCAGCCTCAGCAAGCGCGATGTGTCGGCTGTGTTTGACGCACTGGCGGAACACATCAAGAAGTCACTTAGCAGCCGTGGACCGAAAACTTTCACGATTCACGGCGTCTGCAAGATCGTCGTGCAGCACAAGCCGGCGACGAAGGAACGCCAAGGCATTAACCCCTTTACCGGCGAACCGACAACGTTCAAGGCCAAGCCGGCCCGCAACGTCGTGAAGATTCGCCCGCTGAAGAAGCTGAAGGACATGGTGTCGTAGTCGATTTTTTTCGGCTCAACCTGGCGCGCCGCGTGGCGCAGCAAATCATCATGCCAGGAGCCGGTTCTCGATCCAATCGAGAATCGCTCCTGGCATTTTTGTTTTTCGCGGGCAGTTAAATGGACGCCGGGAGTATCGAGCGCCCTCGTCGGCGTACGGCGACGCTCCAAATTGCGGCGATGGCGGCGATGCTTCCCACGAGTAGGAAGCCGTTGAGCTCGGGTATCGTGGCCAGAATCTGGTCGCGATACTGCGAGAGATCGGCGGCAAACGTCAGATCTCCGTAAACGGCGTAGCTCGTCGGGTCCGGTTGGTTGTCGACCGGGTTATCGACGGCATAAGTTACGCCGGCGAGCAGCCACAGTCCGCCGATTTTTTCAAACACAGCGCTACCAGAATCGCCGCCTTGGGCTTGAGCCTCGGATGCCGTGGCCGTGCTGCCCGTTCCGTTTGGATTGTCGAATTTCGTGTAGAACGAGATCACGTCGGCGACCATGTCGTTCGCAACGATGGGACCATTATTCTCGACCAGGTTTGTACCCCACAACTTGCGGGTGCCGGTGTTTTTGTAGCCGCTGAAGTTTCCGCCGCTGGGTACCTCGGTCCAGGTATGCGTGCCGTCCATGTTTTGGGTAACGTTCCAGTGGGTCTCGGTGTCGGTCGGCGTAATGGCGCCGCCGTCGCCGATGAACGTCACCGGATCGCCCTTCGCCGGCTTCGCGGGGGCGATCGAAAGTGAGGGGAAGCCAGGGTCGGATGTCAGCCGATACATGAGCAAGTCGGTCGAGCTGGTCAGCCCTAATCCGGACGGATTCTTCAACTGCACAGCACTTCCCGGCTCCACGCTGAAGCTCCGACCATCGGAAAACGTTGTGGTCAGGGCGCCGACGTGCGCGGCCGTGATGACCCAGCGATTGCCCAAGTAGATGCCGTTGTCGCCGACGTTGAGCCAACCGGGGTCGTCGGCGGGGGCCAATTGGTTGTTGATAGTCCCGTGGGGCACGACAACCAGGGCTGCGGCAGGCGGGCACTGCCATCCCAATAGGATCGACACCAGCAGCAATGCCACCATTGGCAAGCGTGGGGAAGGAAATGTTGGCGCCATTTGCATCCTCCGCCCGAGTGAGGGGACGTTTCCCATTATACCGCAATTATCGCGCCCGCCAACGTTGCCGCAACCAGTTTTCCTACTGCAAACTGTGCTGGCCCGCCCACAGTTATTCCGGTAGAGTCCGCGCGGAAACGGCCGATATTGATGAAGGGATGTTGCCGGGCGACAACGGTCAGCTGCCGTCCGCCGAAGAATCGGTAATTGTGGAGAACAGAGAGCATGTTGGTTCCTAATTATTTGACGCGATTTGTGCAGCGAAGTCTTTTGGTGACGTTTGTCGCGGCGTGCGTGATTGGCGAGGCCGACCGTGCGATGGGGCAATACTACTATCAGCCTGGCCCGGACTACTATCACAACGACACGGCGTCGGACACTGTCGTCGGCGGCGCGCTGGGCGCGATCACCGGTGCCGTTGTGGGCGGCAAGAACAAAGGTGTCGATGCGCTCATCGGCGGCGGCATCGGCGCGGTGACGGGCAATTTGCTTGGGCGGTCCAAGGACGCGGCCGACGAGCGAAATGCGGCAGCCGGCGCGGCGGCGGCAGCAAACATGAACGCTCAGGCGGCGGCTCAGAACGCCCAAGCGGCTGCCCAAGCCGTGACGAACTATGATCTGGTGACGATGACCAAAAGCGGTGTGAGCGACGACTTGATTATCAGCACAATTCAATCTCGCGGCGGGCGGCTCGATCTGAGTCCGCAGTCGCTGATCGCGCTCAAGCAGCAGGGCGTGAGCGATCGCGTGGTGCTCGCGGCGCAGAACATGGGCCATGGCAGCCCGTACATTCCGGCGGCGGTGCCGGTCGTCGCCGGCGGGCC
>DASYDU010000182.1:0-8040 GCA_036499445.1 Lacipirellulaceae bacterium
TAGCGATTCGTCACAGCAATTGCGTCGCTGATGTCTTGCGTCGGCGCCGCCGGATTGTTTTCGTAGAGTTCGCGCTGAATTCCCTCGTGTTGATTGCAGACTTTAAAAAGACTGTCATTCAACGAGTAAAAAAAGTACAACGGTCCATAGAGGGATCGTAGTTGTTCGGATAGGTATAGGGTATTTCGAGTGGCGCGGTCCGCACGTGCCGTGCGAATCCATTCAATGGCTGCGACGACGACACCACCACCCAGCGCGCTCCCACAAAGTGTGGTTACGAACGTTCCAACGTGTTCGGTGAGCCAGGACATCACAATGATTGTAGACTTTTCGCAGCAAGCCGCAACGAATCAGCGTCGGCTGCAGTGAGCATGAATCGGTGCCCATCGTCAACATTTGATCATACAATTACCGGTTGAGATTCGGCCTCGGCGGCGCGGGTGCGATGGCCGTGCGTATTGCTCGGCCGAAGAAATGAATGGGACAACTACCCGGGGTGGCGCCAATGCTCGCACGACTCGCATCGCCTTACCCCGGGCTATTGTATTTCGTCCTGTCAGGACTTCGGAGGAACGGCGGCGGGCGTTGCTCGGCCGAGGAACATTCAAGACACTACCGCCGTCGGCCTTCTTCCTCGCCAGCTCGGTGGCCTCGGTTGCTGGTGGCGACGACGCTCGCACGGCCCGCGTCGTCTTACCCCGGGCTATCGTATTTCGTCCTTTCAGGACTTCGGATTGTTTGGCGGCGCGTTTTGAGGGACGGCCGTTGGCGTCGCACGCGTTTGCCTTGGGTGTATCGTCGGCAGGACCGACGTATCACCCCGCTAAATAGGTCAATGCTGCCCGGGGGCTTGCGCAGGCGCGGCTAAGAGATGCACCGCTGCGCGGATTGCAGCTAAACCGCAAGCGTTGAGGTCACGGTTTGAGTTTCGGGGTCGCGGGTGCGGGGGCAATGGCAGGGAATGCTATTCGGCAGAGGAGGATGAAGCTCGTATACAGTGGGCTTACGCCTGTGCGGGTAAGGGATGCACCGCTGCGCGGATTGCAGCTAAACCGCAAGTGTTGGTGTCGCGGGTTGAATTGGTCGGTGTTACTCGCAGCCGAGTGCCAAAGCGTCGAGCGAGGGCGACCGCTAATTTTGGGGAGGCGATGCGGGGAACGGCTGTCGGGATTGGCGCGCATCGGTTAGAGTTTTTGGCGGGAGGAATGGTGCGTGGCGAATCAAGCTGGCAGCGTGGTGATTGTGGGGGCCGGGCCAGCCGGGATGGCGCTGGGGTATTTGCTGGCGCGGCGTGGGATTGGCACAACGGTGCTGGAGACGCATCGGGATTTTGCGCGGGTGTTTCGCGGCGAGGGACTGCAGAAGAGCGGCATCGATGCGATTCGGCAGATGGGGCTGGGCGAGCGGCTTGACCGCATCCCTTATGTCGAGGCGCAGACGATTGCGGTTTATTCGAATGGCCGGCTGGTGGTTCGCGCGCCGGCGGCCGGGTTGGGTCGGGCAGACGTGCGGCTGGTTTCGCAACCGGCGCTGTTGGAATCGCTGGTCGAGGCGGCTGGCGCGTTTCCGAGTTTCCGGCTGGACCGCGGGGTGTCGGTGCGCGACCTGGTGCGCGAGGGCGATCGCGTGGTGGGTGTGAAACTTGGCTCGCCGGAGGGCGGTCACGAGTACCGGGCGGACTTGGTGATTGGAGCGGACGGGCGGAATTCGATCACGCGAAAGCAGAGCGGGCTGGCGGAAGTTTTTCCGCCGCAGAGCTTCGACATTCTCTGGTTCAAGGTGCCTTACACGGACGATTATCCCGACCGCGAGACGGCGCTTGTGGATATCGGCGCGAAGCGAGTTGGTCTGGCGTTTCCGACGGCCGACCATCAGCTGCAGGCGGGCTTCGTGATTCCGAAGGGGACCTACGCGGCGCTGCGGGCGCGCGGCGCGGACGAGTGGACGGAGGAGTTGATCGCGGGGTTGCCGACTTTTCTTGCCGAGCATTTGCGGGCGCATCGGGATGCGGTGGCTGGGGCGTTGCTGCTCGATGTGATTTGCGGGCGGCTCACCGAGTGGACGGTGCCGGGTTTGCTGCTGATTGGCGATGCGGCCCATCCGATGTCGCCCGTTGGGGGGCAAGGCGTGAATATCGCGCTGCGCGATGCGCTGGTGGCGGCCAATCATTTGGTGCCTGTGCTGATGGCGGGCGGCGACGGGGCAGCAAGCGACGCGGCAGCCATTGACTATGCGGCACGGCGAGTTCGCGACGAGCGGTGGCCGGAGATTGTGGCCGCTCAGAAGATGCAGCAGCATCAGGCGCGAAATTTCTTTATGAACGGCGGATGGCGTTCACGCTTGATGTACCGTTTGCTGCCGTGGATGTTTCGCACCGGCCTGTTGCAATGGCTGGGCCGCAAAGAATATCGGCTGATGTCGGAAGGGGTGGTTCCGGTGCGGCTGGTGGTGTGAGACAGCTATGCTGCTCGGCGAGCGCGGAACGGTTCGTCGATGAGGTCGGTAAATGCCTGGCGTGCGGCGGCGGCTCGGATGGGGTCGGCGAGGATGGAGCGGATTTGGGCGATGGCGTAACGGCGGCACTGGCCGCGGATGACCGGGAGGCCGTTGACGGCGAAGAGCGTGATCGCGCCGAGGGTTTCGAAACCGATCTCGTATTTGCGGCAGGCGACGAGAGTTAGGCCGGTAAGGATGAACACGAGGGTGGCTTCGAGGCCAATCCAGAACCAGGACCAGGCGTCGAGCGCCTGCTGGACCAGCTGCGGATCGATCTGAGTCTGGGTGCCGCTGACATAGGGGTAAAACGCGCGGCGCATGATTTCATGGCGCCGCTGGCGGACGCGCTCTTCGGGAATCATGGTGAGATCGATGGCGAGTTGGTCGGCGAACTGGGCGATGATGACGTCGACGTCGAAGCATTCGCGGATGCCGAGCCAGTCGGAAAGGCGGGCGTGGAGACGATAGACGCGGGTCGTCAGGCCAACGGCCAGCGCGGGCAGTAGATAGCCGGCGGGCATGGGCAGGATTTTGTCGCTGCCGAAGGCGATTGAGAAGTCGATTTTCTTTAGCAGCAGGTCGAGGCTGGGGATGTAGAGGCGGAGCATCCAGATGGCGACGAGCGCCGCCGCGGAGGTGAACCAGAAGATGCGATTGAGCATCGACTGGTAGTCGGTGACAGGGGCGAGGGGATTGAGAGACATGGAGGCGGCCGGCCGAGGAAGAGCGGATAAGGGGGAGAGAGGGTAGCAAGATTCGCGGGACGATTGAAGGTCAGGCGGCAGCGGCGGTTTTGGGCTGCTGGCGCTGCCGGCGATGTGAGTGGCAATTGATATTTGGTACTGAGTACTTGGTACGGAGCAGCGGGTACGGGCGCGTTGCGGATATAATGCTGGCGGAAGTTGGTCGGCGAGGATTGGATTGTGGCGATGAAATTGCCGCGAGTGGAAATTGAGTATTGCACGCAGTGCCGGTGGCTGCTCAGGGCTGCTTGGATTGGGCAGGAGCTGCTCACGACGTTCAGCGACGAGCTGGGGGAAGTGGCGCTCGTGCCGGGGAGGGGCGGCGTGTTTAACGTGCGCGTCAATGAGGAATTGGTGTGGTCGCGGGAGGATGCGGGCGCGTTTCCGGATATCAAGGAGCTGAAGCAATTGGTCCGCGATCGGATTGCGCCGCAAAAGGATCTGGGACACTCGGAGCGGGAAGAGCGGTGATTGTTGAATGGTGATCGAAAGATACGGCGTCAAGTCGGGCCGATGCTGCGGTCTTTGATTTTGGCGAGGACTTCGGGGAGCGGGTATTCGATGATGGGGATGCCGAGGGCGGTGACTTCCTTGAGGCGGCGCCAGCCGCGGGTGATGAGCGTTTCTTGGTCGCGGACGAAGGCGCGGTCGAGCTCGCGCTTGTCGAAGGGGCCTTCGACGATCATCGGCTCGAAGTCGTCGGCGACGATGTACTGCGCGAGCGACGGGTTGCAGCGAATGTGTCGCTCTTTGGTCGTGTGAAGGACTTCGGGATCCAACAGGCCGATCACGTAGCGCAAGTAGAGATCGCTATCGGTGAGCTCGGCCACGTCTTGGCCGCACACGTCGCAGAGGTAACCTTCGTCGCATTTGGCCATGGCCGAGGAGGGGACGGGGGTCAGGGGTCAGGGGTCAGGGCGGTGATCAATTCTACTTGGTCCGGGTATTGGGCGAGTAATTCCGCGCGGCTGGCGGCGGTGAAGTCGGCGTAGTCGAAGCCGGGGGCGACAGTGCAGCCCAGAAGTGCCCACTGGCCGCCGGGAATCAGGCGGCAGCCTTGCCAGAGGCCGCCGGGGACGACCAGTTGCGGGGACTGGCCGGCGGCTAGGTCGTTGCCGATGATTACGATGCGGCTGCGGCCATCGGCGTCGAGTTGGAGCATCTCGACCGGATCGCCGGCGTAAAAATGGAAGACTTCGTCACTCTTGACGCGATGGATGGCTGAAAACGTATCGGGAGTCAGCAGATAATAAATGGCGGTCGAGGCATTCCGCTCACCGCCGTACTGGCCGGGCAGCGCCGACGCGGAAACGGCGAGGGCCGAGCGGTAGGTTTCCCTGAAGTAGCCGCCCTCAATCGTGAGCGGCACGAGGTCGAGTCGGTCGATGATTTCTTGGGCGGTCAAGCGAGTCATATTGACGACGATAGCATGATTCCGGCCAGCTAATTTCGGGGAAATTGGGCTGGACTGTTCTGCCAGCATTCCCCATAATGCGGGGCGGTTGGTTCGACGAAGTTGTATCCGCCGCCGGTTCCGAACCGGTATACCGAATGCTCTTTCAGCCGTCCCTCCTGGTGGGCTTCCATTTTAGCCCCTTTCTTCGCAGCCCCGAAAGCTAATGGCGGGCTGTTCGATTAGTTTCCCGATACAGGAGATTTGTGGTGGGAAAGAAGCTTTATTGTGGCAATCTGGGCTATAACGTCACGAGCTCAGATCTGGACCAAATGTTTGCACAATTCGGGACGGTACAGAGTGCCGAGGTCATCAACGACCGCGACACGGGCCGAAGCAAGGGCTTTGGCTTTGTGGAAATGGGAAGCGATGCGGAAGCTCAAGCGGCAATCGCCGGGATCAACGGCACCGAGCACGACGGACGCACCTTGACCGTGAACGAAGCCCGGCCTCGCGAAGAGCGACGTCCTGGCGGCGGCGGTGGCGGTGGTGGTCGCGGCGGCTACGGTGGCGGTGGTGGTGGCGGCGGCCGCGGCGGGTATGGTGGAGGAGGTGGCGGCGGTGGCGGCCGACGCTACTAAGTTCGCCTTCCGAATCCTAAGACCGACTTCGGTCCGATGAGAATCAAGCACTGCCGCGCGTCGAGCGCGGCAGTGCATTTTTGTTGCTGGCTGGGACGTGCTGCAGCCAGGCGCGGCGGGGTAAGCTTCCCTTTCAATAGGCGAGGCGATCGGGTCCAAAAAACAAAATACATTCGAAAAGCGGCGACGGGAATACGACAAAAAGCAGAAGGCCGAGGAAAAGCGGCAGCGCAAGGTCAAGAAAAAGGCGGCCGGTCCTGAGCCGGCGCCGGTCGCGCACGAGTCGGAGCGCGCCGTGGAGCACTGATCCGCAGGTCCGTCATGATGCCTTGCTTCTTGGGGGCGTCAATGACGCGCAAAGGATGAAATACGAACGAGCCGATTCTTTTTAACGGCTTGTCCACGGTTGAGCACGCCAACAGCGGCAGCTTGATCGGCTTCTGCCCGTCTCTCGCCGGTATCGATATGCTGCGCTTAGCTCGCGGCCGTTGAGGCCCGCCAATGGCGGATAAAGACGTAGACGATGCAGAGCGCGCCGGCGATGTAAGCGCCGCCAACGCTCCAGACGTAGACTTCTTGGCCACGGAGCACTAGTTGCCACAACGTGAGCGACGTTGCGATCGCGAAAAAGATCAAGAAGATCGTGCTGAAGCCGACGACAAACGCATGATCGACTTCGCGGAATTGATGTTTGCTCTCGAGCCAGTGCTCCCAGCACATGAGATCCTGAATTCGCGGCTCGACGATTTCGCGGAGATAGCGGCCGGCGCGGGCGATATTGTTCTGCTCGGAAATGTAAGCGAGCATCAGCGCGAGAAGCAAGAATGGAATGGCGGCGTTGGCAAATGCGGAGGGATGCTCGGCCGCGAGATACCCGGCCGACATAACCAAGACCATGCCCACGATCAGGAGCCAGAAGATATGGGCCTTCGACTCGCGGATTTCGTCGCGGAGCGCGATGTACTGGTTTTTCAAGAATTCGTCAGTGTTCATGGACTGGTCTCCTTCGACCTGGTCGCCTGGGCGACATTAGAGGAACCCTAGAGAAATGATGAGCAAAACTTGGCCGGTTCGTTGCCACGCGGATTGAGCTGCGGCCTCGACGGCGGAACCTGTTTCGTAAGATACCATGAGCGACTACGACTTTCCATTTATCGAGACGCGATGGGAAGCGAGCCAGATGGCGGCGGTTCGCAATAACTACATTCTGGGGCGGAAAGCTTGGATCGCGCAATCGCCGAAAATCCTTGCGTCTCGGTCGACGGCGTGTTAGAAGGAACAAGGCTGAATTCGAGCCATTTTTCGGGCGGGGCAACGGGCGGGACGGGATTGGGAGGCGTCGAATGGGGAAGCGGCTGTTTCGTGGTGCGACCACGTGTCTGGCAATCTGGGTTGGTTCGCACGTCTTATTGAATGTCGCGGTCGCGGCCGACTACACGATCAAGAAGATCGTCGGCGGCTTGAATCAGCCGACGCTCGCGACGTTCGCTCCCGGGGACGACAACGATATCTATGCCGCGGAGCTCAAAGAGGGAGCGAACGTCAGCAATCTTGGTCGCATCGTCAAGTACGACCAGGCCACGCAAACCAAGACGACGGTGGTGGACGTCGGCGGTTCGGTTAGCGGTGACGGCGGCATCGTCGGCATGGCCTTTCATCCCGACTTTCAATCGAACGGGCTGTTCTATATCTCGTACAACAAATCGGAAAGTGGCACCTTTTTCAATTATCTGGAAGAGTACCACATGAATCCGGACGGCACGGCATCGCCGACCACGACGCGCGGTGGCGGCACCGGCATAATTTATCGCTACCCGACACTCAACGCGTCGAATTTCCATACGATCGACTGGATCGGCTTCGATCCGACCGCGACCGGGGATGCGCGCGACTATCTGTATGTGACGACGGGCGACGGCGGCCCGAACATCGGCAGCACGTATGCGACGAGCACAACCTTACCGGTTGCGGATCGCGGCAAGCCTTATGCGCAAAGCCCGTTGAATCCATACGGCAAGATTTTGCGGTTGGATGTGAATCCGGCGGCGGCCGATGCTTATCCCGCCGACACGAACAAGAACTTCGCCGTGCCGGCCACGAATCCGCTGGTGGGAGTTGGCGGCGGTGTGTTGCCGGAGGTGATGGCGGGCGGGTTCAAGAATCCTTTTCGCGGCAACTTCGATCGGGCGACGGGCGATTTCTACGTTGGCGACGTGGGCAACACAGGCCGCGACGAAATTGATTTTATTAAGGCCGGCACAATGGGAAACGCGACATCGGCCTTCGATTTCGGCTGGCCGGTGAAGGAAGGCATGCTCGATCCGCCGAACGGCGTTCCAGCCGGGGCGACGTATAACTTTAGCGATCAGGATCCATCGACGCCGATGATCAATCCGATCCAGGAGCACCACCACTTGGGTGACGCGAGTGTGCCCGTGAATATGGAGGCGCAAACGATCATTGGCGGCGTGGTATATCACGGGCCGATTTCTTCCTTGCAGGGCAAGTATATTTACGGCGACTATTGGACGGATCATATGTACGTCGCGGATTTCGATCGCAATACCGATCCGGCGACTTTCAATGGGGCCAACCTGACGAATCTTCAGGAAGTAAGCGGTAATTGGGAGGGCTTTATCCAAGGCGACCCGGCGGGCAAGGACCTGGAATTTCCCGTGTCGTTCTCCGAAGATAGCCAGGGCAATCTTTACGTCGTGATTTTCGGTAATTCGCCGAACGACTCGCTCAACGGCGGCACGGTCCGTCA
>DASYDU010000183.1:0-23671 GCA_036499445.1 Lacipirellulaceae bacterium
GTCGAGAAATTCATGAATGCGGCCGATAAGTGCAAACCCAACATCATCGGCATGAGCGCGCTACTCACGACGACCATGACTTACATGAAGACCGTCATCGACGGCTTCGAGGCAGCCGGCCGCGGCGAGATTAAAATGGCAGTCGGCGGCGCCCCCATCAGCCAGATGTTCGCCGACGAAATCGGCGCCGACGGCTACGGGGCCGACGCCTCGAGCGCCGTCGATCTTTTCCTGCGACTTGCCGGAAAGGGCTAATTGATTATGGCCACCTATAAAGTCCTCTACTGGCAGGAGATTCCCTCGCAGATCCGCGCCGAGGACGACGACGGCGATGTCTCACTGCAGATGTCGCAGAAGTTCATCGACCTGATCGATCAAATGGCCATGAAACGCGGGCTCACTGGTTCCGATGACTTCCTTGCCGAGTGGCATTGGGGCGAGGAGCTAGATCGAGATGGCTCGGCCCAAGAAGTCGCCGATGCGGTGAAAGCCGAGCTTGAAGCGAAGTCCTTCTCATAACCATGGAGCATAGCACAGAAGGTTACATCTAGGGCTCCTTGCTTCCCGTTTCCTGCTCCTCGCTAATCCAATGGCAGCCACTCTGGTAATCAACGGACAACCGACGCAAGCCCTCCCAGGCCGCACGTTGTTTGGCTATGCCGAGGACCTTGGCATCCAGGTGCCCACCTCCTGCCAGAAGCAAGGCAAGTGCAAAGAGTGTATGGTCGAAGTCACCGCGGGCATGTCGCTTCTAACTCCGCCCACGCCCGAAGAAGAACATCTGCAAGACAACTTTCGCCTCTCCTGCCGCTGCCAGCTAGCCACCGACGCCGGTGAAGTCCACTGCCACACGCTCCGGCGCGGCCAGATGCGAATCGAGCGGCACGCGCTTTCTCTGCCCGTCAGTCATCAAGCCGCTCCCCTCGATCCAGCTGTCACACGCGACGGCCAATCAATCCGCATTGACGGCGTCGAGATCGCTCGCTCCGCGAAGCCAATTTACGGCATCGCGATGGATCTCGGAACGACGACCGTCGTCCTGCGCCTGATCAACCTTGAGACGGGTGAATTGGTCGCTGATGCCTCGCTGGAAAATCCGCAGCGATTTGGCGGCTCGGACGTGATGTCCCGAATTCACTACGACACGCAGCATCGCGGCCGGCTGCTCTGCCGAACATTGGCCGGCTACTTGACCCACGCCATCGAAGCCTTCCCCGTTGAACCGGAAACAATCTACGAGATGGTCGTCGTCGGTAATTCCGCGATGCGCGACATCTTCTTTCATCTCGATGTTTATTCCATCGGCCAAAGTCCCTATCGTTCGATTACTGAGATCGAAATGGACGAGGGCAAGCGCGACACGACCAGCATCACGCAAACGGGCCGTCGCGCGCTGTTGCCGATCAATCCATCGGCCCGCGTCTACGGCGGCCCGATCATCAGCGGGCACGTCGGGGCCGACGCCGCCGCGTGCATGCTCGCCGTCGACATCGCGCACGAAGACCGGCTCGTCGCCGTGATGGATATCGGCACCAACACCGAGTTGATCGTCGGCAATCGGCATCGCATCCTCGCGGCCTCCTGCCCGGCCGGACCAGCCTTCGAGGGCGGCGCAATCTCCTGCGGCATGCCCGCGCTCGACGGGGCGATCGAAGAGATTTCGCTCAACGGCGACGGGAAATTCCACTGCGGCGTCATTGGCGACGCTCCGCCCGCAGGAATCTGCGGCTCGGGCCTGGTGGACCTCGTCAGCGAGCTGTTGCGGACCGGCCGAATGAACGAGATGGGCCGCTTCGACGAAGGTTCACGAATCACCATCGACGACAAAAACGGCATTTACTTTCTCGAGCGCGACGTCAACGAGCTGGCCCAAGCCAAAGGCGCCAACGTCGCGGGCCTCCACACCGTGCTCAGCAGCTACGGCGTGCAATTCGACGACATCGACGTGTTCTATCTGGCCGGTGGATTCGGTCGCCACCTCGACGTGGCCGCCGCCCGCCGCATGGGCCTCATCCCGAACCTTCCCGACTCGAAATTCGTCCAGATTGGCAACGCCGCCATCGAAGGCGCGTCGATCTCCTTGCTTTCGCTGACCAAACGCCGCGAGCTGGAAGACGTGGTCAAGACAGTCGAGCATTGCCGGCTCGAAACGCATCCCCGGTTCTTTGACTTCTTCGTCGAAGGCTGCCAATTCAAGCCCGTCGATTCGCTGCACGAGGTTGCCGGATGATTGAGTTCGTCGATACGCATCCTGATGTCAGCGTGCAGGCGGCCGAGTACAAGCGGCTGCTCGGCTATCCACGCGACTGGGTCGTCAGCGGCCGCGCGCTGGAGCTAACCGAATGGGCCCGCGATTGGTACGCCCAGTACGGGCGGCCATGGGTGTATTCTCGCCAGGCGAGTCGCATGAAGACCTGCAGCGGCTCGATTTGCATCGATGACTTCCAATTTGCGAGCCCGCGCCTCGTACAAACCCTCGATGATGCCGAGGCCGATCGCATCGTAATCGTCGCCGTGAGCGCCGGCCCCGAGTTAGAGGAAACGGCTCAGCAATTATGGCGCGAGGAAAAGCCGGACGAGTACTTCTTTCTCGAGGTCTACGGTTCGGCCGTGGTCGAGCACCTGATCACGATGCACGGCGCCCGCTTGTGCGCCTGGGCCGAGTCGCAAGATTTGGCCGTCTTGCCCCACTACAGCCCAGGCTACCCCGACTGGGACATCGCCCAGCAGCCGAAGCTGCTCGAGCTGATTCGTCAGACCCGCGAGCATCAGCTCCCCGCCCAGTTGGAGGTTCTCTGCTCGGGCATGTTGCGGCCAAAAAAATCGCTCTTGGCCGTCTTCGGCGTCACCCCGCACGCCAAAAACGTGCTCCGCTTGACGGAGCTCAATCCTTGTGAGAGCTGCTCGTTCCTTCCATGCCAGTATCGACGGGCCCCTTATCGAAGGGCACTTCCGTATTCTGATGAGCTTGTTGCCCAAACTCGGCAAGCAGCGAGCCGCGCCAGCTCGCTGGTCTCGGTGCTCGATCGCAATGCCAAATACGTCGTCAACGCCAAGGCCCTGGCTCGCTGGTCCACCGATCGGCTCAAATTAACTTGCTCGGAGAACGGAACGATCGACGCAATGTTCCATTACGAAGGGACGACGTGCAGCAACATGGGTCGCCGACTCTCCTTCCACTACCGCGTCAAACTCGGATCCCGCAAAGAGGGCTATCCAATCCGGAACGCGTGTTGCTGCCCGGCGCCCGACGACGAAGGCCATCTGTCCATGTGCCGATTCATGGACGACCCCCAGGCCCTCAAGGTGGTCCTCGATCGGGAAAAGCCGCTCTTGGGGCGTCCGCTCAACGATGTGCTCCGCTGGGAAAATGCCGGCGCCGCCGCCGGCTGCTATTGTGAATCGATCGATCGGCTCCACAAATGGCGGTTGGTCCTTGAGACAATTCACTACGCCCTGGTACAACGAGAGGGTTCAGGGTTCGGCGTTCAGCCACTGGGCTAAGGCTACTTTCGAACCCTGAACCCTGAATCCTCTTGGTGACAAGACTCCACTCGAAACTCCGATGAAAAAACCGCTTCTCGATGCGCTGAAAGAACGACCGCTCCTCGGCGATGGCGCGATGGGCACGCAGCTCATGTTCGCCGGCCTGGAGCAAGGTGGCTGCGGCGAAGCCTGGAACCTCACGCATCCGGAAAGGGTGCTCGCGATCCAGCGCCGTTACGCGGAGGCTGGCTCCGACTGCATCCTCACCAACACCTTTGGCGGCTCGCGGATTATGCTCAACCGCCACGGCTGCCGCGATAAAGTAGTCGAAGTCAACCAGGCTGCTGTCCGCATCGTCCGCGAGGCGTTCGGTGATCGCGATGGCTACGTGATCGGCGATATCGGCCCCTTCGGCGGCCTGATGGAGCCCTACGGCGATTTCACCGAACAGCAAGTCCGCGAGGCGTTCGCCGAGCAGGCCGGGGCCTTGGTCGACGCGGGCGCCGACGCGATCATCATCGAAACTCAAACCGGTCTCGAAGAGCTCGGCATCGCGATTCGCGCGGCCAAAGTGGCTGGCGCGCCGTGCGTGATCGGCTCGATGGCCTACGATGTTACGCTCGATGGGTCAACCTTTCGCACCATGATGGGCATCGACCCGGAGCGGGCTGCTGAGTTCATGGAAGGGCAGGGGGCTGACATCGTCGCCCTCAATTGCGGCACGGGAATGGACATGCTTCGCGCCCGTGAGGCGATCCTCCGCTACAAGCAAACCACGAACCTGCCTGTGATGGCCCAACCCAATGCCGGCCTGCCGAAACTCATCGAGATGAAAGTCGTGTACGATGAGAAGCCGGAGGACATGGTCCAAGGCGTCGTACCGCTTTTGGAGGCCGGCACCAACATTATCGGCGCCTGCTGCGGCAGCACCCCCGACCACATCCGCGCTTTCCGCGCCGCGATCGATCTATACCTCGAGCAGTCCGGGCGCGACGTGAAAGTCGGCGCACATAACTCCACTAACTAAAAAGAAAGTCTCACGCTAAGGCGCAAAGACGCCAAGACACGATGCATCGAACCTTTGCGACTTTGCGCCATTGCGTGAGGCACATCCGCGGCCATTTTGGACAAACATGAAAACGAAACTTTGCGACGTCAATCAAGCGGCCACAGAAAAGCTGCCGGCAAATTTCGCCGATAAATCGGGCGTCGGCGTCCACTACATGGATGCCTACATCAAGCCGATGAACGCCGCGCTCGAAGACGGCACCAAGGTCAAGTGCAAGCGGCGCGGACTCAAAGTCACGCTCACCGTCGGCGCCAAGAAGGGCGACGGTCTAATGCGGCGGCTCGATGTCAGCCGCGACCCCGTTGTCATGCTCCAAGCGGCGCTCCAAGAAGCGGCCACGGCTGCCGGAGTGGTGCTTTTCATTCAAGACGGAGCGATCTTCGTCGATTGCCCAGCGCCGGCATGACACGCTCAGACCAGGTGGCAATGCAGCAGCGGCTTGTAAATGTAGTTCCGCATGAAGAAGCCCCACTTGGGCTCCGCTAGGCGCCTGGTCCGTCGATTCCGTTCGCGGAGGCTTTCCAAATCAGCCACCAAATCGCCTACGTACGCGGCCACCTGGCGCGGGTAAACCGTCTGCGTCACATACTCGTAGACCTTGAGGTCTTCAGCGTTCGCCTCACGAATCTGGGCGCGAACTTCGTCCAACTGCAAATATCCAATGTCGGACTTCTCGCGGGCGATGTCGCGCGGACGTCGCTTGTCCGCCAATTGATTGAGCCGTTGATATTCGGGGCGGAATTCGGCCTCCGCGAGCCAGTCGCCCAACAATAGCAACGATTCGTCGAACCGCTCCGTCAGGCCGACGAATCCGAAGTGTGTCGCAATCAGCTCGATGGCTTTCTCCGCGTTTGGCTCGCCGGCCACAACTTTCGTTTGCCAATTGTGGAGCCGGACATCGGCGTACCAACGGTCGAAGTCGCCACGGTTGTAACGCAGGCCGCGATTGAGAAAGTGAGACCGGTATCGGGCGATCGGCTCGCGAAGGTACGTGATGAACTTTATTTCCGCACACTCGGCGCTGAGGTCTGCGTAAGCTCGGACGTTGTGTCCAGAGATGCCGCCGAGATTGCGATAGAGCCGCCGCGCGCGGCGGAGGTCGGCCGCATCGACATAGGGGCGATGATCACGCTTATCGTGGGTGCGCTTCGAAAGCGGCAGCCGGATGTCGCAATGCCGAGCTCCAAACGAGCGGCGCAAGATCGAATGGAGCGTCGTGCCGCCTGTCTTTTCAATATGGACGTAAGCGTAAATTGCTAGTGCCCCAAGTTTCTGCCTGCTGCGCCGATAGAACTATGATTCTAGTATCGTTTGCCGAAGCGGGTCGTGTATAGCACTGTACGATTCGGATGAGCTAAGCCGCCCAATCGTTCGATCCACCTTGCCGATCGTTCGCGTGCTATCTCTGCCGAATGCTTAGCCGATTGTAGCCGTCGCCCGACACGTCACACACAGATTGGTTCGCTGCCGACCAATGTGACTAGATTCGGCGTTCCCCCGATGAACATTAAAGAAGCATGTGGATTTGCTGCGATGAGACGGGAAGAACTTCTCATCGGCCGCTACTCTCCAGTGCTGTCGTTGCCAGCATCGCTTCCGAAACGGCGATGCGACGCGTCACTGAAATCGTTGGCAAGGGATTGCCAAATGGCTGACCTGGCTATTGCAACAATTGTCATCGTCCGACGGTCCCAGGCGCGGGTGGCCCATTGCGACGCTTCGCTCCCCAAAGGCTTAGCCGAATTGCTCTGGAGAGAACCGAATGCGTTGGTCGATCGCGGCGAGCCGCTCCGTTGCGTCGGTGCGCGGCGGACGGTTCGTTTGCAGTGGGGTTCCCAGCGCTTCGTGCTGAAGCACTACGTCGAGCCCACGCGTCGACACGCCTTGAAACAAGCGGTGCAGCCGTCGCGTGCATGGTCCACCTGGTCGGCCGTGCATAGGCTGGCCAATGCGGGGATTGCCACTCCCCGGCCCGTTGCCTGCGTCGAGAACCGCTGGGCATGTTTCCGCGGCGACTCATTCCTGATGTATCCCTACGTAGAAGGCCGGACGGTACGGTCGTATTTCGCGCGACAGGAACCGGCCGCGCAGTCGACCAACGAGATTCTATGGCGCCAGCTCAACGAGCTTTGGCACCGCCTGCGGCAGCTGCGGGTCAGCCTGGCAGATACCAACCTGGGCAATTTCATCGTCGCACCCGACGGGCAGCTATGGGTGATCGACCTCGATAAAGCCCGCTTCCACCGGCTCGCATCAACGGCCGGCCGCGAACAGCAACGCGGTTGGCGACAGCTCTTGCGCAGCGCCGCTAAGTGCCAGTTGCCAAACCATACGCCGAGAGAAAGGCATCTCGCAAGCTGGGCGACCGCGCGCTGATATACCCGAGGTAGCGTCGCCAGTCTCGTCGGCAGTCGCGCTCGGTGGCGCCTGGATACACGCCTTCGCAGTCAATCAGCCAGATCCGCCATTGGCCGTTCGCCATTTCCTCGGGATAGAAGTGCTTGGCTTTCATCGAGCGCCATGACAAACGTGCCCGCCGTAGCCGAGCGACCACGTCGACCGCCGCCTCAATCAATGAACCGAGCCGCTCGGACGCCATCTGTTGCAGATCGCCGCCCAACAGCATGTCGGCGATGGACCACCGTGCCGGCACGGCTCGCGTGACCACCGCCCCGCGCGAAAACCCCCAGCCCTGCCAAAACAGTGCTAGCGGCTCCGCCACGTTGAGCCCGGCGTCTTGCAGGATTCGCAATCCCTGCCACTCATGGATTGGTGAGCACTTTAGTCCGATGCCGCGCCGAATATCGGCCGGACGGGGAATCCATCGCGTCCGCCGCCACTGACGCTTGATGTAGACGTCCGCCTGGCTCGTGGCATCATTCAAGACACAGCGGACGACACGCTTGACCTGATGGCGGCTGGCCCGCACTTCATGCATGCCGGACAGGGGCTCGCCCAATCGAAACGCCGCGTCGAGATCGGTAAGCCCGTTGGCCGTAAGCAGCCGCTCGACTTCGTTGGACGCAAACAGGCAATGGTGACTCACGGTTTCACCCGTCAAATGCGCGCAGGTGGGGACACCCTGGCTCTCAATTCACAGATCGGCTCAACACCAGAAACCATCGCGACGAGATTCCCCAATGAGCGGCAATTTGCCGTTCGATCTTGAGGCCCGCGGCCGCGATATCGGCTGAAAATGTCTTGAACGAGATCGGCCGCTGACTCAATTGCTTGCGCCCGCGCAGCCGCGCCTTGAGCGAAGAGGTGAAGCGGTCCAAGGCGAATGAATTAAGAAACGTAACCACGATTGGTCCATGGCAGATGCGACGCAACTCGCCAAGCGCTTTGCGACGCGTCTGCGCGTCCTCGAAATGGTGAAACAATCGAATGCACGAAATGCCGTCAAACTCATCGTTTGCAAAGCCCGTCGCCAGTACGTCGCGCACCTCAAATCGCACTAAGGGTGCCTTGCCCGCGTGCTGCTCTTGGTAATTGCGATAATTGTCGCGAGCCCGAGACAGCATTGCCTCCGACGCGTCGGCGCTCGTCACACTGTACCCGCGTTCCACAAGCAAGCGCGTCAACCGGCCCGTGCCGCAAGGCAGATCGAGCACGCGACTGCCGCGAGGAATCGATTCCAAGCAATGCACGATGCACGCCTTCTCGCGGCGATCACGCCAACGGTTGCTGTATTCCGAAGCGTATGTAGCCGCCATGGTCTGGCGGCCAAAACGTTCCCGGGCAAGTTGATAGGAGGCGCTGCCCGCAGGCGACGTGGTGGAGGTGCTCATAACGCTTTCGCTGCTGATTTTTCTTGAATGTGGAGTTTTCCGAGTCGCCGACAAGGACGTTACGCCGCTCGCTCGTACCTGTGGAAAAGTGCGAATCTGCCAGTGCTCCCCGCAGCGCGGAGTTATACTGGTGGTATCGGATAAAACACCGAAATGCTTGAGCGGGAAGCGGGAAAGTTTGCCCAAACCACCTAAACAAATGTGAAATCTGCCGACTTGCCTCCCCCTCAAATGTAGGGCATCGGTCACAGCACTCGCCATTCATTTCGGCTGAGCCCGATCTGCCGACGATCTGCATCCCCGCCCTGATTCGGGTGATGCGGCCGCGAATCGCTCGGCACGGCCGTATTCCTAGGTTATGATGCGGGATTGGGACGATTCCGGGACGGGAGCTGCATTTGATGAGGCTGGCACAACGATTATTGATTTCGTTGGTCTTTTTTGGCCTCTCGACCCAGGCATGCGTGGCGACGATCTGCGACTCAACGCATTCGTGCGATCCGCCCACGTCGTACTACAACGGCACTGTGTCCGGTGGCGTGATTCTAACGGGCTCGGACTTGAAAAATGCCCTGCATACGATTATTTCGCCTAGTCCGCCGGGTGGTCCGACCAACCCATTTCCCGTCATGGCGCGAAATTACGATTCGGCGCGAAGCAGCTTGCAACTCACCGACGCCGACCCGAACCACCCGGGAAACATGCTCACCGTTTATGATCGTGGATCGATTGATTTAGCCGCGATTGTGCCGAACTCGAATCCGCCCATCTATGGATGGAATAGCAACGGACCATGGAATCGAGAGCACACCTGGCCACAGAGCCGCGGACTTGAAGATCTTAACGGCAATGGCGGAACATTGTCTCCGGACGGCAGCGATTTGTTTTTGCTGCGACCGGCGAACTCTTCGGAGAATAGCAGCCGCGGCAACAATAACTATGGCGGCGCCTTCGGAGCGCGCACGTCAACAGGCGGTTTGTACGGCAATGTGACCGATAAAGGAGCCACCGTCTGGTATCCTGGTGATGCCGATGCAGGCATGATCGCGAGGGAAGAATTCTATTTGGCCGTGCGATATGATGGCAGCGAAGCGAATACCCGCGACCTAGAGCTCGCGTCAGGCAATCCGGCCGCAAATAATGGGACACTCTTGGGCGATCTCGATCGACTGATCGAATGGAATTACGCGGTGGTCCCCGATAGTTTTGAGCGTAATCGAAATCAACTGATCTACGGCAGCGCCGGCAACCTCACTGATCACGCTTTGAATCCCAACTACTATCAGGGCAATCGCGATCCCTTCGTAGACCATCCGGAATGGGTCTGGTCGGTTTTCGTCAATCAAACGAACAACAGCCAAATCGCGATATCAGGGGCGTCTGTCGGCGCCGACGGTAGCTCAACGAAAAGCGTCGACTTGGGCCGCGTGTTTACCGGCGCGGTCGTACCTGGAACGCAGAGCGTAACGCTCAATAAGGCAGGCCTCAACGGAACGTACTACTCCGTGACGGCTTCGGGGGAAGCTACAAGCACGCTCGCCGGCAATTTCAATGCCTTTCGGACTAACCAGACAGATAGTAAAGTTTTCAGCGTCGGCTTGAATACAACGACTTCAACACCAGGCGTAAAAACTGGCGCTGTCATCATCGATAATCTCGACATTACGACGGGCGGTGGAGCCGGCCACGGTGCGAAGGACGGTAACGATACGATTAACGTGAGTTTGACCGTCCTGAATCATGCCATCGCGTCGTACTCCGAAAATATCAACAAGCGCGACGAAACGATTGATTTTGGCGACGTGCCAATCGGCAGCACCTCGGTCGGGTTGGGCGATTCGATTACGAATTGGGGAGGCCTTGGTTCACCGGCCTTCGCGGCCAATCTCGATTTAGACTCAGTGCAGGGAACCAGCGGCAACCTCGGAGCGTTCGATGTTGGACTGACAAGCTTTTCCAATCTGACCCAAAACGATCACGTTAACTTCTTCCCCACGTTTTCTGCCGGTGCTATTGGCCATTATTCTGCAAGCTACACGCTGAATCTATCGGATGAGGACCTGCCCGGTGCACAGAATCAAACTTTGACGCTGACTCTTATCGCCAATGTCATCGCAACAATTCTGGCCGGTGACTACAACGGCGACGGCATTGTGGACGCAGCCGACTATACCGTCTGGCGGGACACGTTGGGGCAAACGGTGGCGTCGGCGCATGACGGCGCCGATGGCGATGGCGACATGATGATTGGTCCAAACGACTATCAAGTCTGGATCGACAATTTTGGCCATACGTCCGATGGTCCCGGGGCGGGCGCTTCGCTGGGTGGTTCTCCGGCCGTCCCCGAGCCCGCCAGCCTGTTGCTATTTGCAATCGGCGCGACGGTAGCTCTCGGCGGAGCCGCATCACGCCGCTCATTTTTGGCCGCAAATTGAGCTGATTCTTATCGCGTCCCTGGCCATACGCCCATTTCTCTGCCATCTTGCCCGGCTCTCCTCACATTGAATTCGCCGCCCGAATCGTTTACAAATCATCCCATCTGGCACGCAGCAATCGGCACCTACCTCAACTATTGCGGAGTAGATAGGCATGGCGAAAACGGCGATCTTCAGTGCGGTGATTTGGCTCTCGGCGGTCGCGGCGTGGGCCGATGGGGCGGCCGACCAACAGCTTCAGAATTGGCATCAATGGCGCGGACCCGAGGCGTCCGGCGCCGCGCCGCTCGCCGATCCGCCAACCAAATGGGACGAGCACACCAATATCAAGTGGAAGGTCGAGGTACCGGGCAAAGGAAACGCCACGCCGATCATCTGGGGCGACCGAATCTTCATTCAGACGGCAATCAAAACCGACCGCGAGCCCGAGCCGCCGAAGAACGATGCCGCCGATGCTGGCCAAATCGATCGGCTGCCCGCACGGCTGGTCGCGTACACCGATAACGGCGCCGCCCCGGCAATACCGGCCACCGACGCAAAGCCGGCAGCCGATGCGAAACCAGCCACCGACGCCAAATCGGCAGACCAAGCTGCGGCCGCGCCCGCCGCGCAGCCGGCCACACCGGGCGGCGGCCCACCTGGACGCGGCGGACCTCGCGGCGGGATGGGAATGGGCCCGCCCAAGCCGCCCACCAATGTCTACCAATTCGTCGTGATGTGCCTCGATCGCAAGACCGGCAAAACGCTCTGGCAGCAGACGGCCTGCGAGGAAGTGCCGCACGAGGGAACTCACGAAACCGGCAGCTTCGCCTCGGCCTCGCCAATTACCGACGGCAAGCGCGTATTCTGCTATTTCGGATCGCGCGGCCTCTACGCCTACGACATGGACGGCAAGCCCCTCTGGCAAAAGACCGACTTCGGCAAGGCAAAAATCGTGTTCAGCTTCGGCGAAGGAACGTCGCCGGCTCTCTATGGCGACACGCTCGTCATCAACTGGGACCAAGAAGGGCCGTCCTACCTCACTGCGCTCGACGCACGGACAGGTGAGGAGAAGTGGCGCGTGAATAAAGACAAGGAAGACTACCACACCACCTGGGCCACGCCCTTAGTCCTCGAACGGAATGGCGCCGTCCAGATCGTGGTCAACGGCAAGAACCGCTCCCGCGGCTACGAATTGTCGACCGGCAAAGTCCTCTGGGAATGTGGTGGTCAAATGGCGAACCCGATTCCCTCGCCGGTGGCCGTCGGCGATCTGACGTATTGCGTCACCGGCTTCCGCGGCTACGCGATCTACGCCATCCCGCTCGATTCGACAGGCGACATCACCGACACCGACAAGATCGCCTGGCATCACAACGAGGGGACGCCCTATGTCTCGTCGCCACTCGCGATGGGTGGCCGACTGTTCTACACTAAGGACCGAGCCGGTATCCTGACGGTCGTCGACGCGAAGACCGGCGACGTGATCATCGACAAGAAGCGATTGCCCGATTCGCTCAAAGACATTTATGCTTCGCCTGTCGGCGCAGCCGGGCGCGTTTACTTCCTGGCCCGCAGCGGCGACGCCGCAGTGATTGATGCCACGGCCGACGACGTCCAAGTGCTGGCCGAGAACCATCTGGACGACACCTTTGACGCCTCGCCGGCAATCGTCGGCAAAGAGCTCTACCTACGCGGCGAGCACAGCCTTTATTGCATCGCGGAATAATGCAGTTACCGGCCAGCAGTAGCTCGCTACAGGCCTAGCACGTCGTCCATGCCATAGAGCCCTGGTGGCTTCTTGAATAGCCATTCGGCGGCCAAGAGGGCGCCTTGGGCGTAGCAGTCGCGGTTCGAAGCTGCGACTCGCAGTTCCAGCGTTTCGCCTAGCATGCCAAACACGATTGTGTGTTCGCCAGGATTGTCGCCAGTTCGCACGGCGTGATAGCCAATTTCAGATTGTGGTCGCTTGCCCGGGCGGCCCTCACGGCCATGCACCTGTTCCGTCTGTCCCATAGCGTCCGCGACGATCTGACCAAAGCGGAGCGCCGTGCCGCTGGGCGAGTCTTCCTTGAACCGGTGATGCCGTTCGATGATTTCGACGTCCACGCCCGACGGCAACTTACGGAGCGCCTCGCCGGCGATTCGCGTGAGCTTCATCGCCACATTGACGGCCGTGCTCATGCTCGGCGCCCAAACGATGGGAATCTTCTTGGCGGCTTGCCGAACATAATCTTGCTGCTGAGCGTCCAGGCCCGTCGTTGCCAGCACCAGCGGCTTGCCAAACGCGAGGCAATGCGCGACGACCGCTACCGCCGCATCCGGCACCGAAAAATCAATCACCACGTCGGCGTCCGACTCACCGACAACCGCCAGGGGCACGTCAATTTCGCCGACGCCCGCCAGCAGCCCCGCGTCTTTTCCCAGCGACGGATGATTGGCCGATTCGAGCGCGGCGACGACCTTAAACCGCGGATTCGCACTGGCAAGCGCAGTCACGCGCTGTCCCATTCGCCCCGCCGCTCCATGGACTGCGACTTTCATGGCTGTTCACTCAGCAAATAAAAAATTTCGGTGCGAATCTTCGCTGGATCGCGGTTCCACTCATCGATCCAGTGGCCATAAATTTCCCAATTCACTCCGGCCATCGCGTGGCCCCCGGAGGCGCCCCAATCGCGGATCGCACGATGCGCGTCGGTGAGCAATTGGTAGGGTCCAAAATGCGTTGTCGTAGCGACCTTGCCCGCCGGGGTGCTCGAACTTATAAGTTCGCCGCTTACGACCGCAGGGCTCGCCAGCTCGACTCCCACTTCCAGGTTAATTTGGTCGTCAAGGTACACCGCGACATGCCGTCCCGCACCCGCGATTTGCTGCGCCTTGATCAATTTCCAAACCGTGCCGCATGCCTCGGGAACTACTTTGGGAAGTTCCTGTAAACTTGCGCGACGACGGACAACGGCCAGCGGAACGCCATCGTGTTGCTCGATACGAACAACATAATCCATGCGATTCTCCGCGCCCCAATTCAACTATTCAGCTGAATTGCCCGCACAATATCGTCCAAATCGTTCTCGACCTGCACGGCCCGATTGGCAAACGCCGCCCGGCTCACTCCCCGGCTCCCCAGCACGCGATTGAATTCGTTTTGGTCCGCCGTATGGTAGGCCACTGTCGCGGTCGGATCCTTGAGTTGATGGCCCGTAAGGATGCAAACTACGCGCTCGCTCGGCGCGATCACTCCTTCCTCGCGAAGCAGCTTGGCGCCGGCCACGCTCGCCGCGCTCGCCGGTTCGCATCCTAATCCATGCGCGCCAACCTGTGCCTTCGCGTCGAGCATCTGCTCGTCGCTCACCTCGCGCACGACGCCGTCACACCATTCGAGGGCACGCAGACACTTCGTCAGGTTCACCGGCCGATTGATCTCGATGGCGCTCGCGATCGTCGAAGCTTTTCGCTTCGCGTCATCCATCTCCGCAAAATAGTTGTTGATAGTGCTCGCGTCCGGCCGCCCGCCGTTCCATCGCAGCTTTTGCTGCTCGTAAAGTCGGTACAGCGTATCGGCGCCGGCCGCATTGATCACCGCCAGCCGCGGCATCCGCTCGACGAGGCCCAGCTCGAAGAGCTCGTGAAACGCCTTGCCGAAGGCGCTGCTATTGCCGAGGTTGCCGCCCGGTACCACGATCCAATCCGGCACCTCCCAGCGCAAGCCTTCGAGCACACGGTACATGATCGTCTTCTGGCCTTCGAGCCGGAACGGGTTCACGCTGTTCACCAGGTAAATGCCTTGTTGCTGGCTCACCTGCTGAACGCGGTGCATGGCATCGTCGAAGTCGCCGGCGATCTGCAACGTGAGCGCTCCGTAATCGAGCGCCTGCGAAAGTTTTCCGTAACTGATCTTACCCGAGCCAATGAAGATGATTGCCTGCATCAGCTTGCTCACGCCGCAGTACAAAGCGAGCGAAGCACTCGTGTTCCCGGTCGAGGCACAAGCCGCCCGGCGAGCGCCCGTCGTGTGAGCGTGTGTGAAGGCGGCCGTCATGCCATTGTCTTTGAAACTGCCCGACGGGTTCATGCCTTCATATTGCAGAAACAGTCCACCCGCCTTGATACCGACGAAGCGGCCAACGCCGTCGCAGGTATGGAGCAGCGTCTGCCCCTCGCCGATCGTGACGATTTTTTCCGGCGCGGCAAACGGCAGCAAGTCACGAAACCGCCAAACGCCACTCAGGCACAGCGGGTCATGGCGGCGGCTCCATTTCTGCTCAAAAAACGCCATCGATTTGGGGACCGCCAGCGCGTCCCAGTCGTAGGCCACGTCGAGCAGCGAGCCACACGCGTCACAACTCGTTTTCACGGCGCCGACATCGTACGTCGCGGCGCAATCCGGCCGGATGCAGCGCTGGTAGGCGAGCTCGGTGGTGGTTTTGACGGCACTTGCCAACGCCAACTCCCTGGGCAGATTGCAATCCGAGCCGACACCAAAAAAAGCGGCCGGCGGTTCGCGTGTCGTGGCCGCGATCAACAGTCCACGAAGTGTCCCCGTCGCCCTAAAATGCTAGCCCGTCGCCAATCTAAAAATAATAAATCCCTAGCACGGAACGACTTAGTAAGAGTCTACTATGCAGTCTCTGGTGTCGCAACTCGGATCAAAAACGGGCCGGCAAAAGCCGGCTGCTGGACATCCCGATAAGCCAGATTTACAATGGCGGGTCTTGGCCCGATTGTCTGAAATCGGCGCGGCCAAGGGATGAATGCAACTGGGGAGAACTATCGATGAAGAAGTCCGAGATGCTGGCATTCAAGGAAAAGCTCCACGCGATTCGAGCGCGCTTGCGCGGCGACGTTACTACGATGGCCCAAGTCGCTCTGCGAAAATCGGGCATGGAGGGGAGCGAAAACGCCGGCATGCCAATCCACATGGCCGAGCTCGGCAGCGACAACTTCGAGCAGGAGTTCACGATCAGCCTCATGGAATCGGATGAAGACATGCTCGGACTAATCGAAGCGGCGCTCGATCGAATCTCGGACGGGAGCTATGGGCAATGCGTGCAGTGCGACGGACAAATTGCCAAGGCCCGGCTCAATGCGCTTCCCTTTACGCCAGTGTGCATCAAATGTGCCGAGGCGCAGGAAGGCCGCTGAGCGGCGCGGAATCCCTCGCTGATTCCCGGCTCGCAGCGCGACCTCGTGCGGAGGTCGAACGGATTTGCAGGTGTCAGGAGGATCACCGATGCCAGGCGTGCCACGCAGCCGCTATTTCCTGTTTACGCTGATCGCCGCTGCCGGATGCGCAGCCGATCTAGTGACCAAAGGCTGGGTCTTTTCCTGGCCTGAGCTTGCGGGCGGCGCCGTGCATTGGCTCTGGCCAAACTACGTCGGCGTCCAACTCAGCTGCAATCCCGGCGCGTTGTTCGGCATGGGCCAGGGAATGACTTGGCTATTTGCCGCGCTCAGCGTCGCCGCCGCATTGGCAATTCTCTCTTGGCTCTTTTGGTTTGGTGCCGCGCGCGATCTTTGGTTGACCGCCTCGCTGGGAAGTGTCATGGCCGGCATCCTAGGCAACCTCTACGATCGACTCGGCCTTGCCGAGCGCCTCTGGCCGGGAATGGGACAGAGCATCACGCCCTCCGGGAACCGGGTACGCGACTGGATCCTCTTCCAGTGGAGCGACGCATGGCGCTGGCCCAACTTTAACATCGCCGATTCAATGCTGGTCGTTGGAGCGGCGGTTTTATTCTGCCACGCGATCTGGCAGCCGCACGACGAACGTCAGCCGCGTGACTGCGGATAACCACCAGATATTGCAGCCGAACGATATGCGAGTTTTTCGCATACGTCGTTATGACGTGTTGTCGTTCGCCCATGCAGCGCTCATCACTTGTGCGTCATATGGTCTGTGCGTTTGGTCGCTAATCGCGGCGGCACAACGCTTACAGGCGATTTGCCGATTCGTTTCACGCGAAAACTGAACTAACAACATGGACTTTAAGACGCCGTGTTGAGACGTATTTGCAATAGTCGCTTCAATTGACGGTAGCCCTCAGCAGTGTTAGAAGAGAATCGTTCTTATCGGACGGAATTAGTTTGTCGCTGGCTTATCGGACGGTTTGATCGCTTTGAGGAATCTCATCGACCACTAGGCATTCCTCCTGGGCATTCTTCCGTTATCTTCTCAAATCAGAGATGAGCGGCTGAGCTACGAACGATTCTTGCGGAGCGGAAGTCGAGGCGCGTTGAGCAGCGCGCGCTGACGCTGCAAGCGGACATGAAAGTCTCACGAACCATCGCGTACGCGATCCATGCCACGCTGCAATTGGCGGGCGGCGAGCGCGGCGTGCCGATCCCGTGCAGCCAACTGGCCGGCGACGGCCAGATGCCGGAGCGATTCTTGTTGCAGATTCTCCGCAGCCTGGTGACGCACGGCCTATTGCGTTCGACGCGCGGCGTCGACGGCGGGTACTGCCTCGCGCGGCCGCCTGAGCAAATCTCTCTCAAGGACATCGTCGAATCGTTCGACAACCCGCTGAATCCCAGCGTGCCCGAGCTGGAGGGACTTTCGCCCGAAGTCCACAAGCGAGTCCTGACGGCGCTCTGCCACGCATCCAGCGCCGCCCATCAAGAATTAGACAAATTGACACTGGCCGATTTGTTGCGGGCCAATCGCCATGACGACTGAATAAAAACAGTCCCAACCGCGCCCCGTATCACTGAGCGTATGTCTTGATTCCATAGGGCGAAAATACCAGCTTCGTGTTCCGTTGCATCGGAACTTCATCCGTCGCGTAGCCGGCCTGGCTAAATGCCTGCTTCAACCGGTGGCAATCCGAAATGCTGTCCGGATAGACAGCCATTCGAACGATCGATGTATCGGGCGACATCGCTTTTAATTGCTGCCAGAGTTCCGAGCCGCGCAACAATGCCTGATCCACTGGCTCGCCGATCGGCGCGGAAGTCGGCAGATACTCCCAACGATCCGGCACGACCATCGTCGCGACTTCGTCCACGCCTCCACTGCGCGGACGACTTACGGACACTTTCCGCAGGCGGAAACGCATGCGAAATCCATTGATCGGTCCGACCGTATTTACATATTCATCGCGGAGCTTTAAATGATCTCGCAGATTTAGGTCGACGTCCTTCTTCGCTTCCTTCATCAATTCCTCGACGGGGACAATCGCGACGTGCCCCTCAGCCAACGTCAACGTTAGCTCCTTGCCGGTTGACGGACGGGCTAGCGGCGTCGGCTCGTTTTCAATGACCTCGACCGGTGCCGGCTGCGACACCAGCGCCACCTGCTCGCGCGTCAAATTGTCGAGTGTCTGTTGCGCGTCCGCCAACTGCCGTCGAAGATCGAAGTCGCGCTGCTCATCGACGCTCAGCTTTGCCCGCCGCGAGACGATTTCTTGCTCAACGCCCGTGACGAACGTGGCCAGATAAGCGCGTTCGCGATCACGGAACACCGTTTCTTCATGCACGTTGACCGCTTGCGTCACCAGATCGTGGACGCCGCGTTCCGCCGTCACGGCGGTGCTGCAAGCCTCTTGCAGCTCGTTTTCCGAGGCCGCCGGCACAGCAGAGGCTTGGAGCTGGGCGTCAGTCATCCCGCGCGCGTCATGCGACGCGCGCAACCCTACCATCAGCACCAGCAGGATGATGATTCCCACAACGTTCGTCAGAATGTCGAGAAACGAGTCCTGCCCGAAAGCTTCGGCAAACTCATCGTGAACTGCTCGCACCGCCGTTAGTCCCTTGGTTTATGGTGCCTTGATTCTGCGTGGCGATCGCCGAGCTGGCCCGCAGCTCGATGCCACTGTTCTTCAGCAGCCGAGTGATGTCGGCCGCGCGTTGTTGGCCGTCTGGCCCGATATTGATGTCGAGCACGGGCCGCCAGTAGAGTCCTTTGCCTGCCATGCCCCAATCTTGAATTTGTGTTTCGAGCGCCGTCACAAATGGCTCGTAGGTCTCCCGACTATTTCCGGAGAGCGAAATCTCCCGGCCTGCCGCGGCTGCAGCTGCTGCGGAAGCACCTTCCGGCAAAATCGACACTCGATCCCCGCGAACCACCACTTGAATCGTGCGGCGAATCGGCGTGGCCTGCGAATTCGCATCAACCAGCGCCCAATTCTTCCCGCGCGCGTGATGCTTTTCCTGCGGCTTGTCGTCGCGCGGCGTTGCTGCCAGATGCTCCGGGGGCCGCTCGCGGTACATTCCGGGGCCAGTTGGCGCCGGAGGGTGGGCCTCGTCGTCGTCATCCACCGCCGCAACATCCCGAGAACCGGTGCGGCCAATCGTGACGGCGGCGGCCGCCGTACTCGAGCCATCGGCCGAACCAATGATCGTCGCACCCGGTGACCTGGGGGCAGTATCGCCGGGAAGCGCGCCGTTGGTCGGCGCGTTGCCGCCAGACGCATAACTGCTGCCACCGGACGAATACGCGCCGTTGCCGCTGGAGGAATACGCTCCGCTACCATTCGACGTTGCTGACGGCGCTCCCGATGCTAACGCCAAACCGCCGCTCGGATTATTTTGACTAGTCGCGGCTGCGTTATTCGCGCTTCCGTCACTTGTGCTTCCGCCACTCGCGCCTCCGCTTCGCGCGTCGGCTAACAAATTCGGCAGACCAGAGTCTTGAGACTCGCCGGATGCGGCGCCGCCGGGTTGACCACCATTGGCGGTGATTGAACCTGAAGCACTCGTCGTGACTGGTGCTCCACTCGCCGCGCCGCCACCGCCCATGACGAGCCCAGGTCGAGCGCCCTGACCGTCCGCGCCCAAGCCGGGTCCGGCAGTATGTACAACGTCACCGGGACCAACCCCAGCAAGCTCGCCGCTCGCCGTTCCTGAACGGCCGTCACCGTTCATGCCCTCGCCGCCGTAGCGCCCGCCGCCGCCACTCGCGCCACCAGCAAAATCATCGCCCGAGTCGCCCTCGTCGTCGTCCTCGTCGCGGTCACGGCGCAACATGCCCGGCGCGGCGGCCGCCAGCGCCTTCACTCGCCCGCGGGCCAGCTCGATCGCCTGATTTTCGCGGGCGGCAAGCTCGGGATTGGCCGGCGGGTACTTGAGATCCCAATTGCCGTCTACCAGCTCGTAGCCGAATTGGATCCCGCACCGCTCGAATAGCGCACGCGACTCGTAGAACCCGTACTCGCCTTTCGGTCGCACAAGCAGCAGAGGATACGGCTCGGGGTCTGCGCCAGAAACTGCGTTTTGGCCAACCAGATACTCGCGAGCCGCCCGCAATGCCGCGGTCAGCGGCGAACCGGGACCAAGTTCCGGTACAAAGTCGTCTTCGGTGAGATGAATTCCTTCGGGCTGCAGGATCAATTCCTTGCCGCGGCATTCGACGTAAATCGGCGGTCGCCGCGTCCCATTGCGACCAATGAAAGGAACGATCGCGTACGAGCGCGGCTTGTTGTTGCCGTTCCGCTTTAGCTCTTCGACGTCCTTCTTCTGGTCTTCGATCAGTTGGCCCAACCTGGCGATCTCCCGCTCGGCTTGTGCCCGGTCGTCGTAGTGTTCGTGCTCCAAACCATCTAGCTCGCCCGCCGCGTTGCGAAGCGATCCCAGCTGGTCTTGCAGCCGACGCATGTGATCTTCCAGGTGGCTCAGCTGCAATTGGTCGCCGCGCAGCTTCTCTTCGGCCTGCGCGCGCACCGTCCCCAGTTGCTCAACGTAGCTGTGGACCGCCGAAAGCCTCTGGCGAACTTCATCGACGCGCTTTGCGGCCTCAGGGTCGGCTTGCCTTCTCACCGCGGCCTGCTGCAGCCCGTGATCCCACGAGCACCGCGCGACAACAACCAAGATCACCAGCAGCGACCCCATCGTGCACAACAGCACCGCCACAAAAGGGAAGAGCTGAACAGGATTCGAATTGTCGCGAACTCGGGCACGGCTCATGCGGCTTGTGCAGGCGGCTTCTTCCCAGTGAGCTCAACGCTCGGCGGCCGATCCAGGCTGCGATTCAATCGGGCGCTCAAGAGTTGGATCGTCGCCGCAAGATTGAGGACGGTTTCTTCAAAGTTGTGGGCCTGTGCCAAGCTAGAGAGGTTTTCATTCAGCGCCTCTTCCAGTTGTTTCACCTGGCCGGTGGCGCCAACCACCTGCAGCATCACGTCGCCTTGTTTGATCAGTTGCTCTTGCTGTCGCACCGTGGCTTCCGCAGCTTCCACCAGCGCGTTTTGCATTTCCTTGAGTAGGTTCTCGCTTTGGCGGACGAGTTTTTCCTGCCGGTCGGCCGCCCGTGCCATCGACTCGCCCAAGGCCGACTCGACCTCGGAAAAATGCCGCCGATTTTCCTCGGCCAAATCCTTTTCGCCGGCAATCAGCACTTCGCCATGCTGCTGCAGCGCCTCAACCAGTAGTTCGGCTAGTTTTTCCAGGCCTTCGCGCAGCCGGGTCGTGGTTTCCTGCGCCCCGCGGCTCATTTGGCCCACGTAGTTCGTCGCCGACGTCGCGAGCGTCGTAGCGTGTTTCTCGGCCCCTTCGTTGAGCAATTGAGCGTGGCGATCAAGACTTTCGCGAACCGTCGAAGAAAGCGATTCCTTGACCACCTTGCCCGCCGCGACGCTCACTTCCGCCCATTGCTGATGCGTTTCGTCGATCGATGCCTTCCAAATCTTCGCCTGCTGCGCCGCTAGGTCCTCCACCGCGTCGATCACTTGTTCCGACATTCTGCGGATCGCGGCGACATTCGGATCGCTTGCGCCGGCACTCGCCTGAAACCGGCCGACCAATTCCTCCGCCACGCGCGCGTCGACCTCAGCCATCAGCCGATCTTCCACCCGCTCCACCCACGACTTCAGAAACATCAGCACCATCGTGAGCGAAAGCGCCTCGGCCGTGTGGTCGAAGGCAATGCCCAGGCCGCCCGTGACTTTCGTCACCGACTGCTCGAGCGTCTGCGGATTCAAATTGCCGATCGACATCGTGATTCCGATCACCGTGCCCAACAGGCCCAGGATCGGAATCGCCCACACAATCAGCCGCAGCAAAGCGTAGGCCGATTGTGAATGAATCGACTCCATTTCCTGCAAATGGCGCAGATGATCGTCGAGCGACTCGGCGGAATCCTTGCGACGCACGAACTCAATCGCGTCGTGAAGCCGCCGCGTCAAGCAATGTTGATGAAGCGCCGGCGGCAGTTCAGCCAATTGGGCCAGCAAGCCTTCGCTGGCCGAAGCCGGCTGTCCGCCAATCGGGATCGGGTCGAGCTCAATTCGATCGAGCGACGCAAACTGGCCTGCCAGATGAATGAACCGAATCACGATCGCCGCCAGGCCCACGAAGAAAATCGTGCAGATCACATATTCCACGCGGTGGCCGGCCGTGTACTGCCGCAACAGCGCGATCACGCTGGTAAGAAACTCCAGATGGTGCTTCGTGAGCCATTTGCCGCCGCTTGGGCTATCGACCCATTGATTGGTAATCGTGGCGTAGAATGCTAGCGCAACCACGCTTCCCCAAACCAGCGGCAGCCGGACAATCCATTCCAAAAATGACGTGACTTTAGACACGGCGAGATTCCTTTCCACCGGTTCTATCTTGGCACCGGCCGTTGCCTGCATGATCCGAGCGCGCAGGCACGGACCTAGGGCCCGGGCCCTTACACTCCACTTGATCGGCAAACTTGACCAGTCAATGTGAGGTAAATTGCGCCCAGATTCGCCAGATGTGCGACGCCGCAGATTCGGCACACTTTGCCAAAGGTTGACCAGCCGCCTGCCGATAACTCCAATGCCGCTAAGCGATTCGCACACGGCAGACAACGGCCAGCCGCCAGCTAGCGACAATCGGGTTGATTCCGCTGGCAGTTTAGCTCGCTTAACCCGCGGCCAATTCCGGCTCGATCGTCCGCTATCAACGATTCAATTGGCTTTCCCAGGGGGGCGCAGTCCGGTGCCGGCTTTCGAGCCGCCCGGACTGCTTTTTTGCGCTGGCTAGTGTCGCTGCCGCGCACAAACGCTCGCCAAGCCCATGCACAGCAAAAGAATGCTCGCCGGCTCGGGCACGGATTTGATCGTTGACGCATTGGCCCCTGAGCCGAGGCCGGCGACCTGGCCGAAGTTTGTTTTCCAGACCGTGTAATCGCCGGCGTCAATTTGGTTGTTCCCGTTGCCGTCGGCGGCCAACCTGGGACCCGTTTGGCCCATCGTATCGCGCCACATCGTGTAGTCGGCGGCGTCAACGATGCCGTTATGGTTGTAGTCGCCGTCGAGCAAATTCAAGACCACGTGATTGCCAACCACAGACACTCTCAAAGAAGTGACGCCGTCCGTGGCCATCACGTGACCGCCAACCACGTTGGAAAACATGCCGGTGATCGGTTGATTCGAGCTGATGATGACCAAGGCGTCGACGGCAGCTGGCAGATACCCGTTCAGCCGCGCTACGCTCAACGTGCCCGCAAGATTTAGCGCCGTGCTGCCCGCTTCGGAGAGCGTGTCGAAGTCGACGCCCGGATGCGGGCCACCAATCTCGAATTGAAGTGCCGAGGTCGACGCGAGCGTCAAGTCGCCGGTGATCGGTAATGTTCCCGCGGCCGAACCGGGCGAGACCGCGATCGTGCCGGAATTCGCCACATTGGCCATGATCGTGCCATTCCCCTCGAGCCGGCCTCCTCCGACGGTGATCGTATTCAGCTTGTTCGCAACGATCGGGTCGAGCGCCGTGATTGTGCCGCCGCCGCTGAGCCGCGTGATTCCAGCGGTTTGCGTGTAACCCAAAGGCACCGCCAGGCTGCCACCGTTCGTGGCCTCGAGCGTACCTGTGTTGGTGAACGTATCGGGTTTGACGGTGATCGTCCGTCCGCTGACCTGCGAGGAGATGAGTCCGTTGTTGGTAAGTGCCATCGCTCCGCTAAAGGCGAAGCCCGCACCGCCGATCGTGGGGTCGGCGGCCAGGCCGGCCAC
>DASYDU010000184.1:0-3360 GCA_036499445.1 Lacipirellulaceae bacterium
AAGGCTGCGACGTCGCTCGATCCGCAGGCGGGGGAACCATCGCCACACAAGTTTCCGTCGAGATTGATGTCGCCGCTGATCGAGTAGTTCTTATGCGCGTTGATGATGTTAAAGATCTGATCATGGTAGTAGGCGAGATCAATATAGGTCGTGAGATCGCCGTACATGGCGGTAAGCCCCGGTTGATTCGTATAGATGAATTGGGCGTCGGCGATGCCAACTAAGTTCCACTGGTTGCCATTCTTATAGAAGACGCCCGAGCCAGAATCGCCGGGAACCACTTGACTTTCATAGCTGGGTGATCCGACGTTCTGATCAAATGAGGCAACAAGCGATGCGACATCGCGGGTGTAACCGTCCGGCGTCACTAACGCGACCACCCCCGTGGTTGGAGAAAGAACCTGGTTAAGGATATTTGAGACGGAATTCGCGTTCACAAGATTATTTGTACCCCAGCGCTTGATAATGTCTTGCGGCTGGTTAGACGCGGTAAATCCTGTGAAAGCAACTGGCCCGGCATTGGGAGGCACGGTTTGCCAACTGGAGTTCCAATTTGTCTCGCCACTATTTCTGCTCGGTCCGCTACCGACGACCATCACTTGCGAGACGACCGCAGGCGGTTGCGACGGAATCGTAAATTTGGGATTGGCGTCGAAGATCGAAGGAAGTCCCGGGTCGGTATCTAGCCGCACCAATCGGAGGTCCGACTCATAAGGATCGGGCGGCAATGGGTGAGCCACTGTGGCGCCACCCAGTGTCAAACTTGCCGGGTTATCGACGATGAAATTTTGATTCTTGATGAGGTTAAAGGATCCCGTGGAAAACTGCAGAGCTTGCAGATTGGCGGCGTCCGTAATCTGCGGGCCGACGTGGCGGGCGGAGATCGCCCAGCCGTCACCGAGATAGATAAAGTTTCGACCGCCGGCAACAGTGACGTTGTTCCAGCCTGGATCACTTGTGCCAGTCGGCGCGACGTCGGTGCCTGGCGATACAACGACCAATGCTTCGGCTGACCGGGGACACATAGCCGCTAACCCGGCGGATAACATGACAATTGACAAAACCCGCATCGCGCTGGGTGAACAGCGATTGACCAACGGCAATCGAGCCGTTTTCAGGTGCTTCGAACAGACTGAATCCACACAGCCCAGCAATGCACGATTGCAAAAAGATTTCGGCATAGGTTGCATGGACGAGTGCATCCACGGTTCTCGAAACGTCGGCAGTGAAGTCGAAAACTTACCGCGTCGGCCAAACGGGATTGGCTCCAGATCGCGTCGCCGTTTGGCCGGCGCCGTGGACGAGGTATGTGAATTCTGTTCCAAATCTTACTTGGCGGCTGGCGCTTTATGAGAGCGGCGGCGACCTCGATCAACTTCGCACGATCGCGGTCGGGATCTCGCGGCGCAAAGCCAAGCGTTCCCTTATTTTACCCGCAAAGTGAAAGTAAGGCACGTCAAAAAAACCGTGGGCGGGAGGTTTCGGGGGTCGACCGTCGACAAAATCGGCACGGGGGCGTATTTTGGACTCGTCGGAGAATGCTGCCAACCGGCAAAACCGTGGGCTGCGATTGGTCAAATTTGCTGGATTTTGCCGCTGTTTTGCGGGACGAAGGTTTTGTTTTCTTGAGTTTAGGTCGTATCGCCAGATGTCGAGGACGCTTCCATTCCCCGACGAGCCGTTTTCTGCCAATTCGGCGTCGATCGGCCTGTTGCTCAGTGGCGGTCTCGACAGCGCCATCTTGCTGCACCAAATGCTGGATGAAGGATGGCGAGTCCAGCCATTTTACGTTCGCTCCGGCTGCGTCTGGCAAACGCACGAATTGCGTGCCGTGACGGAGTTGCTGGCCGACATGGCGCGGCCGAAGCTCGCTCGCCTCGTGGAACTCGACATGCCGGTGGGCGACTTGTATGCCGGGCATTGGAGCATGACGGGACAGGCGGTCCCCGACAACCGCTCGCCGGACGAGGCGGTATTTTTGCCCGGCCGCAATCCGCTGCTGTTGTTGAAGCCGTCGCTATGGTGCGTGATGCACGGCATTGCCGGACTGGCGCTGGCGACGCTGGCCGCGAATCCATTCGACGATGCCACGCCCGAGTTCTTCGCGCGATTCGAGGCGATGATCGCGCAGGCGACGGGCCGTGAGTTCCGGGTCGTGCGGCCGTTTGAAACGCTTTCCAAGCGATGCGTGATGAAGCTCGGGCAAGGGATGCCGCTGGAGCTGACGTTTTCTTGTCTCGCACCCGTCGATGGACTTCATTGCGGCCACTGCAACAAGTGCGCGGAGCGCGCGGCGGCGTTTGCTCATTGGAATGCGAGCGATCCGACCGAATACGCGAGCGACATGAGTGATAGAGATTCAACCGAGAAGGCCGGCTAGGATCGTCGCGTACGGACCGCTACGCGAATTTCTAACTCATGCTGCCGGACTGATTCGCAGGCCGGATCAGGTTCCCCACGACGAGTTCGCGCGAGGAGCCCGTCGAATTGATTCTCGTCTGTATTGCCAGCATCTGACGCGGCTACGGAATCAAAAACAATTTCCCCCATTATGGGGTGCTCGGGGACCGAAACAGGCGCCGAAGGTCACTTTTCCTAATTCTTTTGTTCGCTGACGCCGCGAACGGCAATTACTTAGTGCGACCTCTCGCCGAACGAGCGTCTCCTGAGGGATAGCCGCGGCAATTGTGCCTCATCGGTCGGTTTGGACCTTAACGCACGCGCAATTTTGGTTTGCCAATTACGGAAGGAAAAAAACATGAACTCAAAATTTTCTGCGAGAACTCCATTTCGCTTTTCCAACGCTCTGGCGCCATTATTCGGTGTCGTCTTGGGCTTATTTGCATTGGCTGCCTCTGCCGCCGTTGTCACGTCCACCTGGAGCGCGGCAACCTCCGGCAATTGGAACGTGAATTCCAACTGGACGAATGTGCCGGCGCAGGGAGGCTTCCCTAATAACGGCAATGGCGGTGTGGCGACATACGACGCAACGATCAGCCCGCTCGGTTCGCCGTACACCGTGACGCTGAATTCGGACGTGACGGTCGAAGATCTACTGTTGAACTCGGCGAATGCAACTTTGAGTCAAACGTCGGGCACGCTGTCGGCCACCGGAGCGATCACTCTTTCTGCGGGCACGTACAGCCTTGCGGGCGGCACAATTGCCAATAGCACGGTCAACGCCACGGTGCCGATCGCCTTTGCCGGTTTGGGCAGCAATCTGTCGGGCACGCTCTCTGGTGTGACGGTCAGTGGAGACCTGAACTTCCCCGACACGTTCTCCGAGGGTCTGATCACGGGCGGCACGACGTTCACGACGGCGCACCTCTCGGGCGTCCACAGTGAGATCGGCTTTGCGCC
>DASYDU010000185.1:0-14876 GCA_036499445.1 Lacipirellulaceae bacterium
TCTTCTACATACTACTTTGGGCTGGCATCTGCGCCGTCGCTGTCTACTGGGCGGAGCATCATCCAGGCGGGTCTCCCGTAGCGGGTTCGGATGACCTAACCCCGCTCGAAGAATGACCGCCCGGCCAGAGCCTAACCCTCGGTACGCGTCGGCACCTTTAATCCAGCCCCACCGACTGGCGAACGCCTAGAAACGTCCTAGGAGCCGACTGGCCCGGACGCCACAAGATCGGACGGAATGCAGGAGCGTTGGGACGACTCGCCTAAGATTGGGCGTAGCCGGGGGCTCAGACCAACGCCAGCGCCTCTTCGACGCTGCTGGCTATTTCCGCCACTCCGGCCACCGGTCCGCAGGCCTCGACTTCGTCCAGCAGCGAGAGCTTGTTGAGGCCGTCGAGCGCCGCCACCTTATAACACTCGGCCATCGTGGGATAGTTGAAGACCGCGTCGCGGAAGTAGTCGATCGTGCCATTGAACGCCATCACGGTCTGACCGATGTGGACGATCTCAGTGGCCGCTTCGCCGATCGCGTGGACGCCCAAGAGTTGACGGGTCTCGCGATGAAAGAGCAACTTCAACATGCCGGTCTGGTCGCCGTTGATTTGGCCGCGGGCGATTTCGCTGTAGCGGGCGACACCCACTTCGTACGGCACGCGGGCGGCGGTTAGCTCTTCCTCGTTTTTGCCGACGGTCGAAATCTCGGGAATCGTGAACAGGCCATAAGGCATGTTACGGCAAGGCGTAAACGTCTGGCCCATCATGTGACAAACGGCCCGCCGTCCTTGTTCCATGGCGGCGCTCGCCAGGGCGGGGAAACCGACCACGTCGCCGACGGCGTAAATATGCGGCACCGGCGTCTGGAAATGTTCGTTGCACTTGAGGCGGCCACGGGAATCAGGCGCGAGCCCCGCCTGCTCCAACCGCAAGCGTTCCGTATCGCCGGCGCGACCCACGCTGAACAACACCGTTTCGCCCAAGAGCCGCTTGCCGCTCTCCAATTCGACCGAAACCAAGCCGGGCCGCGGCTGCTGGATGTCGACCACATTCTCGCCGAGGCGAAAAACCATTCCGAGCGAGCGGGCCTGATAGAGCAGCGTGTCAATGATCTCTCGGTCGCAGAATTCCAGCAGCCGTTCGCGGCCGTCAACCACCGTCACGTTGACTCCCAAAATGGCGAACATGATGGCATACTCGATGCCGATCACGCCGCCGCCCACCACGACCATCGACCGCGGGATGTGATCGAGGCTGAGGATTTCGTCGGAATCGAAAATGGTCTGGCCGTCGAATGGGATGTGGTCGGGTCGGGAGGGCCGGGTGCCCGTTGCGACGAGCACGTTTTTCGCGGAGACGGTCTCGCTGCCGGTGTTCGTCGTGACCTCGACGCAATGCGGATCGACAAAGGCTCCGTCTCCTATTAGGACCGTGATTCGATTCCGCGCGAACTGATCCTGGAGCACGTGCCACTCGTGTTGGCTGACTTGAACCAGTTGACGTCGCAAGTCCTGCATCGTGATCTCGCGCTTGCGGCGGTAGAGCTCATCGTAGACATCGCGATGGCGATAGCCGGTTAGATGCAAAATGGCTTCGCGCATCGTCTTCGAGGGGATCGTACCCGTGTGGAGACACACGCCGCCGAGACATTCGCGCGAGCGCTCCACGACAACGACGCGGCGGTTCTGTTTCGCGGCGGCGATGGCAGCCTTTTGGCCGGCCGGGCCGCTGCCGATCACGATCAGGTCGAATTGCATCAGAATGTCCTAGGTTTTGGCGGATTATCACACGGACCGCAATTCGCGGCATTTTTTCCGCCCCGTCAAACTTAGGTGACGGCCGCAACCGGAGCCGTCATGCCGGGGCAGAGAAAGCCGCGGCGCGCGAGATTCGTCAGGCTGGAACGATTATGCCGGCGGGGATGGCGGCGACGCTTTGGGGGCCATAACAAGGTCGCCGACTTTGAGCCGGCCGCCCGACTGGCCAGGCGCGAGCCGAGTGTTGACTGCCAGCCGATAAAAGTGATCAAATCGATCCAGCGGCGCAAAGGGTGGCAGCGAAGCTTGGCGGCGCGTGGCAAATTGCTTTTGAAAAGCGGGAATCGCTTCGCCGGTATCGGAAGCCCGCGTCGGCACCACGCAGCGCTGACATGGATTGACGCCGAGCCAGCGCACGTCGCCGATCTGGAAGGCGACTTCACCGCCGGCAGGACCTACGAGCTGGTCCTCCCAAAATGCTTCGACGCCGCCGATTTCTAGGTTCGCGCGAAACCTGCGGCGAGTTTCTGCGAGCGAGAGGACGGGAAACCAATTGGCGACTTCTCGGAGTGTGACGGTGCTGATGAGCGTTGGGCCGGCAGCGTCAGTGTCGTCGGGAAAACCGGCGGCATTTTCGGCCAAGTCGCACTCGATACTGACGGCGACCGTCAGCCACCTGCCGATTTCGGTTTGAGAGTGGATTAGCGAGAATTCGGCGGCCTTGTCCTTCGCGGTGTCGCGGAGACGCACAAGCATATTCGGCAGGTCATATTCAGCCCGAACGAGATGAATGGCAGCGGTCCGCTTGCCGTTTACAAAACGGCCGTCGGCATCCAGGAGGGCAAAGCGGCGGTCATTGGCGAGACCGCCACTGGGCAGGACATCGATTACGTCGACCGAAACGCCGTCGAGCGATTTGATTGGGTAGATCGTGATGCGATGGAGCCGCGGGGACATGAAAAGGCTTTACTCGTCCAAGAGTGCCATCACAGCGGCGACGTCTTCGAGTGTATCGACGAGCACGTCTGGCTGGGCGCCACGAAGTGTGTCGACCGACGTATTTCCTGTCGGCACGGCGACACACCGGGCACCGATCGATCGGGCGCAGAGAATGTCGTTTGGCGTATCGCCGATCACAACCAGTTGGCCGTGGGTGGCCGAGCTGTTCCCATTCAAGTAGGTCCGCCCAGCTGCGAGGGCAGCGGCAGCGATATCGCAACGATCGGTATGCTCGTCGCCAAAGCCGCCGAAGGGAAACCAGTCCCAGAGTTTATAGTATTGGAGCTTGCGCCGCGCGGCCTCGTGAACGTTGCCAGTGAGCAGTCCGAGGGCCACGTCGCCGCGAGCAGCAAGCTGCTCCAATAGCGCCACAACGCCGGGGAGCACGCGGCCCTTGTACGTCGGCAGCACTTCTTCGAGTCGCTTGATGTAGCCGATATGGAACTGGTTCCAGACATCCGGCGTCGGCTCGATCCCGTAAAGCGCAAAGAGATCCAGCGCGATCGCCCGATCGCTGCGACCAGCGAACGGGACGCCGCTGGTGGTGACGTTGGTGATGCCGAAGTCCTTGGCGAGCGTCACGGCGAAGGCCGCTTGCCCCGCGCCGCCCGTGGAGACCAGCGTGCCGTCAATATCGAGGAAACAGATGTGCATTTGAGTTGAAAGTCATGGGTCGAGAGTCAAGAGCCAGAGGGGGATTGCCTTCCGGCTCTCGACCCTAGACTTTAGACTCTCGACTTTTAATGTAGCGGTCGGAGGCCGCGCTGGCGACGGGCGGCGTTGACGGCGGTCCACGCGGGCGGCTCGTCCTGGAGAAAGCGGACCAATTGTGATGTTGTTATGCCAAGCGATTTAGCGGCCGCGCCAACGTCGAACTCTGCTGCCTCCACCGCATCGAGCGCCTCGGCGAGCAGTGCGGGAAAATCGTCGTGCTCCGGGTTGACGGAGAGTCGGCCGCCGCTGGATCGCGACTGCCAGAGCGGGCTGGGCATAACGGCGTCGGCGGTCAATGGTAGCAGTGAGCGGATTTCTGTCGCCAGTCGCAATCGCAGCCGATGGATTGCTTCCTTCTGATTCTCGGCTTGGCTGCGGCGCTCGCTGGCCTCGGCGCGAATTCCGGTCGGCCGATGGGTGATGACGATGGCCGTTTCGACTTTGTTGCGATGCTGGCCGCCGGGGCCGCCGCGACGCTGACGCATGATGTCGCAATCTGCCAACAGTTCAACGATAGATAGCGAGGCGGGATGCGGCCGGTACATGGCCACGAGCATACTCCACGCCTCAGCCCTAGCCAAATCAAGCCGCGTTTGATAAGTTCGTCCTACCATGTCCAGTCCTATCGCCGGCGTTTCGCCATCGCAGCTCAAGGAAGTGACCGTGATGACGGTCTGGCCGTCGCTTTCGGCGACTACGGCCGGCCGGTTCTGGGGCCGCCTATTTGGCCTCGACATTGGCTTTCGGCTGTTTGGGGTGCCGATCACTATCGGCCGACTGTTTGCGTTGGCTTCGATTCCGTTCATGCTCGCGCTTTATTTCTTGATGCGCTTGCCGCGGTTCCCGGGGGTGATCATTGGCATCAAGAATCCTTGGTGCTGGCAGTATCGACTCACCAATCGCCGGCTCGTGATGGAGAACCCGTTCGGCGGCGAGCTCAAGAGCGTTACGCTCGATCGATTCGACGCGATCGACGTGGTGGTCGAGCCGGGTCAGGCCTGGTACTCGGCCGGCGACTTGGTTTTTCGGCAAGGGAAAGTCGAGACGTTTCGCATCTGGGGCGTGCCGCGCCCCGAAACGCTCCGCCAAACCTGCCTCAAAGCGCAAATGTCGTTCGTCGGCGTGAAGAAAGCCCGCGCGGCTGGCGTGGCGGTGTGAACAGCAATGTGGGAGGCGTCTCTGACGCCGATTTCACGCTGCCCATCCGCGAAGTCCAGACAATTCCAAACGACTCAAATCGTTATCGCTTAATCGCGGTCAGAGACCGCTCCCACATTCTGCTAACTCTTACCAGCCTCGGCAGCCGGTTTCGCGGCTTCTCGCAAGCTGTGGCCCAAGCCGATGTGCAGCTCTTCCTTGTCGCTCTGGAGCACGACCATTCGCGGGGCGATCGAAACCACCTTGCCTTCGAATTGGCCGACTTTCACTGCGTCGCCGGCAAACACGCGTAGTTCTTCGGCGGTCGTGCGGACGGTGATCCAGGCTTGCAGCCGGCCGTCGACCTCGACAATCCCGGTCACAAACGCGAACTGGGCATCGTCGAATTTCGGTTTGGGCGGCTCGGTATTGGCAGCGCCGGCGGGCGGCTCGGCATGAGGCGGCGAATAAGCTGAGAGCAGATTCCTGCCCGTGATGCTTTTCACGTAGTCGTCGGCGCTGGCCTTCGCCAGGCGATTGGAAACGCCTTCGGGGAGTTTGGCTGCGGTCGTCGCGCCGGGAAGCACCAGCGCTTCGATCTGCAGCAACAAGCTCAACTGTCCCGACTCCGCGCCCGGTCGGACCTGCATCCGCGTAATCTGTTGCAACTGCGCGCTGTGGTAAAAACTGTAGAGCAACGTCGTCACCGCCTTGAGCGAGCCGTGGGCGGTGATCGTGTAGCCGATCGTCGCGTACGCGGCGGTCGGCGCGGTCTGCCGGTCGGTTTGGATGTCGTCGAGCGTCACGCCCGCATCGCTGCATTTGGCGCGCAGCCATTCGCGGTAGAGCGTCTGTGCTACGTCGCGGTCGGCCGGAAGCGACTGCCCTTGCCACGCCTCGAGTTGTTTGACGGCCAGTCGGCCCCGCTCCAACGCGAGTTTCGCATCATCCAGCCGACTCTGCGCGGCAATGAGGGCCGTACGCCCGCTGGCGAGCGATTCGTTGTATCGACCCCAGAGCTTGCCGCCGCCCCAGATCAGGAACAGGGCCAACACGCCGGCCGCGAGGAGCTTTTCGCGCTGACTCATCGTGAGGCGCCTCCTGTTTCCGAGGAGTTGGCCACATCCATTCGCAGTCCGAACGACCAGTTGTAATTCGGCACGACGTGATCTTGCTTGCCACCGGCGGTCGCGACGCGATGGTCGGCATCGCGGAGACGCTCTTCCAAGGTGGCCACCGCGGCCGCATCTTTGGCAACGGCCTGGATATCGAGCCGGCCGCCTTTGACGTTGTTCCCTGGCGGCCGAGTGACCGTCAATTGCGTCACGAGCGCGTCGGCCGAGGTGGAAAAGTCCTTGGCGTCGAGCGTTTGCGGCCGCCATTTTTCACTGAGCCGATCGATCTCGTCGAGCCAATTCACGTCGGTCGCCAGCCAGCGCTCGATCGCGGTAGCTTGGGCCGTAACCTTTGCATACTGCTTGCCCTGTTTTTCCAGGCTGGCGGTCTGGGTAGTGATCGCGGCCAATTCATCCCGCGACTCGGTCACTTGCCGCCAGAGATGGACGCCGAAACTCAGGATCATGATGGCGGCCGCGGCGGCCGCGAGCGCGTGAAGCCGGGTAAAGCGGCGCACTTCAACGCGGCGACGAACGTGCAGGAAGTCGATCACCGGTGGCCGGCGATCTGCTTCGCCCAGCGCCATACCGAGGACGGCCGCCAACCGACTGATGCTTGCCTTCGGCACGCCCGCCCGAGCGAGTCCCGACGGCGCGTGGGCCTCGACGTCGAACACCGCCACCGGCAAGCCTAATTCCTTGGCGAGCGATGCGGCCTCATCGGCATCGTCCGCCGCGCCGCAGAGAATCACCTTTCCAACCTGTTGATCGCCCAACTGTTGCCGGACCGCCGCCAGCGTGCGCCGAATCTCACCGGCCAGCGCTCGTCCGCGGGCGGCCTCGTCGCTCGGATCGGTAAGCCGCACGCTCCGCACGAAGACGACTTTGTCACCGGCCAGCACCGTCAGATCGGCCTCATCTTCAAAGCGGTTGGCGACGAGCGAAATCTCGTTCGCGCCGACAACCGAATGTCGAGCGACAAATGAGGCAGCGCCGCAGGCCCGCAGCGTCACGCGGGCCAGCTCGACGTCGAGCGCCTGACAAATGTTGTTCACTTCGCCCAGGCTGCTGCCGGCGAGCGCCGCGGCGAGCACCTGATGCGGCGTTGTCGCGTCGCCCGCAAGTGGAATGAAATCGAGGGCCGAGTCGTCGCCGAGCGCCGTGAATTCTCGCTCGGCCTGGAAACGGACGAGCTCGGGAAGCTCCTCGGGCGGGGCGGGCGGAAGTGCCAAGAGCTTCATTTGCACTTGATCGCGGCCAACTCCGACGATCGTTGCCGTGTTGCTCAGCGGCTCACCGGCCAGCGCGGCTGCAAGTTGTCGACCTAAGTGGCTCCCGGCCGGCGCGGCACGATCGACCGGCTCGAGCGGCACAATCCAGGCCCGCGTGACCGAAGTGCCGGTCGGGCCCGCTTGCAACAGAAGCGCGCGGGCTTCGAGTCGGTCCCAATCGATGGCGAGGATGCGGGGCATGGCGAGGAGGAGAATTCAGGGGACACGATACGGGGGACAGGGACGGACAGGCGCAGCACAATCTGCGTTGTCCGTCTTCTATTGTAGTCAGACCGGCTATTTGGCGTCGTCCACCGCTTGGCCGCCTAGGACATCGAGCGAAAAGCCGGTCCCTTGTTCGACCAGGTCGCGGCGTCGTTTGACCACTGGCGGCGTTTTGGTGCCGTCGATCACCGCTTCGATACGGTAGCCGGGGCCCTCGTCCTCGTAGTAACCGACGATTTGAGCCCGATACACGCTGCCGCTAGCGGTCACCAGCGGCATCAGCTTTTTCATTGTCGGCAGGTCGACGATTCCGTCGGTGAGGAGCCAGGTTTCGTACGCGCGGTCGGGCCGGTCGCTGGTCACTTCGAGGTCGCGGGTGCTGATGATCCGATCGACCGCTTCAGGAGGCAGCCCCGGAATGCCAGTAAGTATCGTGCGGGGCGCCTGGTTGACGTCGATTCGTCCTGGGATCGAGGGGGCCGCGTTCACCGCCAGGTTTTCGAAAAGCTTCGGTAGATAGTCGCGCATCGAGGCCGTGTCGCTGGCAAAGGCGGCCGAAACGACGATCGTGCTCGAATTGCCTCCGCCTTGGCCGCCCTGTGCAGGTTGGCTCGGCGATTTTTGACTGCCACCAGACCCAGCTTGTTGATTCGGCTTGGCAATCTTTGTTTTTACGCCCACCAAATCGAGCAGTGTCTTGAATTGCACTCGGCCGGGCTGCGTGTAATCGATCTGGATGCCGCTCGCCGCTTGGCCGGCCGTGGTGCTGGTGTCTGGTCCGCCCTGACGATAGGCCACGATGAAGTTCGCCATCTCGTCGCCCAGCGCCGTGGAGACCTGATCGTGCAGGTCTTGCAGATTCGTCATGTTCACGTTGATCTTGGGCGTGCCGTCCGAGCGGACGTTCTTCTCGGCACTATCGATGGTCAGATACGCGGCCCAGCCGCGGTTCATCACGCCGTTGGAATTGTCGACGCCGTCCATATTGGTGAGCGACTGTTCGCTGTCGTCGATCTGCATGTTGCGATTGATATCCGCTCCGAATAGCAGCGTCGGCGTAACGCCGCGGACCAAGAGCAGCTCTTCGATCGACTGGAGCGGACCGTTGCGCGGCTTGTACGCCGGGCTGAGCGAAGAATAGTAGTCCTGTTCGGCACCGTTTTCGCGCGGCTGATCGTCCGGATCGATCCAATCGAGGATCGCGTCGGCAATCGAATCGGTCATGCCCGGCAGCGACATCAGCAGAATGTGAGCGCCGTTTTCCTGGTAGTTGTCGGCCAGCAGGATCGTGTTGAGATTCAGCCGGGCCGACTCATTCTCCAGTCCGTAGCGGAGGCCGCCGTAGTAGCCGTCGGTGCCGATCTTTGGCGCCAAGATTGTAAACTTGCCGCGAAAGGCGGCGACCGGATCGTCAAATAGCGGCCGGGCCTGGAATAGATTGGCGTTGTCGTACGTGCCGCCCGATTGCCGCAGCATGTCCGGGTCCTGAAGCAGCACGGCTTTGACGTACTCGATGCCCGACTCGGCGAGATAACGGGCCTGCGTCTGCCGGATGTGCGTACGGACGGCCTGATGCTCGACGAACATCCGCTGGAAAAATGACATTGCGCCGAGCGTCAACAGTGCGACCACGATCAGAACCAATAGCAGCACGCTGGCAATTTTTCGGCGGCGCTTGCGCGGTGAGCAACGACGGAAAAGCATCTGTTATTTACCTGGCGCCTTGCGGCCAGTGCCATTGTTATTCGTGTTTCCGCCGCCGGGTGACGTGGAGTTACCGCCGAAACTCGACAAACTATTGCCAGTTTTGCCGCCCGTTCCGATACTCATGCTGCTGCCGGTCTTGCTTCCGCTTGTGGCCGACTGTCCGCTGCCGCCAGATGTTGTCGAGCCATTGGAATTCGAATCGCTGGTTGAACTGCTGGAATTCGCGCTCGCGGTGGCGCCGGTCGCTGCCGCGAGCGGCAAGTCGACTGTCTCGCTGTACATCTGGGCGTCGGTCGGCGTGGAGGTAGTGGAATAAACTGAAGACGAAGTGCTGCTACCGCTAGCCGCCAACCAGATCCGCACTTCCACAGCCGTCGGCACCGTCTTTTGGTCCTGCATGCTCCAGGTATCGACCGCCTGCGTGCCGTCGAAGTATTGGAACTCAACATGGACGATCTCCGGGGCGATCAGGACCTGGCCTGTGTTCAGCACGTCGCTACTTCCGCCTGATTCGGCCATCGTGCGTACCGCCTGATCGATTTTTTGGCGGACGAGGCCGCCTGCCTGTTGTTGCGACGCGCCGCCGAGCGACGTGGCAGCGATGTCGCTCGGATCGACGGCATTTCCCTGTCGAACGAAGTAATGGACCGTCGCGGCGTCGGTCGGCCGCGCGGCGGCAGATGTGCTCGATGAACTGTCGGACGTCGCCGTTGGAGTTTGGCCGGGCGGAAACAAATCTTCGGTTCGCGGCAAGCGATTCACGTCCAGAATCAATTCATTCAGTGAGCCATTGAGGCCGGGGACCGTGTCGGTGGGACTCTGATCGCTCGAGTTAGAACTGCCGCTGCTCGAACCATCGCTGCCCGATCCGCTTGACGATCCGGAACCCGAAGCACCGGCCGACAAAGAAGAAGATACGGATTGCCCGTTGGTCGCTTGCTGTGTTCCTTTTGTTTGTAACGTGCCTAAACTTTTCAGTGCGCTCGGCGAGAAGGTGCCTGCTTTATCGATGGAATCGACGTCGATCGAGGCGGTCGACGCCGCCAGTTGCGCGATGGTCGAGATATCCTGTGTTTGATAGACGCTCGTCGCCCGGATATCCGCGGCGATCATCGCCAGGACATTTCGCGCAAGCTGCGACTGTTCGACCTCGGTCCGACTGGCATCAACCCGCAGCAAATACAGGTTGATCGCCGATCCGATCAGCACAAGCAGCGTGGCCGATAGCGCAATGGCCACGATCAGCTCGAACAGCGTGAAAGCGGAAGGAGGTGACACTTTCGGATTTAGGATTGCGGAATTCGGATTGTGCAATTCAATCCGCAATCCGAAATCCACAATCCGAAATCGTGCTTGTTTCTCCATTGCTATCGACTCCCGCTGCTTCCGGAGCTGCCCGAATTTGACGAACCGGTCGACGATGAACTAGAGGACGAATTCGTCGTGGACGATTGTTGGCTCGTATCGGGCGGCACGTAGTCGGGGTTCGGCATCCAGCGGACCAGATCGCAATGGGCCGGGTGGAGCTCGGCGGCCAATTGTTGCGCGACGCTAACCCGGACGGACACAAGCTCGTTGTAATCCGTCGAATCGACGGTGATGGAATAGGTCCAAGGCGGATCGGCCGTCATGTCGAATGTCTCGCTGCTCACGGCTTGTACTTGTCGGGCACCGGAGAGAAGTTCGGACATCAGGGAATTGGCGAGGATCTCGGCCTGCGATTCGTCGCGGGCAAGTGCCGCGTTTTGATCGCCGAGCCGCATTACCTCGCCAAGCGCGGCAATCGACCCGGCGAGGATGGCCAGCGCGAGCAGGACTTCGAGCAGGGAGAAACCGGCCGTTGAACGTGCAAAGTGACGTGACGATCGAGTTTTCATGGCGTCGTCCCCTTCGCGACCTCGCCCACGCTCGATATGCCGGTCAATCCGCGGAGCGTGACACGAAGTTGCAATCCGCGCGAATTGGCGAGCAGCAGAACCGCGTCGGCCGTGGTGCCGTCGGCGTAGAACAAGATCGGCGCCGACCAGTCGCTTGTGCTCGGCGTCGAGGTTGCTTGCTGTGCGTCGCTTTCGAGTTGGGCCGAGTCAAAGATCACGCCCTCGGGTAGCTGGTCGCGCGAGAGCCGCAGGATGTCCGATTCGGAATACTTTGCGCCGCTCGCGGGCTCGGCAGGCAGCGAGTTAACGTCTGTCGCGCCGTTCGCCGAAACCGCTGATACGAGCGCGATCTGATACCGACTTCCTTTTGGCTCGAAGCGAAAGGCGTAGGTATCGCCAGCTTGCATCGCGGAGAGGCGGGCCTTTGACCATGCTGCCCGTAATAGATCGCCGCCATGGACAAGGCGCGCCCGATCGACCGAGCCGGCCATAATCGGAGCCGTCACCGCGCCGACGACGACCAAAAGCGCGAGCACCAAGAGGACTTCGACAAGAGTGAGGGCATCGCGGCGCATGTCATGAGCTTACCGTGGTCGCTAATCCCAATTGCCGATGTCGTCGTCGTTGCCGTCCTGGCCGTCGGGACCGGTCGACCAAATGTCGAAGCCATCCGTATTGTGCTTGCCGGGGGCGGCAAATTTGTACTCGTGATCCCAAGGGTCGAGCGGAATCTTCGAGCCTTCGACGTAGGGCCCTTCCCAATGGCTCGCCGCGGTGCTGTCGCTCGGTTTGTTGATCAAGTCGCCGAGGCTCGAAGGAAAGTTCTTAGTGTGGAACTTGTAGAGGTTCACGGCACCTTTGAAGATGCCCACTTGGGCCTTGGCGGCATCTTTTAGAGCCCGCTGCTGGGTGCCGCCGAAGATCGTGACGGCCATCGAAGCCAGCACGACCAAGATCACGAGCACCAGCAGCACTTCCATCAACGTAAAGGCCGAATGGCGCGACGCCCGGCGTCGGCGAATTATATTGTTAGGATCGTTCATCGATCGATACTCCTCGGAAAAAGTAAACGGCAAATCGTTCCACCTTATTGTACGCATTCTCAGACCGCGCTGCTCATTTTCAGCACCGGCACCAAGAGCGCGATCACCACGACCAGCACGATACTGGCTAAAAGCAGGAGCATCAGCGGCTCCAGCAGCCGGACAAATAAGTCGAGCCGCCGCCAGGTGTCCCGTTCCAGCGTATCGGCGATGTGAGGTAGCACGGTTTCCAGGCTATTGGATTGCTCGGCCACCGCGATCATTTCGACGACGTCGGCCGGAAAATGGCCGCTCGCCGCCAGCGGCTGGGCCAGCGCCTGCCCGGCCGAGATGTTCTCGGCCGCCTCGCGAATGGCAGAGGACAGGATGCGGTTGCCGGTCGAGTCGGCGCTGATCTCCAGCGACCGGACAATCGGCACGCCGCCGGTGAGCAGGGTGCCGAGCACGCGGCAAAACCGCGACACAGCCAGACTCAAATAGATCCCACTCACGACCGGCACTTTGAGCCGCCAGCGATCAAGCCAAACCCGACCTTCCTCGGTCGCGAGCCGGCTGCGGATCACGAGCACAGCGATGACGATCCCTGCCGCAATGAACAAGCCATAGCTCTGCAGCGTGTGGCTCAGCCAAAGGAGCCAGTCCGTCACCGCCGGCAACTCGCCCCGCGACCGCAAGCGGGCAAACAGCGTTTCAAACTTCGGCACAAAAAAGATGATGAGCCCGTTCACGACCAGCGTGCCCAGCACGAACAGAATCATCGGATATGCCAGGGCGCCGATCACGCGGCTCTTGAGCTCGTCCTGCTGCTCGGTAAATTTGGCGAGCCGATCGAGGGCCTCTTCCAAAAAACCGCCTTCGCCGCCAGCCCGAACGATGCTGGTCCCCAGCTCGCCGAAAGCCCGCGGATGCCGGGCCATCGCGTCGGCCAGCGTCGACCCCTCTTGCACTCGGGAATGAACATCCTCCATCACTCGCGACAAGTTTTTGTTCGACGTTTGCTGGCGGATGATCTCGAGCGAACGCAACAGCGGCACGCCGCTTTTGAGGAGCGCCGACATCTGTGAATAGGCGGTGGCCATCACCTTGGCGCTCACTCGCGGCGAACCGGCGAGGCCCGGGTGTCGCTCGGCCGAAGTCACCTTGAGCGGAAACAAATCGCGGGCCGAGAGGGATGCCACCGCTTCGCGCTCGGTGCCCGCCGGGAGCGTACCTTCGACGCGGTTGCCGGAGAGATCGCGGGCGGTATAGGCGAATTCAGGCATGGGAGTACGGTTTCGGACTGCGAATTTCGGACTGCGGATTGATGCAATTCAAACCGCAGTTCACAATCCGAAATCCGCAGTTGCTAAAGTCGATCACCCTTCGTGACGCGCAAAACTTCATCCACCGTCGTGATGCCGGCGAGCACTTTCATCCACGCATCTTGCCGCAGCGTTCGCATGCCGTCCTTGCGGGCGGCTTGGCGGATTTCCCAACTACTCGAACGGTCGTGGGCCAGCTGCCGCACGGCGTCCGTCGTCTCGCACAATTCAAAAATGCCTTGTCGCCCGATGAAGCCAAGTTGGCGGCACGCTCGGCAACCGATGGGTCGATAGAGCGGTCGCCCGTCTTTCTTGAAATCGTCCCAGGGAAAATCCTTGGGCAAGTCGTCCTGAGTCGGTTCAAAAGCCTCTCGGCATTCTTTGCAGAGCGTCCGCACGAGTCGCTGAGCCATCACGGCCTCGACCGTGCTCGCCACCAAAAACGGCTCGACGCCCATGTCGACCAGTCGCGTGTATGCGCTGGGGGCGTCGTTCGTATGGAGCGTGCTAAACACTAAGTGGCCGGTGAGCGAGGCCTGGATCGCGTTCTCGGCCGTTTCCTGGTCGCGAATTTCGCCCACCAGCACCACGTCTGGATCGTGCCGCAGGATCGACCGCAGCGAATTGGCAAACGTCAGTCCGATCTTCGGATGGACCTGAATTTGGTTGATGCCTTCGAGTTGGTATTCGACCGGGTCCTCGGTCGTGATGATTTTGCTCTCTTCGCTCTTGATCTCCAAAAGAGAGCTGTAGAGCGTCGTCGTTTTGCCGGAGCCTGTAGGGCCGGTCACGAGCACAATACCGTGCGGGATCCGGATCAGCTGGCTGAAACGGTCGTGCAGCTCACGCTCCATGCCGAGCGCTTCGAGCGAGAACTTCATCCGGCCCTTGTCCAGAAGCCGCATCACGATCCCTTCGCCGTGCAGCATCGGAATCACCGACACGCGGACGTCGATCTCGCGGCCCGAAACGCGGAGCTTAATCCGGCCGTCCTGCGGTAGCCGCTTCTCGGCGATGTTGAGCCGGGCCATGATCTTGAGCCGGCTAATGATCGCCGCCTGAAAGCGGCCGATCTCCGGCGGCATCGGCTGTTGGTGCAACATGCCGTCGACCCGGTAACGGACTTTGAGGCCGGCCGCTTGCGACTCCAAATGCACGTCACTCGCTCGTGATTCGACCGCTTCCAAGAGAATCTCGTTCACCAGCCGGACGACCGACGCCTCCTGGGCCTGGGCCAGCTCGGCTTCGTCGATATCCTCCAGCAGCTCGATTTCTTCCTCATCGTCTTGCTGCGCGAGCAGGCCCTCGATCGTTTCACTGCCGACGCCCAGGTGCGCCTTGATCTGCTGAGCGATTTGAGCCCGCGGCGCGAGGACCGGCTCAATTGTGAGCCCGGTCATCACGCTCAATTCATCGAGCGGATATAAGTCGAACGGATCGCTGGTCGCCACCTTGAGCGAGCCATTGTGCCGCTGCAGCGGAAAGAGCGCGTGGCGATGGATCAACTTTTGTGGAAAGCCGCGGAGAAGCGAGAGGTCGATCTCCTGCTGTTCCAGATCGACAAACGGAATGCCGACTTCGTCGCCCAGTGCCCGCAAAGCCGCTTCCTCGGTCACTAGGCCCGTGTCGACCGCCGCCATGTCGAGCCGGCTGGCCTCCGGCCGATCGCGGCGCAGCTGATCCAACTGCTGCGACGAGAGCAACCCGCGTTTGACAAGAATGGCGCCTGCTTCCATG
>DASYDU010000186.1:0-4018 GCA_036499445.1 Lacipirellulaceae bacterium
CCGTCATTGATGGTCCTGACGAAAAAGATCGTTCGGTTTGGATCCGAAATGTTGGTGTCAAGCTGATCATTCACTTCGATCGAACCGCCATTAAGATTCACGGTCCCGTATTGCCCGATAAGCATGTCCAATGACGACGGCGCGGCAGTGGGATCACCACCGTCAATGGTCACAACCGCGCCATTGCTGACGTTGAGTGTGCCGCGGCCAGAGTTGGTGAGATAGTTTGTGGTGTTGCCATTCGCATTGTTGCCCGCCACATCGGCAAATGGCGATGCGGGGTTCGTTTCAATGCCTCGCCCATCGAACCCACCGATCTGCAGCGAACCGCCATGGATCGCCCATTTTGTGCCGACCCCGTCAGCCGTGACGATGCCCTGGCCGCCGGCCTGCACCTGTGGATTGTTAGTCGTTGTGGGATCGCTGCCGATGGCCGCAGCGATGGTCGCAGTTCCGGCCGTCGGCTGGGGACCATTGGCGACAACCTGGGCTCCATTGGTAATGCTCATCTGACCTGTCCCGCGTCGCCCAATGACCATAGCGCCTGGATCACTTGGGTCCGCGCTGACAGGATTGTTCCCCGTATTGCCTAAAAAAGAATCAGCCCCGTCGACGATGACCGTGCCCGTTGATCCACTTTGATCGCCAACAACAATCGAATCCTGAATCTCAGCCGCACCGCCGGAGTCGATCTGGAGCGTGCCGGCGCCATTCCTCCCGACATACAGATCGAATTTGTTCGCCCCACTCAAACGATCCGTGCTAAAGCCTGCGGGCAAACCGAATGGAAGAATGGTGGGATCGTTGTTATACAACGAACCGGGATCGGTGATGCGGACGAAACCGGTCCCATGACTTTTTGCCGTCGATGGTGGGACGAACCCGATGGCTGTATCGCTTGTAGTCACGCCACCAATAACCAAGGTTTCGTCACGGAGTTGAGTGTTGCCGGTGATCAACAACTGGCCGAAATGACTGGGTCCGACGAGAATGTTGGTCTCCAGCCGATTCGCGCCGTTCTGGTCTGTAACACCTTCAAAGAAAATCTGATCAGTCGCGGTCGCAAGCAAACTCGTGTCAATAAAATTGCCGAGCGTGGGCAGGCCAGCCGTCGTTAGATCAAACGGATTGGCAATTGGTACAATATCGCCGTTCGTCTGAATGTTGCCGTGAACCGTTTCGGCAATGACCAACACGACTAGAAGGGCAACCGTCGCGATCCTATGACCGCGTAACCAGCCGGCGCGACGATGCGGAGAATTGCTTATAACCCACTGGTACCAAAATTTGATTCTAATAAGCGAGTAATTCCGCATCGACTCTCTCCTCTGTTCAGGTCGCGATCGCAACATCGTCCACGATCCGGGGCCGAAACGCCCCTAACTCAACCGTAGGCTCCGCCGCATGCCGAACGACGAACTCGACCGAGGCCAGCCCAGAACCCTCGAGGGGTGCCTCTTCTGGGGTCGGCGTCACGGTCGACGGTCGATCTGCCTGGACATCGTCTGTTCGCGCGCTAACGTAAATCGCGCGGACGCTCGGCCGCATTCAAGTAGTTGGGGCGGGCCATCGCGATGTCAAAAGATGTTCTGGCAAATCTCACTTCATTTTCGCTGACATTTACCCAGATTGTCAACTATTTTGTGGTATTGCGGCGGCCAGCGACCGGGCCATTTGACGGTTTTCCCTGCGGAATTCACAGGGGCATGACGGGAATGGTGGGTGGTCTCGGACCGTATTGCCCGGCATTTTCGCTACAGCCGATCCATCGGCCTTTGGTTCACACCAACAGGACCTCGAGCGCCGAGCCGGCGGCGAGCGAGAGCGGCTCGACGGGGAGGCGAACCAAGCCATCGGCCTGGGCAAGCGTCGCCATATCCGCAGAGCCGTGCCAAGGGAGAATTTCGACGCTTGGCATGCGGCCATCTCCAACCGGCGCGCTAGAGTCCGCGGAGCGAAAGGGCGTTCCTGGCCCCCAAGTGATCCGTGCCGGCAGACAAGCGGCACGACCTCCCTTGTGCGAATAGGTGTGTGCCAATCGCGCGGAAACCGAGTTGGTCGACACGAAGCCGCGACCGCTGAGCGCCGCGATCGCCGGACGAACGAACAGCTCGAAACAAACGAAGCCACTCACGGGATTCCCTGGCAAGCCGAAAACGAGCACGCGCCGATCCGCAGATTTTTTTACACCAAACCAGAGCGGCTTGCCGGGGCGGAGCGCGACTTTGTGAAACACTTGTTCGACGCCGCGCTCGGCCAACACGTCGGGCACAAGGTCGAACTTTCCGGCCGATACGCCGCCGCTCAACAACAGCACGTCGGCCGTGAGTCCCTCTTCCACGAGGGCTCGCAAATTGTCGCGGTCATCGCGGGCAATCGGCAACTCGAAGCCAATGGCCTCGGCGCGGGCGGCTGCCGCCACGAGCATCGGCCCATTGCTATTGCGAATCTGCCCGGCAGAGGGCCTCTCGCCAATGTGGACGAGCTCGTTCCCCGTGGAGAGGACGGCGATGCGAGGGCGCGGCTGCACACTGACCATGCCGTGGCCAATCTCGGCCAAGATCGCAATCTCAATCGGCCGTAACAAGGCGCCGGTGCGCAGCACGATTTCGCCGGCTCGCAAAGACGTACCCAGCGGCATTACATTCTGCCCGGGCTGCAATTCAGCGCCCAGCAAGCGAACAGTGGTTTCGCCGACCATTTCCGTTTGTTCGACAGGGACGACCGCATCAGCGCCTTCCGGAATGGGCGCACCCGTCATAATGCGAGTGGCGCAGCCTGGCGTAACGGGCAAACGAGGAACATCGCCGGCCGCGACCTCTTCCAAGACGCGCCGCTGTGACTCCCGATCGCTGGCGAGAACGGCATAGCCGTCCATCAGCGCCTTGTCGTACGGCGGCGAATTGATGTCGCTCGCCACGTCCTCGGCGAGCACCAGACCGGCCGCATCGCCCAGCGCCACCCGCCGCGGCGCGAGCGGCCGCGCGTGTTTCTCAACCAGCTGCAATGCTTCATCGACACTAATCATAGGGCTGCGAACAATCGTGCAGCCACAGAGGACACAGAGCACACAGAGGAAGAATGGTTTTGGACAGGGTTAACAGGATGGACATGATCGGACGCATCGATCGCCGCGGATTATCTTGTCAATCCTGTAAATCCTGTCTGAATAGTCTGCTCTGTGCTCTCTGTGTCCTCTGTGGCCAACACTTCATACGGCCAGGAACTGTCGCAGGATGTCGAATCCCGCGTGGGTAAGAAAACTCTCCGGATGGAATTGTACGCCGAACAGCGGATGTTTGCGGTGTCGGATGCCCATGATCTCGCGGTAGCCGCCGGGTTCTTCGCTCCAGGCGGAAATCTCAAAATCGCTGGACAGCGTGTCGGGCTTGATGACCAAGCTGTGGTAGCGCGTGGCCTGGAAAGGATTGTCGAGGCCGGCGAAGAGCGCGCCGCCGTCGTGGTGGATCATGTCGGTCTTGCCGTGCATGAGATTCTTGGCGCGGACAATCGTGCCCCCGAAGGCCTGACCCATCGATTGATGACCGAGACACACGCCCAAGAGCGGCAACTTGCCCGCCAGCCGCTGACAACATTCGACCGAGATGCCGGCCTCGATTGGCGTACATGGCCCGGGCGAGATGATGACCCGTTCGGGCTTGCGCTCGAGCAATTCGTCGACCGTGAGCTCATTGTTGCGTACGACTTGGATATCAAGCGTGCCATCGATCTCACCCAACCGCTGCACGAGGTTGTAGGTAAAGGAGTCGAAGTTGTCGATGATGAGGATCATGGAAGAGGATGCAGGATGCCGGATGCTGGGGCCAGAGAAGGCAGTTAGCCACGTCGCCTGCGACGCGAGATCGAACACCAGTTTACTCCTTGCGTCAACGCGAAGCTATGTAGGAGCCGGGACGCGAGCGACTTGCGGTAATACAGCCAGCAAACTACGCTCGCCAGAAACCACGATTCAGCAGCAGAAGGTTCTATGCCCAAGCCCACCACTCATAATCTGGTC
>DASYDU010000187.1:0-5143 GCA_036499445.1 Lacipirellulaceae bacterium
GAATCGTCCGCCGATGATTCTGAATTTTGAGAATCCGCAGCAGGGCGCGGTTTCGGCACAGCCGCCGATGGCCAGCGCCGGCGATCCGGCCGCCAATGTCGATCGGCCATCGCCCTCGTCGCCCTCGTCGACGCCGCGGACGGCGGAGCAGGCTGTGACGCCGGCGTCTTACCGTTAGCTAGCGCCGGCATTCTTTGCCGTGCGGCAATCTGTCGCCGAGGCGAGTGCGCGTCGCGGTGCCTCGCGTCACCCTAACCGTGCGTGGCAAGCGACGCCGCTAACTTTTACTGACGCGGGTCGGCACTCATTTTTCTGCGCTGCGGCGCCGGGGTGCCGCTGCCTTGGCGTTGATCAGCAACATCATGCTGCGCCAATCTGTGTCAGAGGGCAAATCCTCCCCCGTTTGGTGCGCCCAGCCCGAAAAATCTCGGGAAATCTTCGCGCACGCATAGTTGCTCGTGTGGGCAAATCGCACGCCACCGATCCGCGCCGGCACGTGTGAGGTCGGTCAATTACCAACCCATTTTATCCAAAATCGCGCCGCAACGGCTTTGGCGAAAATACGGAGTAGCAAAAGGGAAAACGTAGAGGAAATGAATGTTTTTAGTGGGTTGACAGCAAAAATCACTGTGTTAGGTTGACCCCCCTAAACACCGAAACGGTTGCATTCTACTTAATCGATAGATTTTGACTTTTATGGTGCTAGCAATTCGGCGCGGCCAGGCGGGTCGGCCGGTTCACATAAATGGAAGATGCGTCGCGGCGACCGTCGTCGCGACGAAGAAATTGACCAAGTTTTGAGGAGGCTGGGGCGGCGAGCTGCCAGTCAGACGTTTTTCTCGTGGAGGATTGAGATGAATCGTAATCTAATTGTGCGGGCCGCTATTTGCTTGGCGGTCGTGGTTTGTATGTCGGTCTTGCTGGAAAGCCGCGCCAATGCGTGCCGCGGCCTGTTTCGGCACAATTGCTGCTGCCAGAGCAGCTGTGGTTGTTCTTCGGAGCCGTCGTGCGGTTGCACTTCGGAGCCGTCCTGTGGTTGTTCGTCGGAGCCGTCGTGTGCGGCGCCTGCTGCGGCAGAGCCTTCGTGTGCGGCACCGGCTGCTCCGGCTGCTCCGGCTGAGCCGTCGTGTGGATGTGCGAAGAGCGAAGAGCCTTCCTGCGGTTGCTCGAGCTCAAGCTCTTGCGGTTGCGAAAGCTCCTGCGGATGCTGCCACCACCGTTTGTTCAGCGGCTGGTTCCATCATCGCTGCTGCGGCGGCTGCCAGGCCAGCTGTGGTTGCTCGTCCGCTCCGTCGTGTGGCTGCTCGTCGTGAGCAGTGGGTTGAATTTGAGCGAGAAATCGCACTTATCAAGCTTCGCCGCGCGTGCGGCGAGGCTTGTTTTTTGAGGGAGGAAACCTCGCGAGAGGCCGCTCCGATAATGTCCCGTGCAATTTTGTGTAGCGTTTCCGCGTGACCAGCGCTACAGTCATGGATGGCCAGAAATTACCCTGTTTAACATTGTTTTGGAGGATGCTTCCATGAAGCGTGCTTTGATGATCGTAGTTGCCGCGGCTTGTTTGGCCGTGGCTGGAGTGCAGTCGCAAGCCAGTGCTTGCGGCGGATGCGGAGGTGGATTCCACTTCGGCGGCCTGTTCCATCACCACTGCTGCAATTCATGCTCGAGCTGCAATTCTTGCTCCAGCGATTCGAGTTCGAGCTGTAGCTCCTGCTCGACCTGTAGCTCGTGCTCAAGTTGCAGTTCTTCCGAGCCGTCCTGCGGTTGTTCGTCGGAGCCATCCTGCGGCGCTCCGAAGGAAGGTGGCGCTCCGACCGCTCCGGCGAGCACGCCGGCTCCGGCGGCTCCGGCCAAGGGCCCGAGTGCCTAGTTTTGGTGAAATTGAAGATTGCCTACGAGCCGGGCCTCTCGGAGAGGGACCCGGCTCTTTTTTTGGCGCTGCGCTTTGGGCTGCGGCAGACTGATAGCAACAGTCGACACTGTGTAACAAGCGGCAGCGAACCTCGCAATGCTCGGGCCCGCCTGCTATAGTCGCGCGCCAATTCTTCGTCTCGCCGTCTCAATGGATTTAATCATGGGATTTGCGGTCAACCTGGACATCTTTCGCGGGCCGCTGGACCTGCTGCTGTACTTGGTGCGCAAGCATGAGCTGGAAGTAGCCGACATCCCGCTCGCGCGAGTGATCGACCAGTATCTTGAGTACATTGCGGTGTTGGAACAGATCGACGTGGACGCCGTCGGCGATTTTCTGGAACTGGCGAGCACGCTGATCGAAATCAAATCGCGAATGGTGTTGCCGGGTGACGAGGAAGTGTCGCAAGAGCTGGAAGACCCGCGACAAGAATTGGTGCGCCGGCTCTTGGAATACAAGCAGTATCGCGACGCGGCCAGCATGCTCGAGGAGCGAGGACGGGCGCGGCGAGATCGCTTTGCCCGGCTGGCCAGCGATATGCCCACGCGACCGGTCGAGCCGCACGAGCAGCCGATCCAAGAGGTGGAACTGTGGGATTTGGTGAGCGCATTCGGGCGAGTGCTGAAGGCAAAGCTGGCGACTCGCGGACCGGAAAACATTCGCTACGACGACACGCCGATCAACGTTTACATGCAGCGGATCGACGCGAGGCTGCGGCAAGAAGGGCGGGTAGCCTTCGGGGCGTTCTTTGAGGGCTCGGTCCATAAGTCGACGTTGATCAGCATGTTCCTGGCGGTCCTGCAATTGATGCGCTATCAGCACGCGCGAGCCGCGCAGGGCGATTTGTTCGACGAGATTTGGCTGGAGCCGGGAAGCGAGTTGCTACCGGCCGCGGTCAGCGTTGTGGCGGACTATGAGCATGGAGCGGCCGCCGAGGCATCGACCGCGGGGAAACAGGCTGGCTAGAATGGCGGCATGCCCGCTTGCTCGCTTGGGTCTCTCGCCCTGTCATGGCAATGCCCGGGCGGTCGGCCGACGAGACGGCCGACTCAACCGAGGCTAACTAGTTTTAACCGCCCGCTCTGCTTCGCACGCTTATCTGTCGATGGTCAACAACGCCCCCGTTAAGACGCTCAAGCACAACGACCTGACGATTGAAGGGTATTCGCGGGCGGCGGTGCAAACCTATTGGCGGATACCGGAATTAAAGTTGGGGTTCGACTTAGGCGCCCAGCCGTGGTCGTTCATGGGGACCGAGACGTGGTTTGTGACGCATGGGCACTTGGACCATGTGGCGGCGCTTCCGGTGTATGTGGCGCGGCGGCGGATGATGAAGATGACGCCGCCGGTGATTTATTTGCCGGTCGAGATGATCGATCCGGTGCAGAAGATACTACATCAGTTCACGCGGCTGGATCGGGGGCGATTGCCGTGCGAATTGAAGCCGATCGCGCCTGGCGACGAGATCGATCTATCGCGCGAATTAGTCGTGACAGCGTCGGCGACGCGGCACACGGTGCCGTCGCTGGGATACATCGTGTGGGACCGGCGACGGAAACTGAAGGCGGAATACCAAGGGCTGGCCGGCGAAGAAATTCGCGATTTGCGGCTCTCCGGCCGGGAAGTGACGGAGGAGACTCGCCGGCCACGAGTCGCCTACTTGGGCGACAGTGCGCCACCAGGGCTCGACGACACGCCGGCGATGTTCGAGGCTGAGATCCTGATTTGCGAGCTGACGTTCGTCGCGCCCGATCATCGGAAGGAACACATCCACAAATTTGGGCACATGCACTTAGATGATTTGGTGGATCGCCGCGAGCAATTCAAAAATGAATTGATCATCGCGGGACACTTGAGCACGCGGTATCATCCGAATGCGGTCCGCGAGATGGTGGCCCGCGCACTGCCTGACATGCTTGGCGGCCGACTGCAGTTGTGGCTGTAGTCCACGCTTTCAATTCGATTCGCCGATAATTGACGGAGATTTGCCATGATTGGCCATTTGTTGCGTCCTGAGATCGAGGAGCTGATCCGCGAGAAGAATTGGGACGTGCTGCGGGAGACGTTCTGCGAATTTCATCCGTCGGATATCGCCGAGATTCTGACCGACGTGCCGGACGCGGATGACGTGGCGGTATTTCGTCTTCTGCCGCGCGAGCGAGCTGGCGAAGTGTTTGCGCATTTGCCACATCATCATCAAGAGGTGTTGGTGCGGTCGCTGTCGAACGATCAGATGCGGGCGCTGTTGACGGAGATGACTCCTGACGACCAAGCGCGGCTTCTGGAGGAGCTGCCGCCGGTCGTGACGCGCCGCCTGCTCGAAACTTTGTCGCCCTCGGAGCGGAAGGAGGCCCGCGAGCTATTGGGTTATCCGGCCGATACGGCGGGCCGGTACATGACGCCGGAATATGTGGCGCTCAGACCTGAGATGAGTGCGCGCGAGGCGCTGGACTATGTTCGGACAACGGGACGCGACAAAGAAACCGTGAATGTGCTGTACGTCATCGACGCGAATGACAAGCTGAAGGACGATCTGCGGTTGGGGACGCTGGTGATGGCCGATCCAAACGCGCGAATTGCCGACTTGTTCGATGGGCCCTTAGTATCGCTTACATCTCACACCAACGTCGAGGAAGTCTATCGAACATTTGAAAAGTACGATCGGATCGCGCTGCCGGTCACGGATAAAGACGGGAATATGCTGGGGATCATCACGATCGACGACATACTCGACGTGGCACGGCGAGAGGCGACGCGCGACATTCAGATGATCGGCGGTAGCGAGGCGCTCGATGCCCCGTACATGGAAGTCGGTTTTTGGGAGATGGTGAAGAAGCGCGGGGGGTGGCTGTCGGTGCTGTTTCTCGGCGAAATGCTCACCGCTACCGCGATGGGCCACTTTGAAACTGAAATCAGCAGCGCCGTCGTGCTGGCCTTGTTCGTGCCGCTGATCATAAGTAGCGGCGGCAACTCAGGCTCTCAAGCATCTACTCTGATCGTGCGCGCGCTCGCGCTGTCGGAGGTCAAACTGCGTGATTGGTGGCGAGTCTTCGGCAAGGAAATACAAACTAGTTTAACGCTCGGAGCCTGGTTGGGTTTCATTGGGTTCGTCCGCATCGTTTTATGGCAAAAACTTGGTTGGATGAACTATGGCTTGAAAGACCCGGAGCACTTCGGGGATCACTATCTGCAGGTCGCGGTGACAGTCTGGTTGAGCTTAATTGGGGTCGTGGG
>DASYDU010000188.1:0-9978 GCA_036499445.1 Lacipirellulaceae bacterium
GGCGAAATCGCGATCTCGCTCAACCATCCGCGAATCGTCAACACCTATTCGCATGGCGTCACCACCAACGACGAGCAATTCCTGGTCATGGAATTTCTCGACGGCCCCGGCCTCAATTCGCTAATCATCGGCCGCAGCAAACTGCTCGATGGCAACCGGCTCACACTGGCTCGTCAGGCGGCCGAAGCGCTCGAAGCGGTCCACAGCGCGGGCTTCATCCATCGCGACATCTGTCCCCGCAATTTCGTCTGCAGCAAGGATGCCACCTCGCTCAAGTTGATCGACTTCGGCCTTACGGTCCCGGCCGAAAAGGAGTTCATGCTGCCCGGCAACCGCACGGGCACGCCCAACTACATGGCGCCCGAAGTCGTCCGTCGACGGCCGACCGATCAGCGGCTCGACATCTATTCGTACGGCGCGTCGATCTACGAACTATTCGCGTTCGAGCTGCCGTGGCAGCGTGGCACCGATGGGCGCGCGGCGATGGGCCATGGCACCAAGGCGATCCCACCACTGAAGAAGTACTATCCGAAAATCCATCCGCCCCTGGAAGCAGCGATCATGAAATGCGTCGAGTCCGAGCCGGATGACCGCTTTCAGTCGATGTCCCAGTTTCTAAACGCCATCCGCCGCATCAAACATGAAGACGTGGTGTAGGCGCAACAGACCCACCTCCTTAACCCGTCTTTTCTTTTGCATCCGCGCGCAGCCGCCAGCATTTCGCCGTCATTCTGCTATCATTGGCCGCCTTTCCCGACCGGCACGACCGCTACAGATTGCAGTTGAACATTCTCGAGTGCCGATACGTCTAAGAGGGAAGAATGTTGATTTTGTTTACCAACTTACGTATGATTCAACATGTTAACTGCAAAACTGAGTCGAATCGAGCGTCCGGCGCCCGTCGACAACACCCGCCAGGCGACCGCCAACGGCTTGAGGCTCTTTATGCCTGACACCACTTTGCGGCCACAAAGAACTGCCGCACGACTGCCATCACCGCCACGCGGCTTCGCGCGGCTGGAGCCGACGCCCGAACTATTCGCGGAGTTGCGCTCGGCAAGCGAGCAACTCGAGTCCGCATCGCCCGAGGAGATCATTGCCTGGGGCGTCGAGCGGTACGCGCCCTATCTGACGATGGCCACCGCTTTTGGTCCGGAGGGCTGCGTGATTCTCGCCATGCTCGCCAAGATCGCGCCCGAGACGTTTGTCTTCAATTTGGAGACCGGCTACCAGTTTCAGCAGACGCTCGATCTGCGCGATCAAATTGCGTTGAAGTATGGGATCGAGGTGGCGCTCTTGGAGCCGGAACTTACGGTGCCCGAATACGAAGCGCTCCACGGCGGGCCGCTCTACAAAACGAATCCGAACCAGTGCTGTTTCGATCGCAAGATCAAAACATTGCAGCGGGCCGCCGGCGTCATGCACGCCTGGATGAGCGGCATTCGCCGGGACCAAAGCGCGGACCGCGCGCAAGCCGCCATCGTTGGCTGGGATAAAAAATTCGGGCTGGTGAAAATCAGTCCGCTCGCCAACTGGACCAAAAAAGACGTCTGGAAACGGATCTTGGACGAAGGCATTCCCTACAATCCACTCCATGATCAGGGCTTTCCGAGCATCGGTTGCTGGCCCTGCACGCGAGCTGTCGGGGCCGAAGAAACTGACGAACGCGCCGGCCGGTGGAGCGGCATGGCCAAGACCGAGTGCGGCCTGCACACAGTTGCCGAACAAGACGGCAGCGGCATCTAGAAGCAGGGAACGTAGTGCAGGGAGCCGGGAGTCAATTCTTCCAACTCCCTGCGCCGTGCTCCCTGCTCTGAGCTTCCCCCCATGAACCTTTCCGCCAAAACTGAGTACGCTTGCCTCGCCATGCTGCAATTGGCGGCCGACTACGATTCCGGCGAGCCGATACAGATTCGCCAGATCGCCGATCAGAACGGCATCCCTTCCCGGTTCTTGGTGCAAATCTTGTTACAGCTCAAAGGCGCCGGCCTAGTGGCGAGCACGCGCGGCGCCGCCGGCGGCTATCGGCTTGCCCGGCCGCCGCATGAAATCTCGCTCGCCGACGTGATTGACGTGATCGACGGCGACGGCCATCCGGAATCGAGGGTAGCCAAACCCGCGCCGTTGGCCCGGGCGCTGCTCGATTTCTGTTGTGAACTGGGCCAACGTCAGCGCGATCGCCTCGAAGCCACCACGCTTGCGGACCTGGCCGAAGAGGCCGCCCACCGCGAGCCGATGTGGTACATCTAACGCCAGCCGCACGTCGCTCGTTGTGGCCAATTCCGACGGCAACTACACTAAATGGCGTCCAATCGATGATTGATGATCGATGATTGTTGATCTCGAATCGTCGATCATCAATCACCGACCAATAGTCCCATGCGCGAAGTCGTCATCACCGGCCTGGGAATTGTCTCGCCGATTGGCGTCGGCCGCGAGCAGGTCTGGGAATCGCTCGTCGCGCGCAAGAGCGGCGTCCGCCCAATCGCGCAATTGGCGACGGCCGGATGGCTGGCCCCTTGGGGCGGCGAAATTACCAACTTCGATCCCAAGGAGCACGTGCAGCCGCGAAAAAGTCTCAAAGTGATGTGCCGCGACATCCAGCTCGCCTCGGCCGCCGCCGAATTGGCCTGGCAGGACGCGCAGCTCAACGAAGCCACTATCGACCACGACCGCTTTGGTGTGATTGGCGCCGCCGGATTGATGTATTGCGATTTGGAAGAGCTTCGCGAGCCGTTCCAAGCCTGGATCAACCAGGAGGATTTCGACATCCATCGCTGGTCGCAGCGGGCGATGGGCGAGCTGTATCCGCTCTGGATGCTTAAGTATTTGCCGAATATGCCAGCCTGCCACATCGGCATCCGCTACGACGCCCGCGGCCCCAACAACACGATTTCACAGGGCGACGCCTCGTCGCTAATGGCGATTGCCGAGGGTGCCGACCTTGTGCGCCGCGATTTGGCCGACGTCGTCATCGTGGGCGGCACCGGCTCGCGGATCAACATCTCCGATCTGATGTGGCACCGCGGCGCGCGGCTCTCCGTCAATGGGACGAAAGAGCCGGCCGCCATTTGCCGCCCATTCGATCGCGACCGTAGCGGCTTGGTGCTCGGCGAAGGGGCAGCCCAATTCGTGCTAGAAAGTCGCGATCACGCGGAGCGCCGCGGAGTGCGGCCGCTGGCGCGAATCGCCGGCGCGGCGACACGTTACGAACCGACCGCTAGCTCGCTCCGCCCATCGGGAGACGCGATTCGCCGGGCGATTGTCGCGGCGCTGGCCGCGGCGCGGCTCGAGTCGTTTCACGTCGGCCACGTCAACGCCCACGGCAACAGCACGCTGGAAGACGACCCGGCCGAAGCGCAAGCCATCCGGCAGACGCTCGGCAACGTTCCCGTCACGGCGCCCAAGAGTTTCTTTGGCAATCTCGGCCAGGGCAGCGGCGCGGTGGAGCTTGCCGTGAGTCTCATCGCGCTCGCCAATGGTGCGATTGCACCAACTCTTAATTACGATACGCCCGATCCTGAATGCCCGGTCAACATCGTGTGCGATCCACAAAAGGCGGAAAGCCGGACGTTCGTCAAGCTTAACCACAACGCGACAGGCCAAGCCTCGGCCGTGGTCATCACGGCGCTCTAGGATTTTTGATTTGTGATTGCCGATTGCTGATCTGAAAATCAACAATCGGCAATCTCAAATCAGCGATTCTTCCGCATCGCGCGGCTGATGTCGCGATCCATCTCGCGCTTCTTCATCGACTCGCGTTTGTCGTGCTGCTGCTTGCCCTTGCAGATGCCCAAGAGCACCTTGGCTTTGCCGCCTTTGAAATACATTTTGAGCGGCACGAGTGTATGGCCTTTCTCGAAGGCCAGGCCGGCGAATTTTTTGACTTCGCGGCGGTGCATCAAGAGTTTTCGCGGCCGCTTCGGCACGTGATTGAGCGCGTGCGAATACGAGTACTCCGCGATGTTGGCAGCCAACAACCAGACCTCGCCCTTCTCGACCCGTCCGTAGGCTTCGTCTAGCGAGAGCTGCCCCGTGCGGAGGCTTTTGACTTCGCTCCCCACCAGGACGATCCCGCACTCGAGCGTATCGAGCACGGTGTAGTTGTGCCGGGCCTTGCGGTTCTCGGCGATGACCCGCTCGTTCTTGTCGGCCTCGGCTTTGCCGCCCTTCTTCGTTTTTTTGTCCTGCTTGGCCACCGAGTTAGCATACCAGCGGCAGGCGGCTCACGTCAGCACATGGCCGCACGACATTGCTTCCGCCGTTATGGAATGTCCTTCTCCGCGAGGGGCGCGGCAGCGCGAAAATCGGTGATTGGCGAAATTACAGGCGACCATGACTTCGGATCGACACACTTCGCGCCATTGGGCGTCAGCAGCTGCTGATAGACGAGATAGTCAATGGTCGGCTCGATCGCCCGGCCATTGCCACCGGCGAAGATCACATTGACGCTGCCGCCCGGATGACTGCTCGCAGGCCGACAATATGCGGGCCCTTTTTCCGTATACGTTTGATCGTCCGATTTGCTGAATCGTTCCTGGTCGGTGAGCGCGGTGTCGCCCGGAAAAGTGAACGTGGGCGTCGTCCCGCTCGCGGGCACCACCCAAACCATCCCGAACTGTTGCTCGCCGCCTTGATTTTGGGATACGCCTAACCAATTGTAGTTTTCATTCTTATGGATATTCTCGGAGAGCATTAGCGTCGTGCCGGCCCCATCCTTGATATTGCTCAAGCGAGAATTAACCGTGCCCAGCGTCAGGTTCATGAATAGTCCGTTGTCCTTCGTGTCACCCATGTTCGTAACAGCGGGAGCCGCCCAGAAGTCGGTCATCGCAAAATTGGCCGAGTTCGCCTTCCAATCCCAGGTGCCTGTGTTCACCACGTAAGTCAGCCCCGCGTTGTCCGGGGCGCTCGTCACATCGGTATCGGCCGGACAGACGAACACGTCGACCGGTTTGATTACCGTGCTATCCTGGTCACCCGGAAAATCGGCTCCGTTGACGATTCGATCCCAAAGGTCCTGACGTTCAATCTGCGGCAATATCCTCGCGGCCCAGCTGACTCGCGATTGCTGCTTACCATTGGTGGAATCGGTCGAGTTAATGTAGTAATCCTTCGACAGAATTCCGCCGTTCACCTGGACGTAGATTTTCGTCGTAATGCCCGATGCGGTGCTTCGCGGCACCGGCTGCACGTAGCCGGGCAGGACACCATCCGCGTTGCTCGTGGTGAAATTGATGATCGCCTGGCCTAGCTGGCGCATGTTGTTCATGCAGGTGTTCTTCCGCGCGGTCGCTCGGGCCGAGTTCACCGCTGGCAAGAGCAGCGCCACCAGCGTGCCGATGATCGCAATTACGACCAGTAGCTCCACGAGCGTAAAGGCGCGTGAGACACGAGACTCGTGCAAGAGGGAAGGCGGAAGGCGGAAGGCGGAAGGGTGGCGAGACAAGGATTTGGCAACCATGGTTAGGCCTCCTAATTTCTCCGTTCCAAGGATAAGTGGGCGCGCAATTGATTATCGCCGATTTCACCCAAGAACGCCAGCGACTTTTAAGATGGTGCTGGCCGCGCCGAGGCCGGCAATACTCGCGTTATTTGAGATCAAATGGCCTAACAGACGTCGGCCGCAGACTCATTCAATACCCGCTCGTCCCGCGCTCGGCTAGCATCGCAGTCCAGGCGAGGGCTAAGGCTATCGCCAATGGCACGACACAGAGCATGGCCCGACACGCGATCTGCCCGGTCGGGCCGCGCGGCCAAGCGACCGGCAGCCGGCCGCCAGCTGCCACCAATGCCACAACCAGCAGGGCCGCACTGACGCCGGATAGCTCGGCGTAAAAGTAGTCGAGCAGGATCAAGCCGCCCAGCGCCATGGCGATCGCACCGGCCGCGCCGCTGAGGCCGAGATCGTCGCCATCGGCGTCCGCTGGCGAGTCGTGCTTCAGCACGCGGGACAATGGTACGCGAGCAACGACTGCTCCCGCAATCGCCGCGGCCGCCACACCGCAAAGTTCTCCATACGTGAATGATCCGGCAATCGCGAGCGCGATCGCCAACCCGACCGCGAACATTATCAGCAGTCCGCCACGCACACGCGGTTGGCCATTCGCTCGACCGGCGGCGAGCAACGTCCATACCATAGCGAAAGCCGCCGACCACACCATGATCACGCCGAGCTTTTCTAACGCACTCCAGCGACTGGTCACATAGACGCTGCCGGCCAGCAGTCGAGCCGGAGCGGCAACAGCGATAACTGCCGCGAGGCTAACAATCCACCGCTGCCAATTTCGCGGCGCATAGGCCGCGAGCACCGTGATCCCGGCCGCGGCCATCACCAGCCACGGCAGCCAGTCGCCCGCTTCGCGCGGCGCGGTGAGCGATCCGATTCCCGCTTGCCAACCCGCAGCCCGCATGGCCAAACCAACTTGCCCGACCACGTAGCCGCTGCCGACACTCTTGGCCCACGCGGCCCGCGCCGGCAAGTTCAACCATTTGCAAACAAGCATCACCAGCGCCGCAATGCCACACGGCAGGATGACAACCCACTCCAATTCGGACATCGCGAAAGACATGCTCACTCATTTCGGATGAGCAATTAACGTGGCGGTTGCTGTTGCATTTGTTGTTGCGGTTGCTGTTGGGGTTGTTGTTGCTGTTGCGGTTGCTGCTGCGGTACGCCGCCCGCGGCGTCGCCTTCCTGGCGCTTGCCCTCGAAGCTGACCGTGATGCCGATGGGGTCGCCGACCATGTTAAGTAAATTGTTCATGCCGAAATCGCTCCGCTTGAGCGTAAATTGCGTCATGAAGCCGGCATGGTAGCTGCTGTCTGGCGACTTCCCCTCTCCCAACATTTGCAGCGGCAGCACAATTTGCTGTGTCACGCCGTGCATCGTGACATTGCCAGTCACCTGGTAGACGACCCCTTGTTGTGAGCCGCTCTGCGTCACCGACGTGCTGTCAAACGTGATGCTGGGGAACTGCGCAACATTGAAAAAATCGGGGCTCTTCAAATGTTGGTCGCGCTGCGGCTGGTTCGTGTCGAGGCTGCTGGCGTCGATCGTCATCTGAAACTTGCAGCCGGCTGGATTGGTGCGGTCGAGGATAAAACGGCCCTGTGCCTGGCGAAAGATGCCGTACGTGTAGCTCATGTTCATGTGGCTGCAGCTAAACACGATCGACATGTGCGCCGTATCGATGTCATACACTTCGACCGCCCGCGCGGGCGCCGAATGCAGGATAACCGCCACGAACAGAGCGGCGGTGCATAGTGGGTAGCGAACGTTCATGGCTTCCTCCTGGGAAACAGTGTTTCGGGAGTGGTGACAGGGCAAGCTAATCCCTGTTTGTCCCCTAGATTCTTGCCGACAACGGCCTCGCTGTGAATAGACGAGGTGGTCTGGAGCATTTTTCGGCTTGATTGCGCCAGCCCAACGGAAAAGCCGCAACCGAAAAACGTGGAGCTGGCCGCCTCGCGTTGAATCATGCGCGTTTTTCTCTCCGCGCCGAACCGGCTTCTCGCCGCGAGCGACGCCAGCTATGATGTAGGCGTCCCATTTCGGCCGCCGAAGTCGCCGCAGATCGAGTCCCCCCAGGTGAACCCTAGATGCCCCACGCCCTGGCCAACCCAAATGCACTGCTATTGGCCGCTGCCGCGCTCGTCGGGCTGGTCGTTTTGTTCATCTTCGCACTGGTTCTTTTTAGTTACGGCAAGCTTTGGCTGCAGGCCTTCGTGTCCAACGCGCACGTCAGCATTTGGAGCCTGGTCGGCATGAGCTTGCGGCAGGTCCACGCCCGCACAATCGTCGAGGCCAAGATCATGGCGATGCAGGCTGGCGTCGGCACCGACCCCAATACCGGCATCACCACCCGACGGCTCGAAGCCCATTATTTGGCCGGCGGCAACGTCCCGCGCGTGATCCACGCGCTGATTGCCGCCCATCGGGCCGACATCGATCTCGATTTCGATCGGGCCGCGGCCATCGACCTGGCGGGGCGCGACGTGCTCGACGCCGTTCGCACCAGCGTCTACCCCAAGGTGATTGATTGCCCCGACCCGGAGAAATCAGGCCGCAGCACCTTGAGCGCCGTCGCGAAAAACGGCGTTGAGCTTAAAGTTCGCTCGCGGGTGACTGTGCGCACGAATCTAGCGCAGCTCATCGGCGGCGCGACCGAAGAGACGATCATCGCCCGCGTCGGCGAAGGGATCATCACCTCGATTGGCTCGGCGCACGATCACCTCGTCGTCATGGAAAACCCGGACCGCATCTCGAAAGCGGTCCTGGAGCGCGGCCTCGATGCCCACACCGCGTTCGAAATCGTCTCGATCGACATCTGCGACATCGATGTCGGCGAAAATATCGGCGCCCGGTTGCAGGCGGATCAGGCCGAGGCCGACACCCGCAAAGCCCAAGCGCTCGCCGAGCAGCGCCGTGCCGACGCAGTCGCCCGCGAGCAGGAAATGAAGGCCGAGGTGGCGGCAAATCGAGCGGCCGTGCTGCTGGCCGAGGCCTCGGTCCCCCAGGCGATGGCCGACGCCTTCCGTAGCGGGAATCTCGAGCGGCTGGAACAAAACGGCCGCTCAGGCTGACGGCCTGTCGCTCAACGAATTGCAGCGCCGACTATCTTTGCAGCAATGGGCTACATAGCCCGATCGCGATGAACACCGCCGCGAAGAACGCCTCGACCAGTGGATGCTTGATTGAGATCGGCGCGCCGCAATCGAAGCAACGGCCCTGCAACATTAGCCAGCCGATAATCGGCAGATTGTGATACCAACGCAGCGAATGATCGCACTCAGGACATCGCGACCGCGGTAGCACGATCCCCTCGCCCGTTCCCATCCGGTCCCAGACGACATTGAGGAAGCTGCCCACGCAACCGCCCAAGCAGCCCAGCCAAATCACAACGAACCACCACAATCCGCGCGTCAGCGCATGGTCCACGGTGCGTGGTGAAACGGCCAGAAGTAAATCGAACGCATACATGCGACAAGTGTAGCTCAAAGGCAAGCCGGTGTGGGAGGGCGAGGCTCCTGCCGAGCCATTTTGCTCAGACGATCCCAGTGTTAGCTGTACTAAGTACTCAGTACCGAGTACTCACTCCCCCTCCCCGGCTCCCGGCTCCCTGCTCAAATAATTCCGTGCAGCGGTCCGCCCAGTGCCGCTAGCGCCTCGACACGCCGCGTTATCTCCGGATCTTCGACCAGTGGTGGCGCGTGGTGCGGCTTGAGCCGGGCATCGATCACTAGCGGCCCCCAGCAGCCCCAGTGTTTCTCGTGCACAAACGCCTCGATGCCATGCATGTCGGCGGCCGGGTTGGACCGCGTGAACGTCACCCACAAAAAGTTCCGCAACGACTCGGCGACGAATTGCGTATCGTCGACAATCACGACCCAGCGGAAGCGGCCGATCGGATCGTCACGCCGATAGACAGCACAAAATCGCTCGATGTCGTCGCTTACCTTTACCATGGATGGCGTGACCGCTTTCGCGATCGGGAGATTGGCGAGCGTAGGCGGGTCACACTTCGGTCCTTCCACCACCAGCACTCCTGGCAACACCACGCGCGGCCGCCCAAAACCCTCCGGCAACCGCAATTCGCTCGGCACCGAGGTCGCTAATTCAAACCGTTTTGGCCCCACCGTCGCGATCACAAGCTTCGACCCGGAATTGAGCGCGCCGCCCGAGTAGTCGAGCGTGTCGATAGTCGTTTCCGTTTGAAAGTGAAGATCGCGCGTCCAATCGGCCCGCTCCAAGATGTGCCGCAAAACCGCCGCAATGTCATGAATATCCAGATTGGGCGCGTCCGCGTTCGACGCAATCAGGAGAAACTTCGCCAGCGACAACTGACCCTGGCCCAAGATCGCATTGGCCTGCGTCAACAATTCCTGCGGCCGCTGCTGCTGGGCAAACGGCCAATATCGCTCGCTCCCGATCGCCAACAGCAGCGGATGCACCCCCGCCGCATCCACCGCATGAAC
>DASYDU010000189.1:0-34926 GCA_036499445.1 Lacipirellulaceae bacterium
GCGACGGCTGTTGCAACACCGGCCCGGAAGACGTCGGCTCGCACACGGTTTGCGTCCGCGTCACGGCCGAGTTCTTGGCATTCTCGAAGGCAGCCGGAAATGACCTCTCGACGCCTATGATGCAGCACGGCTTTCCGGGACTTCGGCCGGGCGACCGTTGGTGCCTCTGTGCTCCACGCTGGCAAGAAGCGCTCGACGCGGGCCACGCGCCACAGGTGATCCTGGCCGCGACGCACGAAGCGGCGCTTGCCTACTGCGACCTGGAAGACCTCAAGGCACACGCGATCGACGCGCCGAGCAATTAGTCGATCCACGTCCGCTAGTGCACGCGCTGCCCCGGCACGGCACCCGAATCGGGCGAGAGCAAGAAAACTTCTTTGCCGCCGGGGCCGCAAGCAGTGACCATTCCTTCGCTCAGGCCAAACTTCATCTGCCTTGGCGCGAGATTGGCCACGCAAATCACCAGCCGGCCGACAAGTTTGTCGGGCGCGTAGGCTTCCTTAATGCCGGCGAAGACGGTCTTCGTGGTATCGCCGCCCAGATTGAGCGTCAACTTGAGCAACTTCTTGGCGTCGGTCACGTTTTCGGCCGAGACAATTCGGGCCACGCGCAAATCGACCTTGGTGAAGTCGTCAATCGAGCATTCCGGCGTCAGGGGCTCTGCGGCGAGCGCGTCGCCCGAATCGTTAGGGCAGTCGCCCCCGATATCGCACTTTACGATCGCGGCCCCCGAGCCGATTCCGGCACCCGTTGAAGTGGGAGAGGGTCCACCGGCGTCTTTCGTTTCTTCAATCATGGCTCGCACATCCTTTTCTTCGACTCGCTGGAGCATGTGTGTAAACTTGCCCACTTTGGTGCCGACGAGTGGAGTTTTCGACTCGTCCCAGTGCACGATTGGTTGGCCAAGCAGTTCGCCCGTCTGCGTGGCGAGCTTTGGCAACACCGGCGACAGATAAACCACGAGCTGACGAAACAAATTGAGCGCGATCGTACACACGTCCTGCAATTCGCCGCCCTTGGCAGGGGTCTTGCGCAGCTCCCACGGCTTCGCGTCTTCGACGTACGGATTTGCTTTATCCACCAAACCGACGATAAGTCGCATCGCCTTGCTATAGTCGCAGTTCTCATACGCTTCGCGGATTTCGTCTCCCGCCTTTGCTGCCGCTCGAAACAGGCCGCCATCGTCGGGATACTTTGGCGCGAGGCCCATCTGCTCCACAAACTTCGCCGTGCGGCTCGCCAGATTGACGACCTTATTCACGAGATCCGTGTTGACTTTCGCCACGAATTCGTCGACCGCCAGATCGAGGTCTTCGATTCGCGACGAGAGCTTCGAGGCATAGAAATAGCGCAAGTAGCTCGGGTCAAGATGATTCAGATAGGTCCGCGCGTTGATAAACGTGCCTTTGCTCTTCGACATCTTCTCGCCATCCACAGTTAGAAAACCGTGAATGTGAACTTTCGTCGGCAGGCTGTAGCCGGCGGTTTTGAGCATGCCGGGCCAGAACAGCGTGTGGAAATACGTAATGTCCTTGCCGAGGAAATGGTGTATCTCGCAGTCCGCCGATCGCCACCAATCGTCGAACTTCTCGCCCACGCGGTCACACCACTGCCGCGTTGACGCCATGTAGCCGATCGGCGCGTCGAACCAGACATACCAATAATTGCCGGGACTGTCGGGAATCTCGAAGCCAAAATACGGCGCGGGCCGCGAAATATCCCAATCGCGCAGCGGCTCACCCAGAAAATGCCCCTGCACGTAATTCGCCACTTCGGCCTGCAGACGATCGCCGGATTGCGTCCACTTGGCCAGGAAATCGTGCAGTTGCTCCAGCTCAATGAACAAATGGGGCGATTTGCGAATCACTGGCTTCGCGCCGCTCAGCTTGCTCACCGGATCGATCAGATCGGTCGGCGCGTAATGATGGCCACACTTGCTGCAGTTGTCGCCGGGCTGATCGGGCGACTTGCATTTGGGACAGGTGCCACGCACGAATCGATCGGCCAAAAACGTGCCCGCCTCCGGATCATAAAGCTGCTCGACGTCCCGCTCTTTGACGAGTCCCGCCTTGCGGATCGCTCGCCAAAACTCCTCGCACAGCTCCCGGTTCTCGGCGCTATGCGTGCTGCCATAGTTGTCGAATTCAATTCCGAACTCGGCAAAGTCGCGCTCGTGCGCGTGCTGCATCCGGACAATTAGCGTCTCCTCGCTGCAACCCTCCTGCCGGGCGCTGATCATTACAGCCGTCCCGTGCGTATCGTCGGCACAAAAATAGACGCAACGATTGCCGACGAGTTTTTGAAACCGCACCCAGATATCCGTCTGGATATACTCGACCAAATGGCCCACGTGGATGTGGCCATTGGCATAGGGGAGCGCGGAGGTGACGAGGATGCGTCGCACGTTTCGAATGGATCGTCAGTGATTTCGGCCGCGAATCCGCAATGGTAGCACCGCCAGCAAGTGACCCATTGCGGCGTCATTGTAGCGGGCGGCGCGAACCGCCGGGAGGGCGCGCAGCGGTTCGGCAAATTGTCGTGGCTAGCTGGCCTTGTACGTTTCACGCCTGTCGAGGACACTGCGGCCCCCGTGGCGTCTGCTTCATCCGTAAAAGAACAGACGCCCTATGACCAACTTCGGTTCACAGTCACCGCCTTTTCGGATCACTCGGAACACACGATCCAAACGGCGCTTTGCGATTGAGCAAGATGCCCATTCGCGTCGCGTCTGCGGCCACAATGAATCGACTGACCACGTGTCCAAGGAGGGAACGGATGGTCAAGCAAGCGCTGGCGCCATTAATCTTCGCGGTGACGCTCTGCGGGCTCTCGGCCCGCGGCGGTGAAACCGTACTCTTGGACTTTGCCTCGCCGACGTGCGGGCCGTGTCAGCAAATGATGCCCACGGTCGAAAGCCTGCAACAGGCAGGCTATCCAATCCGCCGCGTCGACGTGACCCGTGAGCCGGAACTGGCGGCCCAGTTCCACGTCGATCGCGTCCCGTGCTTCGTGATGCTCTCGGACGGCAATGAGGTCGATCGGCTGCTAGGTGCGACCAGTCGCGGACAGCTCGAGCAAATGATTCAACGCGCCGGCGCTCGGCGCGGCGACAATCCACTGGCCGGCGCTCGTACCGCATCGCCCGAATCGCACGTTTCCGTTCCGCCTGGCAGTCCGGCAATGCCGCGGCCTTCCCTCAATGGCACGCCTTCGATGAACGCGGCGCCGGCGGCGAATGTGGCTTGGACGGGCGCCGGCCCCTCCGCCTCGCGATCGCCAGGTGACGATATCTCGAGGCGCGACCCGCAAGCTGCTGATCTCGTGGCCTCGACCGTCCGAATTCGCGTGGACGATCCTGCCGGCCGCTCGTTTGGCACTGGCACGATCGTCGATGCGCGTAGCGGCGAAGCATTGATTATCACTTGCGGACATCTGTTCCGCGATTCACAAGGTAAGGGCCCCGTGACGGTCGATCTGTTCACGGCCGGACCGGAAGGTGCGCGAACGATTGGCCAGGTCACCGGACAAGTGATTAGCTACAACCTCGACCGCGACATCGGCCTTGTGAGCATCAAACCCGGACGACCCGTTCGCGCCGTCCCAATCGCCGCGTCACAGGCGTCGATCGAGCGCGGCGCTCACGTCATCAGCGTCGGCTGCGATCACGGCCAGGATCCGACCGCGCTCGCCAGTTGGGTGACGGCGACCAATCGCTACAAAGGCGCGCCGAACGTCGAGGCGAATGGCGCTCCCATTGAAGGACGCAGCGGCGGCGGCCTATTTAGCACCGATGGTTCCTTAGTCGGCATTTGCTTCGCGGCCGACTACGAAGGAAATGAAGGGCTCTACAAATCGCTCGATACGATTCACGACGAGCTCGATCGGGTCGGATTAAGCTTCATTTACCGCGGTCCTGCCGACGGTCGGCCGTCGGCGAGCGATGTTGCCGTTCAGACACCGACTGCTGGCCCGGACGTCATTCGCTTCAAGTCGCCCGGCAGCGGCCCCTCGGATTTAGCTTCGCAACCGCAACCAGCTCCTGCGCCGATTATTCCGCGCCAAGAACCGTCCCCGCTGGCAGCCGATCGACAGGGAATTACTCCCCTCGCGGCGGCTAGCGGTCCTGCTGCAGGTGGTGCGGCTTCGGCGACCGCCCCCAATTTGAATTCGGTGGAACAAGCGGCTTTTGACGAGATTATCAAGTCCGCTTCCACGTCGAAAGTGGTCTGCATCGTTCGATCCAAGGAACCGGGCGGCGAGAGCGAGGTCATCACGCTCGACGCCGTTTCGCCCGAATTCGTCCGTACGCTTGAAACTCGCGCGAAAGTCTCCACCGGGCCCTCGACCTCAGAAGTCATTTGCATCATTCGGCCCAATGACGCAGGCGGTAAGAGCGAGGTCATCACGCTGGACAGCGTTTCGCCCGAATTCGTCCGCAACTTGGCCAGTCGCGGAAGCGCCGCGCCAGCGACGATGACCCGCTAGGCGACTGCCTCGATTTGGGGTGACTCTTCACCCCTTCCGTCAATCCGCTTAACCACTACAGACGGCATATCGGCGGTGTGGGCGCTTTCCGAATAGCGGCTGCGGGGCCATCCTTCCGATCGACCACGTACGATCGTTATACCCGCCGCGGCTCGTAACCTACGGTTAAGAAACCTGGTCGGCGATTGCCGGCCGTCAGGGCGGATGGTCCGCCACTCCCATCCATTCGGGACTGTTGTCCATGCTTTGGTACGTAGCTCTTATTGCCGCTCTGAATCTGGGCGCCGGTTACTATTGGGGCGCCCATTTGCGGCGTTGCCCGCGCTGCGCCCTCGTACGAGACGCGGAAAGTCTGGCTGCGTCGATGACCAATAATCGCCTCGTCGTTCGCCGGCCGGAATCGAAGAATCCCGCAATGGCTGCAGGCGCTACGAGTGACGCAGCGGAGATTGCCGCGGAATTCGACGCGGCTGGCGGTATTTCCGGCGCCGATGCAGAAACCGGACCGCCCCTCGACGCCACGACAGGTTTGGTGACTCGCGGATTCGCGGAACAGCTACTCGCCCGATTGACAGTTGCCGAGGCGGGCAGCCCGCCGGCGACCGTGGCCTTGGTTGAAGTCAACCGCATCGCCTGGCCGGATAAGGAGCCGCACGTCGAGGTCGAAGAGCGGCTCTTTCGCGGAGTCTCGATGATCGTGCGGCAGTCACTGGACCGCCAGCACACGGCCGCCTGTTTCGCCGAGCAGCAGATGTTGCTGTTGGTTCCCAACGAAGACGTCCATCAGGCGACGCGAAGGGCGGAAGAACTACGGCAGCGCGTGGCCTCGACCGAATTCATCGCGGACGGCGAGCCGTTACAGACGACGATCACATGCGCTCTGACCGAAATCGGTCCGGAGCAAAACGGGCCGAAGCTGCTCGAATTCCTGCAGGAGGCGCTCGGCGAGGCCAAACGCTACGGCGGGAACCGCACGTTTATGCACGACGGCAATTCTCCGGCGCCCGTCGTGCCGTCTGAACTAACCGTGGCCCCGCAGCAATTGGCGATCTGAGCGGCGCATCCGCGCTCGTGGGGAACAGTACTCCCACAACGGCTTACTCGCCATCAAGCTCGAAGATCGTCTCGATTTCCACGGCCCAGCCCGCCGGCAGCGAGGGGACACCAAGCGCGCTGCGGGCGCCGATGCCGGCATCCGCCCCAAAAACGTCGCGGATGAGCTCGCTAAAGCCGTTGATTACGGCCGGGTGCTCCCTGAAGTCGGCTGTCGATTGGACGAAGCCGGTTGTCTTCACCAGTCGCCGGACGCGATCGAGGCTGCCACAGTGCTGGCGGAGCGTCGACAACACCGCTAAGGCGGTTCGCCGCGCCGCGTCATAGCCGGCCTCGCGAGTCAGGTCTTCGCCGAGCCGCCCGCAGGTTGCGGTGCCGTCGGCACCGACCGGCCCGTGCCCTGAAAGATACGCCAGCCCCCGCACGACGACGATCGGCTTGTAGACGCCCAGCGCACGGCCGGCGGCCGGCAATTCTAGATTCAATTCCTTCAAGCGAGCTTCTGCACTCATCCGCTCACCGCTAACTCTTTCCGTAAACCTGGCTCGGATCGAATAGCCGCTCGGCCACGATCGACAGCCCCTGCCGCGTCACCCGGCGGAAGAAACACGAACGATATCCTTCGTGGCAAGCGCCGCCGACCTGCTCGACCTTCAGCAGCACGACATCTCCGTCGCAATCGACGTAAACTGCTTGAACACGTTGGGCGTTGCCGCTTTCTTCGCCCTTGCGCCAGAGCTTGTCACGGCTGCGGCTGAAATAGACGGCCTGACCGGTGGCGAGCGACTCTTCGAAGGCAGCGCGATTCATGTGCGCCACCATCAGCACCTCGCCGGTCGCAGCGTCTTGAGCTACGGCCGTGATCAAACCATCGGGCCGCGAGAAATCGGGGATCTCAGTTGGTGTTTTATGTGCCATGCGTCACTTTCGGCTTCAGCATAGCGGACCCTTCCGCTGGCCGCCAGCCGGCACGACCTGGGCCAGCCTCGTGTCAACCCGCGACAGGTTCGCGCGCCATGCAACGTACAACCCTCACAGAGCGTTTGCCGTCGCGGTCGGTTCGCAGCGCTAGCCCGCACGTTAGCAATCCGGCGCTGGTCACCGACCAACTTGCGCCACAGAAACGCTAGGTCTGTTTCCGGCGGGACGACCGGCGAGAGTCCTAAGGGCGGTGCAAACGTAGTAAAAAAAACGTCGTTACAGATCGTCTAAAAATCGCTCCGAAGAGTAGAGCAGGACATGGCGAGACCCACTTCTGGGTCGATAGGGCGCTGCGCCGCTCGCCGCCTAAAGGAGCATTCGTGTCAAACAAGTCTCTGACGATCGTACTGCCGGTCTACAACGGCGAATCGCGGCTCACCCGCCATGTGACGGAAATGCTGGAGCTGGCCAGTGAGCTGACTTCGTGCTTTGAGGTGCTCATTGTCGACGACGGCTCGACGGACGACACATCGGCGGTCGCGCAGGAACTCGCTACACAGTATCCGCAAATCTCGATTCGTCGCCACCGCCACCGTCGCGGCCTGGGACCAATTATCAGCATGGTGCAAAAGCGCGTGTCTTCCGATGTGGTGATCGTGCATGACGGCGTGACGCCGATCAATTCGGTCGAAGTGCGCCGTCTGTGGCATCAGAGCGCGGCCGAGACAAAGTCGCCGCGAAACAGTCAGGCAGTCGGTAGTCCTGCCAACAAGCCCGACGTGCGCGAGCTCGCCGGCGTCGGCGCTACCCATGCCGCGATGGCGCTCGCGCACCAGCGCGTGCTCGGCTTTCATTTGCTGCAGCCATTGCGAGACGGCGACACGGCATTCGCTGCGTCGTCGGCACCTGGCGGCAAGAGTCGCGTGTCAACGAATCGGCACTCGGCAGACCGATCGGGCGTAGGCCAGCTTCCCTTGCTGCCACGGCCGAATTTTCTCTCGACGGTCACCGAGTTTGCACTCGGAGAGTAGTGCACCGTTGCCGTTAACTGGACCTCTATTTCCGCGGCACTGAGCTTACGCGGATGGATTACACCATTCACCACGTGTCCAGTTCGTGGGCTCGCAAAACGAAATATCGCGGCCGCAAACGCTTTCAGAGGTGTGCCATTTAGCCGCATCCGAGCGTGCGAAATTGCTCAAGCCCTTTAGTCTTCGAGTCAGTTGGTGCGCTGTTCTGCACCGGCTTTTTTCTTGACACGAGCGCTCAAGACGCGCGCCACGCTTTCTTGCAAAATATGACTTGCCACGCACGAAGCGACGAATTATTATGTCGTTGTTCGAGCCCCATGACTTCAGCATTGGATTCGGACGCCAGCCCGCCCAGGGCAACCTTTTCAACTCGTCTGATGTCGGAACGGAACTTGTAGTGTAGGTACTTTCCCGGCGAATTATTCGACGGGGATTTCTTCGCAGCAGGACGATTCACTTGCACGGCTCGCGGTGAACGCTGCGCCAGTTTGCGTAATCTGACTGCCGGCCCGCAATGCCTGCACGGAGTGTGGCGGCTGCCAGTGCGGATATATCGTGCGCAAGTAGCCTCGTCTTACGGAACGGAACTTGTCTTCTCTCATCCCAACAGGTCACACAGTGACCTACTTTTCTCGAGGAGGCAGCGGTATGAGTATCGCTCACGACTACAGTATGGAACACAGATTCTTGACGTCCGGCGGCGAGCAGGTGCCGTTGGGCGGAACACAACGGACTTTGCACCGCATCGCGGCCGCCAGGCATCGACAAGGCGTGTCGGTGCGGAGCGCAGCTCGGCGGATGGGCATCTCGATCGAACAGGTCCGCGAACAAGAGGAACCGACCCACGACCTCTTAGTCTCACAATTGCAAGCCTGGCAGCGGGCGCTGGAGGTGCCGATCAACGACCTATTGGTCGACTGCGATGCGCCCCTCTCGGCGCCCGTGTTGACTCGAGCCCGCTTGCTGAAGGTGATGAAAACCGTGCGCGCCATCAAAGAGGGCACTAAGTGCGTTTCGATCGAACGCATGGCCGACATGCTCGAACAGCAGTTGATCGAGGTTATGCCCGAGCTCAAGGACGTCGCGCCATGGCACACGGTCGGCCAACGACGCGCTCACGACGAGCTCGGCCGCACGGCTGAGCGCGTCTTGCCAGACAGTTTCTTCACCGACCCCGCGGGCTAGCGGAAAGTCGTTTGCCAGATCGCAAGCGATAAGAACACACCAGGGCACGATGTAGGTCATGATGCCGGTTGGCCAAGTCGGACGTTGGCAGTTTCTACTCTGAGCTGACTCCAAGGGAAGCCAGCTCCTCCGATTCTTGGTTCCGGCGGCGTCAGACTGTCGTGCCTTGGTGATTTTTTTGGGGCTCGCTGTCAATTGCTTTGGGCGCCGCGCGTGGTCTGCCCGAGAATCTCAGTGAAAGGCCGGCCACGCAGATGACGATGGCCAGTAGAATGGCGCGAGTCTTGCCCGCCGTCAAACCGACCGGCACGAATTCGATCGACAAGCGGTTGTCTCCACTTTCCGAAACAAAGCTGGTCGTCGTGCATCCGGGGACTGGTTCGCGGAGCGACGCGTCGGGCGGATTGGTCGCCCGGTCCGCAGCCTTGGGCTCACCGATCTTTGCTGCGGTTGCCAGCTCTTCTACATGTGCGATCCAGCCTGCGCTCCGGGCGACGGCCAGCGCGGCTGGATCGTCTTCCGCGTGAACGCGCGGCGTAGACGACGCGACGTTGGATGATTGTGTGTTGAGTGCCTGGACCGCGCGCTGTGCCGACAGGAGCTCGCTGGCACGAGGCACGAACCAATTGAAGACGTCGTCCGCCGGCGCTTCCATTGCCGCCGGCGTGGCAGACTCCGCGATGCTGGTAAGCCGATCGAGGCGCAAGACGGCAGCTTCCAGGGGTTCAACCAGCGCTGCGCCCGCGGCCCGTGGTGACGAGGCGCTCGTCGGCTTGCTGATCGACCAGAGACTGACTTCAACAGAGATTGGATTTTCGGCGATCCGCAAAAATGGACGACCAAGCGTTACGAAGCGGGCTGCGGCGTCAAGGTGGCCCACGCCGCGAGAGACAATTGCGAGCGTCTGCGGTAGCGCTGGAGGGCCGAGCTGGACCCGCCAATTCTGATTGTCTATTTGCTGAACGAGCGCGATGTGGCCATCCAGCTTCGTCTGCATGAGGCGCTGATTTTCCGGCAATTGCAACACGCATTGTGTGAGCCCATGCGGAGCGATGACGAAGCGAGTAACGGTGTACCAAGCGCCGGCCGGCGCTATGCACAAGGTGGTTTGCGCCAGTCGCACACTTGGCGGCGACGACTCGTCGGACCGCGGATGTGGCGCGGCGAGCGGCAACTCAGTCTTTGCTTGGGGAGACTTAGGCTCGGCTGTCATCGGCTCGATCAGGAGCCGGACGTCATCCGACGCCACTCGGTCGATGACATACGTGCCGACGAATCGACGTCCTGATTTGTCCGGCGCTTCGACCACGCCCTGATCGAGCGGCCCGATCGCCTCCAAACGCGGCGGTTTCATTGTCACATTCTCGTCGTGGTAGATGGATATGATTTGTCGCGCCGCTGGTCGATCGGCGGCCGTTATGCGTGGCAGAAGGCACTCGCCGGAGCCGGTCAGCGGAATGCTTCCCTTCAGGACCAAGCGGAAGGGATTCTCTACGGCAGCGTCAAAGAAGACGTTGACGCGATCGGGCCCTGCGCTAACGAAGTCAATTGCCACCGGTTGGCCGTCTCCATCGACTGAGACATTGTCGATCGTCAGCGTTTCCGGCACGGACAATGACCAGCGGAAACGGTGGACACCCTGGGGCTGGACGTTGGCTTCGTATCGCAGTTTGACGCGGTCGCGCCCGGCAGTGATTGCTAGTCGTTCATCGCTTTTGGAATCGACGGCGCGCGGTCTCAGCACCAAGAACCATCCGGGCCGGCATTCCGCGGTATTCAGAACAATCTGCGGCGGCCCCGCCTCCGACGATCCCCAGGCCGCCATGAAATCGTCCGCGGCTGACGTCCCGCCCGCCACAGTGGCTCCGCCCGCAGCCTCGCACTCCCAAGCCGGGTCCGATGAAACCGCCATTTGCCGGCTAGCCACCGGCAGCGACGTTAATTCGAACGAGGGAAGCCGTAGCTGGCCCGGCGGAACCCCATCACGTAGGCGAAACCGCATCGTGACGACGCGGCGCCCTTCATTCCCCGTCGGCACAACAGCGCGAATCGATTGTTTACCGCCGGCAAGCGGCTCGCTTTCGGGCTCGGACTGACCCGGCGTAGCGGGCAAGCACTGCCACCTTCGGTCCGCGACGAAGGCCAGCGCGTCCGGCGATCCACCACCAAGTAGCACATACTTGACATTGAGCTCGACGCCGTCGCGCTCGATTCGCAGCCACGACAATTCGTCGACGCGCACGCTTTCGGCATTGTTTCCAACAGCGGATGGATCGACCCACGCTGCCACAAGACAGCCGGTGCCGTCTAGTTCTCCGGCCTTTTCGGTGCCGGCGGGCACGAAATGCGTGTCGAATTGGCCCCCAGAAATTTCTACTGATGTCATTGACGATGGATAGGTTGCTCGGAACTCGGCGCCGGCAAGCGGCGGCAGGCCGAGCTCAAATTTGTGCGTGCCGTTCGACTCGTGCGTAGCTGGTTCAAACTGGATCGTAAGGTGATGTCGGCCTGGCTCGGCAGCCACAATCGAGCAGCCATCGCCATTCGCGCCCCAGACGATCGGCATTGGTATTCCGTCAAGCGAGGCAGTCGCCGGCCAGACCGCTTGCGACTTGATCAATGGCAGCGTGACGAAAGTGTCTTGCGAGAACGTCTCGATCTCCAGCGTGATCGTCCAACTACTGGCAGCTGCCGACCGCTCGTCGGACCTTGCGGGCAGCTTACCCTCGCACCGCATTTTCGCTAGCAGCCACGAGCCGCCGGCCGACCGTTTTTTTGCCGCGGCTTTTTCCAGCAGCTGACGCACAAACTCCTCGTCGACAAAATATTTGGTTCCGGCTGCTTGGCCCTGCGTGTCGACCGGCACCAGCACCGAGTGGATCGCCGCAACATCCTTCGCCGCGGCGCCTTCGCCCGACGGCTGTGCGCAGACGCCGGATTGCCCAAAGACCAGCGCGGTTCCGATTGCCAGAGACGCCAATTCGATGCGCTGCCGCGACACGATTTGACTGCCGCCGGTGGCAGTTTGATTAACAACCGCCCTGGCAAACGCTCGACGGCAAATAGGCGAAATGAACAGTCCCCAGAATGCGCTCGCGGCGAGCGGCGCAATATTCGATGGCAGACAAAGGGCCAGCACAGCAGCCCCGGCAGCGAGCAGAATGAATGGCTTGCCAGGCATCCGCGAAATCGACGCCGCAAACAGCGATAACAGAAAAACCGACGCGGACATGGCGTTTGCCCATGAAATGTCGACCACTCGGACGGGTTCGGGCGGCGTGGCCGCGAACGAAGTGTGAAACGATCGCCAACCGTTTGAATCGAGCGGGGACGTCTCAAACAACTTTAGCTGAGCCGATGCGTCGCCCTTCACCGCGCCACTAACTTCTTGCGGCGATACCGCTCCGCCGGGCGAGCGCGCCCAACCATTGATCGGCTGTCCGCATAACCAAGCCAGCGGACCGAGCAGCCGCTGTTGCCAATTGAACTCGTTCGCGGTCGGATCCAGCGCGTCGCCAATTGCCATAAATTCCGCCGGCAGCCAAATCGTCCACTGGCCCGCTAGCACCGGCATGTCGCTGATAGGAAGCGGCGAGGAAATTGCTTTTCGCTGAGCCAGAGGCAGGTGCTCGCTGCGCAATTCCAAGGTCAAGAGGCCGCACTCGAAGGTCGTTGGCAACGGCAGCACAAATGTGTCGCCCGTGGTCTTGAGTGTCGTCGGTAAGATCGCTTTGCCGTCCAAATCCACAGATTCCAGTTCGACGCCGCTGGGCATCGTCCAACGAGTGCTGTTTGCTCCTGCCGATTCGAGATGGTAGACCACCCGATGAACACCCGATCCGTCAGCTGCAATGAAAGATTCGACGTCTGCCCGCCGAGCAATCAGACCGGGCTCGCCCGCGCTGTCAGGCTCTGGACCAAGCCACAATCGCGGCGACGGCCCAGCCTGATAGAAGCTAACGGGTTCGTAATGGTAAACCTCACAAATTCGCACCCCTTCATCCTGTGGCTGGCGATTTTGAGAGACGATGGGCATTGGTGCCGCCGCCATGGCTCTCACCGCAATCGCCGGCGGGACACCGCTTGTCGTCCGCACCGTGACACGCCCTCGCTGTGTAAGAGCGTCGGGAAGCGAAACGAGCGCCACGGGCCGCCGCTCGGCCCAGGGTGTCTCCAGACGCATCACGACCGACACCGGTCGCTCATAGAGCCGCCGCAGTCTTAGCGACCACAATTCGCCACCGGCCGGCAATCCCGCCAAACGAGGATCACTCTCTGGCATTCGCTCCACATCGATCGGCTCATGGCTGTCCGCGTCCTCCCACCGAGCGGTTGCGCCAATCGGCTCGGAAACATAGACCAGCAGTTGCTCGATGCCGCGGCCGCGAGGGCGGCACTGGATGTAATAAGTTTGCTCCAATTGTCCGTCCCGAATCGTTGCGTCGAAATCAACTTCCGCGTCGTAAACCACAGTTGCCGGCGTCAATCCAATCGTTGCGCCGGGCGGCAACGCGATAACGTCGTAGAGCCGCGCCGGGATGGGCGGGGCGAATAGTTTTCGGTCTTCGTCGGTCAAATCGTCGACCGGCACCGGCGAAAAGCCGTTCGACGGCGTTAGCTCGTAGCGACCGCTCGCCTGTAACTGCAGCAAATTCCGCTCGACGCGAACATCTTGCCACTTGAGCAACTCAAGTGCTTCGCTACCGAGTGAATCGAGCGGCTCATTACGCCGCAGCCCGCCGGAAATCATGAACTCGATAGGATTGGCAGGATTTACGGCGTGGTTCAACATCAGCTCTAGGCGGCGAACGCCTTGACGCGTATCGACATACCATTGGCCGAGCGCCTCTGCCGGAACCGTTTCCACGGCGTCGACCGACCATCCGGGTTCGAGCGCCGCGGAGATCATCGATAGGCTGCCCCGATCTACTGAGAGTTGCGTTACTGTCCGGCCGCTTACGGTCTGACCGCCAATCAGCAACGTTGTACCAATCCGTGCATGAGCCGTTGGTAGCCGCGTGCCGATCCGCAATTCCACATTGGCGTTCGGTACGTAGGTTGCGAATTCGAGCGTTGTCGACTTTCCGTTTGACGACTGGTTTTGACGAACGGCGGTTTGCGTGCAACCCTTGGGTGCCACATCCTCGATCGCGAGATCATCGTCGATCTCGGTTTCGATCGTGCCGGATGTCCAAAATGCATTCTCCACTTGCACGCTGGGCAACGTCCATGCGCGCGCAAAAACGGACTCATCCCAGGCCTTAAATACGATCGTGGTTTCGCCGCTGGAGGCAGATATTGGGAGGTCGACCGTCACGCGAGCAGCGTCTCCCTGCGAAGCGCCCGAAATACGCCAGGCAACCTCTTCGTCATTCACCGTGGCAGAGATGATTCTTGCGCCCGCCGCGATCAGCAAGTCCAACTGCCGCAATTCGGCATCACCAGAATTAAGTCGGAGCCGCGCTTCAATATCGAGTCCCTGGTTTGTTATGTGATAGCGAGTTTCTTTGCGAACCGTTGCCGTCGGAGCGCTAGCCGGTCGGCCGTCCTGTGGTGCCGCGATATGGAGACGATGCAGATTCGACGCGCTGGCGGCCCAGGTCCACCGCCGCCATTTGTCCGTCGACGGCTGAGCCGCCGCGACGTCCGCCGCGTTTGTCAGTTCCATGACCGGCAGCTCTTCCGACGTGAGCACGACGCCACCATCAAGCGACGGCACCATCGTTGCCGGAAGATCGATCGTCAAACGGGTTGTCGCGGCGCTCGGCAATTGCAGCGAGAAGTCTAAGTCGTCGCTCGTGGATTGCGCTCTTTGTGAGTGCCAGGAGAATTCCAGGTCGCCCGAGCGAGAAACTTGCAGTCCGCGTACCAGTTTTTGATCGGTGCGCCGCGGCCACCAACCAAGCTGGGCCGGCAGCTGCGCGTCGTCGCGCCAATTTGCCGCGCCAAACGCAAGCGATGTCTCGTCGAGCGACAGAAATGCCGGAGACTGGTCGGCCAGTTGGATCTTCCATCGCCCCCGTCCATCAATCAATTGCCGGCCTTCAAGTCGGGCTTGATACTCCGCCTCGACGATTCGCGCACTGCCGGCGGGTCGATTTGCCTCCGTGATCCAGGCATCAAAATCGTGCACTTCAATCGGCAGGAATTTTTGGTCACCGCGCGGCCAGGTTGTCGGATTGTCCGTGGGCACGAAGATGCGACGATAAGCGATCGAGGACCCAGCTTCCGCCGCGTCTTCAGCCGACGAATTCGACGCCGCCAGCGAAAACATACATGCGATCACAAATATCGCGGTCGCTCCCGCAATTACTCCAAACGATCCTGCGCCACTTCGCCCAAGGGCCGGACTGCTGTCGGCGTTACCGAATTGCCGTGTGTGATCCATCATCGATTGGAATCCGAAACATGAACGGACGAGATGGGAGTTGCCTCTGCCGACGACGGCGCCGGCGACATCGACGGCAATGGCGTCGTCGGTGACAGCGGTGGAGTCACGCCTGAATCGCGTTGGGTCGTCGTCCTGACTCGAAGATTTGTGCTGCCAACGCCGACGATTTGCCGCGACACCGGCCGACTGAATTGATGGCGTAGCGACGCCGCGATCATGACCGCCAAAACGCCCAAGATTGAGGCCTCGCCCAACAGCGCGGCCGCGGTCGGATAGGCGACCGCCAGCGCCGCAATCACCAGCGCGAGCGCAATTCCGATCCAGACCCGCCGCACCCGGGGCACAAACATCCATCCGATGCCAACAACGAATACCATGCCAGATGCCGCGAGCACGATGAGCCAACGCGGCACTATGACGATCTCGATCGACGCTGCCGGCACAAATCCGCCAAACAGATATTCGTTCTGGCTGTTCGACGGAGGCAACTGACTAGTAGCACCGACCCAGGTTTCCAAATCGGTTTGCGACTTGGTCGGACGACGGCCCCAAAACGTGCCGAGCCATTGCCACTGTTCCAGCGGCGCCAATTGGGCCGGCGATTTGATTAGCTGCTCGTCCGCCGGTAACACGAGCTGCCAATAGGTCTGGCTTAAGGGCGACGTCCCGACCAGCTGCGGCGGCGTGAGCTGTTCTCGGTCGATCACATCCGAATTGCTCGGCCGACGACATCTCAGCTCGAGTGTGTGAGGTTCGAGGCGAGCATCGTTCGATTGCTCCGCGATCGGCACCGCGACCACAAGTCGACCTTCGTCACGAGCAGATACGTCGGCCACTCGTCCGTCAAGCAGTGCTTCCACCTCTTGCGCCCGTGTCTGAGGCGGTAATTCGACCGTCACGGCCGGGCCGCTGCACGTGAACCGAAACGCAGCGCGGTCTTGAATGACGTTTCCTGCGAGCCACGTTTCAAGCCAGATCCGGTCAACGCTGGCAGGCTGTGGCCCCCCGCGCTCCACGGGGCGAATTACCAGCGGCACGTCGGCCTGCGGCCGCGCGCTGGTAAGTTCTAGCGTGGCGCCGTTGTCATAGGCACGCGGCACAGCAATTGTCTGCCACGACGTATTTGCCGTAGACGAGTCAAGCCGCACGGAAAATCCCGGACCGCTGCTGATGCGTAGCTCCCTTTTCGAGATTGGCACATCGACCAATTGTGGCAGCGGAAGCAACAGTTTGCCTTCGGAACTTGCCTCGGCGGGCAAGGCCGACGCATATCGCACTCGAACGGAGAACCGACCGAGCCGCGGCTGAGGCAACGACACAAGGATGGATCTTGCCCCGTGATCCGGGGCCGCGCCCGCATTCGACACGGGCGCCAAGATGCCCCGATTGGTCGGCGGCGGCTCCGCATTCGATTGCTGTCGCTCCCCGTCCTCGTCACCGTCTTGGCCGTCTAATTCCGCTGGCAAGATCTCGACTTGATCACCCACGATCGACCATTGCTCCGGCACATCGAGCGTCAATTGCCCGAGCGGTTGATATCGCACTAGCAGGTCGAACGATTGTGTGGCGCGAATACCGTTGCGATCAACAACCATCTGCGTCGACGCGTCGCACGCAATCTCTCGTTGCCGAATCGTACGCGTTGCCGCGAACGTCACATCAGGCAGCGAAGAATGGAAGCGGAACACCTGCCTGCCGTCATCAAACATCGGCAGCGGTGAGTCGGTGGTCACTGGCGTGGGAGACAGGCCAGTGGCACGCGCCAGGTCCGGCATCAGCTCAACCTCCGCCGCCATCCGCACAACCACCTCCGCGGCACCCACAGAATCCGCCTCGGGAATTGGAAGCGGCAGTTCCACCTGCGTCACATCGCGCGGCATGCTCCGCTGCAATGAAAATGTAATCTCGGTGCGAGGCGACGCGGCCTGGCCTAGCGGCAGGATCAAGACGCCGTCGCGCGAAACGACGACTCGGTCAGGGTCGACCAGTCCGCCTGATTCGACCGGCTCTGGCGTGAGCTCCCATCCGCGGAGTTTAATGCGGAACTCGAAGGCCCGGGCGCCCGGTAATTGATATTCGAGGCGGACGCGCAGTTGCGCCTCGTCCGGTCCGAGCTCCAAATGATATTCCGGCGTCACATGGACCCGCAGCGGCCGAGGTTCGAGCTTTGCATGGAGCGACCAAGGCTGGCGGTCGTATTCGAACGTCGCGACTGGTGGCTGCTGCTCGTGGTGGGCCGACTGTTCCACCCACTCCACCTGCCGAATGTTTGCGCTCTGATCCCATCGCAGCTGCCAATTGTCCGCGACGCGTACTGCCACGCTTCCATATTGTCGCATTGCGCCGAGCACCTCGAGTCCCGCCAGTTCGATCAAGCGGTCGGCGCCTGTCTCGCCGAGCGGCTGCTCCGTCGCCAAGTCAATGTCGACCGGACCCGACTGCTTGTCGGCGAATTCGACCGTTGCGATTCGCGCGCCGCGGCCGCTGTCCGATGCTGCGTCGCCCTCGGCCGTTTCATTGGGCAGCGTCACTCGGTAGCTGGGCGGCGTTGCCTTTGCATCGGCCGGACGGTCTTGAATCAGTTGCGCGCCATGCGGCAATCGAACCTGGAAGCGATCGAAACTGCCTCCATAGCTGCGAACGGTCAGCCGGGCATCGGTGCGGATGCTATGGCCGTCGATCGAAATCTGCTGGTTGCCAATGGCGCTCAGCACCGTGGCCAGTTCGACCCGCGGTTGTTCAACGCCGCTCCACGTCAATTGAAAGTCACTCGCCAGGCCCGTGAGCGCGAGCCGCGTACCTCCGTGCGCGCCTGTTTCCTTGGTCAGGATCGATCCGCTCGTGACCGTCGCGGCGCCGATCGCTGTGCCAACTTCGAGCGATAAACGGCCGACTGCCGACTTTGGCAGATTTAGTCGCAGGCTCGTTTGGTTGCCGTCACGCACGAGGGCGACCAGCATTGGGAGCGTGATCTCGTACCGATCTCCTTTGTGGCCGGCGAGCCACGCGACGAACCCGCCCCGATCGCGATCATACTCGACCAGCGACGCTTCGTCCTGTTTGTCTTGGTGGCCCGCCTCGGTTGGAGCAGTCTCCTCGGACGTTTTCATGCAGTGTGGTTGCTCGCGAAGAATCGCGCTCGCCAAACCGAGCGGCACGGCCACCCCTTCGTCCACCAATTGCCTGACTGTGAGCTGTCCGGCCAGCTCGGCATGGTCGCCGTGGATTTCGCCATTGAGGTCGACAGATTCGATGACGAAGCGCGGCTCGGCCGTCTGCGCTTGCAGGTTTTGCGATTTCTTCCAAGCCGCCACAAAATCCTCGTATTTCAAGCCCAACATCGGCTGCGGCCGGCCCGCGGAATCCAACAGGATATACGTGTCCGGGCCAACATACTGGACGGGACCTTCCACGGCTGGTGGCGGTGTAAGCGGAGGCTCGCCAACCACGAAACGTTCCTGCGACCACGCGATGAGTGCGCAAAGCGCTAACACCGCGCAGCGAGCGTAGCTTCCCCGCAGCCGACGCAGGGCGCGAGGCGCAAGCGAAGTTCGAACTTTGCATTGGCGGTGGTCCATCAAATCCGCCCAAAGTAAATCTCGCCCACACCCAGACTTTCACGCGCTGGCCGAGGGCTTGAATACGGCGGCTCCCAAAACAATCAACAACTCGCAATGCAGTTCCGTACCTGCCGCCGACACGAAGTGCGGATTCCATAGATCAAATTCAGCACCGTCACGGCCGGTCACCAGGCCGCTCGCCTCGCGGACCAAAAGCACACCGGCCGCCACGTCCCATGGATGAATGTGCGTCGCCCAAAACCCATCCAGTCGCCCGCAGGCCACGTAGGCCAGGTTGAGCGCCGCCGAGCCGCTGCGCCGCACCGCCTGACAGACTTGCGCCACACGCACAAAGTCCGCTAAGTCCGGCGAATCACCCTGTACGCGCGCCGGCAAGCTTACAGCCAGCAATGCTTCACCGACTTTCGTAACATCGCTCGTGTGGATCGTCTTCCCGTTGCACCATGCGCCGCGCCCCTGCTCCGCCGCAAAACATTCGTCCTTCAACGGATCATAGATCACGCCTGCGAGCAGTTCTCGATTGCGGGCCACGGCCACCGAGACGGCGTAACAGGGATATCCGTGAACATAATTCGTCGTGCCGTCGAGTGGATCGACGAGCCACACGTGTTCATCTGCTTCTATCGTTTCTAATTTGGTCGTGTTCTCTTCACCAAGAAACAAATGGTCCGGGTAGCGCGTGGCGACTACGGTGCGAATCGCCGCCTGCGACGCCACGTCGGCGTCCGTGACCAGATCGGCCGGCGCTTTTTCGCGCGCTTCAAACCGCCCGCGCCAGGATAACAACTCGCGCGCACCGGCTCGCGCGGCCGCTTCACAGGTTTTCAAAAGATCATTCATCGCGCGACCAAAGAAGAGCTCTGCCGTCGTCGAATGTCCATTCGTTGTCGCGACCAGATTCTCGGCTGCCGCGCTATGGCACGCAATGACGGCACGATGCTGTGTGCAAATCGTCAACTGTCGGCGCGCAAACCCCCGATTCCTATACGGCCCAGGAAGGAAAGGTTTCGCCCATCCGCCCGATCGCTAAGGTTTCGCATTCGGACGAATCGCCGTAACCATTGTCCAGACAAGGAGTAATGACATAAGGCCCAAATTGGCCCAAAATCGTCCTCAGATTTTGCAACAAAACTATGGACACGGCAATTGAAACGGGTATCATCATGGTTGGAACAACGATTGACGGCTAAATGTCTCTTGAGCCGCGTAAGCCCACAAATTGTGGAAGGCGATTGCCTGATCTTTATTATCCTCATTGCTTAGAGCAAATTTGGCCTCTTCTCTGTTCCGGCCCCGTCGCTTCACCCTCGTGGTGTTCGGCGGGGTTTTTTATTGGACCATTGCTTGAATTGTTTCATGCCACAGCGCAAAGGCACGGTACTTCAGGCCTTGGCACCTTTGCGTCTTTGCGTGAGGCTCCTCCGAATTGCGTCGCCCAATAGCTATGTCCTCCCATTCGCACGAGCCGACATCGTGGACATATCAGCCGACGCTCGCCGAGTTGAATTTTGGAGGTCTTGCTGCTCGAGTCAATACGGCAAAACCCCAGCTGGGATTGCACGAAATCGCTGTGCAGTCTCAATTCATGCCGGGAAGCTTGTTGTCACTGTCGTCGGGTAGCACAGCAGCATGGCCCGCGGCCCTTGCCGACGCCTATGTCCGCGGCGGCGATTTGGTTTCCACATATTCGCCCGCCAGCGATTGGCCTTATGCACCAAGTATCTATTGGCGGGCCGAGCTGCCTGAGTCAACAAACGGCGCGCTCGCGGCGATTTCACTTTTGGTCTCGATTCAAACCAATCTGCTCGACACACATCCGCTCGTATGCGCCGCATCGCAGTTGCCGGCCGACGAAGTGCTCCAGCTGACCGCGAGCAGGAGCGGCAAGCTCGCCGTGGCTCCCGTGAATGGCAACCAAGCCATTCACTCCGCATCCTCACCGAGCGGCCTGCTCTGGCGACTACCGGGTGGCCAGCTCAGCTACGTCGAGCTCGCTGAGCCCAACGACTTTCGGCAATTGGCAATCGAGCAAGATAACGGGATTTGTCGAGCCGAATGGGAACTATTCGCCGAGTTCCTGGAGAAGGGCGTTATCCGCCGCGCGCAAATCCACGCGGCATTTCTTCCGCGCCAGCGCGACGTCGAACTGGCCACCTCGCTTTGTCGCGGCCTAGACTCCCGCCCGCTGCCATTGACGGCATAGACTGGTATGTTGATGGCGCTACTTCTTCGGCTTCTGCGACTTCGCTGCCGGAGCCTTGCGGATGCGGCCGGGGGCGCGGCTGGGGCGAGCGCCGTGAGTGCTCGCCAAGCGCGGCTCGCTCATCAGACGAGCAATTGGCAAGCGGCCGAGGTCTTCGAACTCCACGAGCTCGGCCATGCCGGTCGCGGCCAGCTCGCGGCCGCTGACATAGCGGCCCGGGTTGATCCAGTCGCGCATCACCTCGGCATCGACGCCGAATAGATGAGCCAGGAGCGAATCCATGTCTTGCTCGAGCTGCCCGAAGTGGCGGGCCCATTCGGCCGCTTCGGCCAGGCCGACGTTTTCCTCGCTCTGCCAGCGCATCGGATGAAAGAGCATCACGCTAAAGGGCGTCACGATCCGGCGGACGCAGGCGGCAAACGGCCAAAGCGTTGCCGATGAGCATTCGCCGGTCACAATGCCGGTCGCCCGCACGCCGCGGAGCTTGATCAGCGTCATCAGCGAGACAGCGCAATAAGGGCTGCCGCCAGGCGAATCGAAATAGATCGTACATTCGCCGCCTGGCTCGACGCTCAGCAGCCGGTCGGTCAATTCGGCCTCACTGTCCGTAAGGTCGCCGACAATCGCGATTTCCACCGGTCCGTCGTTATCACGAGGTCTACTCATAGCCTAACGCCTCTTCACAGACGAGAAATCTGCCCCACGAAAAGCTACCTCCGCCAGACAGCCTCTGGCGGTCCCACCTTCCAATCAGACTCTCATTCTAGGAAAGACCTGAAGAACTTACCAGTTTTCGGCACAGTTTTTGGTCGGTGAATTTTGGATGAGGGCGTTGTTGCCGGCACAATCGCTTTGACCGAATCACTAGCCAACGACGACGAATTCACGTGCAGCGGCCGAAATGCCCTTGAAATGCCAATCCGTAGCGAGGACAGGGGTCAACTTGTCGTGGGTGCCCGCTGGCTAGAGCTCGGCTTCGCGGCGAATCTGTTCCGCCATTTTGACGTGATATTCTCGCAGCTTTTTCCGGAGCTCCGGCCGGGAATTGGCCAGAATTCGCACCGCCAGAAGGGCCGCATTTTTGGCCCCCGCCGAGCCGACTGCCAGCGTCCCCACGGGCACACCGCCCGGCATTTGGACCATCGACAGCACCGCGTCCAAACCCCCGAGCAGCTTCCCCTCCATCGGCACGCCGAGCACTGGAAGCGGCGTCATGGCGGCGACGACGCCCGGCAGCGCCGCCGCCATCCCCGCCGCCGCGATAACCACTTCGAGCCCACGCTCCTCCGCGGTCTTCGCATAGTCGGCCACCAAATCAGGTGAGCGGTGGGCCGAAATCGCCCGGCTCTCGTGCGACACGCCAAACTCATCCAGCACCGCGGCGGCTGCTTTCATGGTTTCCCAATCGCTTTTGGAACCCATGATGATCCCCACCAGCGGCGGTTTGGTTGAATCGGTCATGTCGTTGATACGCTTGTTGGTTCAGTGAAAGCGGAACAGCAATCCGGCTATTCGTCACCGCATTCTAACGTCTAGTAGTTTGTCATTCTATGGGAGGCCGTTATGGGACGGTCCGCGAGTCGTCTCGATCGGAAAGAGATTCGCTTTCCAATCGTCTCCTTCAAAGTTGTCAGAGTGCTCAGCCGCAAAGGCGCCAACACCGTCGGCATCGACCAGGACGAAATTGTGCTCGCCCCGTGGACAACGATCAAATACAGCGTCGCCGGCGCCTCCTCGGCTGGGCCACCTTGTCTTCGGCTTCTACTCCGCCTGGAAAGCCTCGCGGCTCAATCCTATCGAAGCACTTAGCTACGAATCGCGATGTTGCGCCGCCACACTGGCCCTTCATGCAATCGGCTGGCCGCCCCGTCGAATTCTACACAGACGCCCTTTCCCGCTCCGCCGCGGCGGGAACAAGGCTAAGATGGAGCCATGTCTCGCACGAGCCAACTTGGCAAATACCTGATCGCCATTGCCATCGTTGCGATCTGTACTCTCTTGGGCTGTGGCACTCACAAGCTCGGGCTGGCCAACGCCAATGTGATCATGATCTTTTTGGTGGGCGTGGTGTTAGTCGCCGCGTTATGCGGCCACGGACCGGCCACTGCCACTGCGATCCTGGGCGTGCTCGTCTTCGACTTTTTCTTCGTCGACCCCATGTTCTCGTTCGCACCCAGCGATACGCAGTATTTTGTCGACCTCGGTGTGATGCTCGGCACCGGCCTCTTGATAAGCGAGCTGACATCGCGGCTGCAAACCCAACTGTGCATTGCAAGACAACAGGAGCACCGCACGGCGCAGCTGTACATATTGACCAGACGGCTCAATGACTTGGCCGGCACTGACGGGTTGGTCCGTGGTGCCGGCGAGCAATTGCAGGAGACTGTGGCGGGCGAGGTCGTGATCTATTTGCGCGGGATCGACGGCGCACCAAACATTGTTTTTGGCGAAACAACGTCGATCGCCCGAGAGCCGACCACCGCGGCCGAGGTCGCCTGGGTGTTGGATAAGCATCGCGCAGCGGGTCGGGAAACCTCGAAACTCACAGATGCCGGTTCGCTCTTTGTCCCAATGATTGGCTCGCGACATACGCTCGGTGTGCTGGCTGTGCGATCAGGCGAGGGCGATCAGTTTCTCGACGCCGACGAACGCCGGACGCTCGAAACCTCTGCAAACTTGATCGCCTTATCGATCGAACGCGACCAATCGCGATCCGAGGCTCAGCAGGCGCAGGTTCAAGTGCAAACAGAACAACTTCGCAACGCGCTTTTGAGCTCCGTGTCGCACGATCTCCGGACGCCGCTGGCGACGATCGCCGTTACGGCCTCAAGCCTGCTCGACGGTGAGGCCGAACAAAATTGGCACGCCAAGCGCGAGGTGATCGAGACCGTCGTTGACGAGTCGCACCGGCTTGCGCATCAAGTCGACAACTTGCTCGACATGGCCCGTCTCGATGTGGGCCAGTTCAAACTAGATTGCGATGGTCAAGTTGTGGAGGAGATGGTTGGCGTGTCGCTCGGTCAAATGCGACAAGAGCTTAGAGGTCGGCCAGTTGTGGTTCAGATCCCAAGCGATTTGCCTCTGGTCTGGGCGGCCAGCGAACTGATCGAGCGAGTGCTCGTAAATCTGCTGGAGAACGCCATCCGCTACACGCCGCCGGCGAGCCCGATCGAGATCACAGCTGCCAAGCAGGATGAATGCGTGGAGATTCGCCTGGCCGATCATGGGCCGGGTTTGCCGCCCGGACGCGAGTCGCAAATCTTCGAGAAGTTTTTTCGCGGCAAGAGCGTGGTGGCCGACGGACAGCGCGGCGTGGGGCTGGGGTTGGCCATCTGCCGCAGCATCGTGCAGGCTCATGGCGGCGAGATCACAGCGGCCAATCGTCTCCAAGGTGGCGCAGAGTTTCTGATCACGCTGCCTTGTGCCGCGCTGAGTCAGGAAGTTACGCTGGACGAGATCTCAATTTCGGCGGACTCCTAGGCGATGTCATCACCAATAACATCCATGCCACTTGTGCTTTTGCTGGAAGATGAAGTGCCGATGCGGAAGTTTCTGCGGGCATTTCTTTCGGGGGCAGGCTACCGCGTGGAAGACGCCGCCACGGCCGAGGAAGGTATACAGCTGGCGATCGACAAACCGCCCGATTTAGTCATTCTTGACTTGGGCCTGCCCGATATGGACGGCCAAGACGTGCTGCGAAAACTGCGCGAATGGCTCAAGGCGCCGATCATTGTGCTTTCCGTCCGCTACCAGGATGCACAGAAAATTATGGCCCTTAATCACGGCGCCGACGATTATCTCACCAAGCCGTTCAGCACGGGCGAGTTGCTGGCCCGGATTCGCGTGGCGTTGCGGCACGCCGCCCAAGGGGCCTCTGGCAACGAGTTGCCGCTGTTCGAGTCGGGCGACTTGAAGATTGACTTATCGACCCGTCGAGTGTTCGCGCGAGACACGGAAGTGCGGCTTACCCGAATCGAGTACAAGCTGTTGAGTACGATGGTTCGCCAGGCCGGCAAGGTCCTCACGCACCAATATCTGCTGGAACAAGTCTGGGGGCCGAAGCACGCCGAGAATACGCAGTATCTGCGGGTGTTTATGGCGGGGCTGCGGCGCAAAATTGAATTCGACCCGGCCCAGCCCTGTCATTTGCTGACGGAGCAAGGCGTTGGCTATCGCTTGGCGATGGATTGAGCGCCCCGGGGGGTAGCGCGCCGTCTCGTCGGCTATCGATCACATTTCTGTCGAGAGTTGTATGCAGCAAGTTCATCTGCTCGGCGCGAGCCAACGCGAAAGAATGGGGGTTTTCCCGCGAGCATGATGAATATAAACATTTCATAAATTTGCGTCGCGAATAGATAAAGACTCTATAAATCTGCCAGCGTAACCGGCACCTGCCGCCTCGCCGTGTGGCACCAAACTTCGCACCGTTGATCTTGCGACGTTTGTTAATCCGCGTCACACATTCTCCATAAGCGGCGCACCCTGCAGGGGTTGCGCTGTAGTCACCAAGATTATTTTCCCCGGGGTGCTGGCGGTACGCCGATTGCAAAACGTGAGTCGGCCGATTCCGCGCAGCAACAAGGGCATGCGGGCCTTCTCGATTTGAATTGCTCAGGAGTGCCGAGCGAGCGGTGCGTTCGTCTGATGCCGGCGGGTGTCGAAAGACGAGAGTGATGAGATTCTAACTCGAAGGCGCCGACCCCAACGAGATCCGGCCATGATTCGCGGCGGAAACGAATCGTGACGGATTGCCGGCGTGCGATTCGTGGCAAGGAATTGTGTCCATCGTGATTTGCCCGGCGGAGATGCCCGGCGAATTTAATCCTTCTGGTATGGGAGACATGTGCAATGGGAAGAACGAGTGTACTCAAGCAAGCGCCTTTGCTTGCCGGCGGTGAGAGGGTGACATTTGGTGAAAAACTGGCGAGGCTTGGTGGGCGGCTCGAAGATCCCGAGTGGCGCCGGTACGCAAAGCTATTGTTGACTGGCAAGGCAATCGGCCTGTCGGCCGTATTGTTGATCATGCTAGTGGTTCGCATTGCGCCTGAGATGTTCTCCTCTGGCGCCGTCCAAGCTCAAGAGGCGACCCCCGCCGCGGCAGCCGAGACGCCGGCCACGCCGCCTGATCCCTACCTGGCGGTCAAAGGGGGCGACGCGGTCAATCCCATCAACACAACGTGGACGTTGGTTGCAGCATTTCTAGTGTTCGGAATGCAGGTCGGCTTCACAATGCTCGAGGCAGGTTTCTGCCGCTCGCGTGAAACCGTCAACGTCCTCATGGAGTGCGTCGTTGATACCTGTCTTTGCGGCCTTTGTTTCTATGCTTGGGGCTTCGCATTTATGTTCGGCCATGGCACGGGCCTCATTGGCAAGGGCGCTGCTGACGGCACGACTTGGTACTTCCTGCAAAACGCCCCCGCCACCTACGAAGGCACTGGCGTCGCTTTCCTCGCCGTTTGGATTTTCCAATTTGCGTTTGCGGATACGTGTTCGACGATCACTTCTGGCGCCATGATCGGCCGCACCGGCTGGATCGGCGACTTGCTCTATAGCTTCGGCGTTTCCGGTTTCATCTATCCGATCATCGGCCATTGGGCCTGGGGGCCAGATGGCTTTCTCGCCACGATGGGTTCCGACGGGAATTTTTTGCCCTGGGTAGGGACGAGCTTTCACGACTTCGCCGGCTCCACGGTCGTCCACACGATCGGCGGCTTCATCGCATTGGCTGGCTCGATCGTGCTCGGTCCTCGACTCGGCCGCAAATTCAAACGTGACGGCGGCGGACCCATGCTGCCCCACGATTTGACGATCGCTTGCGCCGGCGGATTGATCCTTTGGTTCGGCTGGTACGGATTCAATCCGGGCAGCACGCTCTCCGCAATGGATTACATTGGCATTGGCCGCGTCGCTACGAACACCACTCTTGCGGCCTGTTCGGCCGGCCTCGCCGCGATGTTCGTCGCTTACCCGTCGACAAAGAAGTGGGATTTGAGCTTCACCGTGAACGGCTTCCTCGCCGGATTAGTGGCGATCACCTGTCCGTGCTATTGGGTTAGCCCGACGGGCGCAGTGATTCTCGGAGCTGTCGCCGGCGTGGTTGTCTATCTCGGTGTTGAGTTGCTTGAGTTTTTGAGGATCGACGATCCGATCGGTGCGGTCCCAGTGCATGGCTTCTGCGGCATCTGGGGCACGCTCTCGCTCGGCTTGTTTGCCACCGGCGAATTCGGCTTGTCGGGTCCGATTACCCCCGACGTCTCGGCACCGGTGAAAGGTCTGTTCTATGGCGGCGGCACGCAAGTGCTCATCGCCCAATGTATTGGGAGCGCGATTATTACTGGAGCGACCTTCGGCGCCGCGATGGTCTTAATGCTCCTTGTCAATTCCACTGGCCTATTGCGTGTCTCCCAGGCCGGCGAACTCGAAGGCCTCGACCTGCACGAGCACGGCATCTCGGCTTACCCCGAGTACCAAATCTCGCCCTGGGCGGCCCCGGCCGGGATGCCGAAACATTAGTTTTGGGTACGATCTCAACCACTCTTTTTTGAAGGCGGCACCGATTGCCAATCGGTGCCGCCCTTTTTTATTTCGGATGCTTCCGCCCTCTGATGGGTGCCGTGGTCACGTTTCACGCCTACTTAATAGTCATCCGGCGCGGTCTCTGCCTAAGTCCAAAGCACGCTCGCCAGCAATCACCGGTGCCGAGTGCCGGTCTTTAGGCGAAATCGAACCAATCTTGACATTTTCTTTATAACTCGCACAAAACTTGCATGCATCGCTGGCGACCGCTCGGTTCTGGGTCTCATGTTGTCGGCTGAATGTATTTTAGTCGCCAGCGATTCGTCCCAGATGCGTTGTTGCCGCCGGCAGACTTCGTTGCCGGCTCGTTGTACGCGGCTGTGCGGTTCGACCTGGTCGCAGCCTGCGATTTCTGCGGCGACGGTGTCTGGCTGAATGGCGGAGCCGGTTCTAGGCGGAACCGGCCGGTAGTCGTGTCCATCGTGATTCGTCCGGCGGGGATGCCGGGTGAATTTAGTCCTTCTGGCATGGGAGATTTGTGCAATGGGAAGAACGAAAGTACCGAAGCGACGAAAGCTCTGGCTTCCGTTGTTGGTGATGGCGGGTGTATTCGCGGTCGGAGTGGTTACCGACTATTCAATGGCACAGGACACCGCTGCGACATCTGCTGCCGAGGCGGCTCCAGCTACTCCGCCGCCACCAGCGCCCGATTCGACCGGTGCCAACGCTGGCGGAGTCGGCAATATTACGGCCGCCACCTCAGGCGCTCCGACGGTTTTGGAAGTTGCCGATCGCGTCGGCAAGAACGTGATCTCGATCAACATTGTCTGGACGTTGATCACCGGATTCTTGGTCATGTTCATGCAAGCCGGATTCGCGCTCGTGGAAACTGGCCTCTGCCGCGCGAAAAATTCTGCCCACACGATGAGCATGAACTTCATGATCTATCCGTTGGGCATGATCGGCTTCTACGTCTGCGGTTTCGCATTCATGTTTGGCGGCTGCGGTGGGAATCCAGCGCTTGGCGCGAGCACGGCCGTCCTCGACAGTATGTACTCGATCACGATCGCCGGCAAAACGATCCAATTGCTCGGCTATAAAGGATTCTTCCTTGGCCCAAGCGTTTACGACTGCGGCATTTTTGCATTGTTCTTGTTTCAGATGGTGTTCATGGACACGACGGCCACGATTCCCACGGGCACGATGGCCGAACGCTGGAAATTCAGCGCGTTTGTCCTCTATGGCCTTTGTATCGGCACGATCATGTACCCGGTCTACGGCTGCTGGATGTGGGGCGGCGGCTGGCTCTCGCAGCTCGGTGCCACCTTCGGCCTGGGCCACGGCGCTGTCGACTTCGCCGGTTCATCGGTCGTCCACATGCAGGGCGGCGTGATTGCCTTGATCGGCGGCTGGATGATCGGCCCGCGTCTCGGCAAGTACAACAAGGATGGCTCGATCAATCCGATCGCGCCTCACAACATCCCGATGGTGATGCTCGGCACATTTATCTTGGCCTTTGGTTGGTTCGGGTTTAATCCCGGCTCCACCTTGGCCGGCACCGACGACCGCATCGCCATCGTGGCCACCAACACGATGCTGGCCTCGGCCACCGCGGCCTTTGCGACTTACTTGTGGATGGTCGGCCCGCGGAGGATGAAACCTGATCCCTCCATGCTCTGCAACGGCATGTTGGCCGGCCTCGTCGCGATCACGGCGCCGTGTGCGTTCGTGACTTCGCTGTCCGCCTGCTTCATCGGCATCGTGGCGGGGATTTTGGTCGTCGAGGCGGTGTTCTTCATCGACCGTGTGCTCAAGGTTGACGATTGCGTCGGGGCAATCTCGGTCCACGGCGTGAATGGTCTTTGGGGTATATTGTCTCTGGGATTACTCGCCGATGGCACGTATGGCGCGCCCTGGAATGGCGTCCACTTGTTCAAGTTGACGGACGGCACATTCAAGGTCATCACCGACCTTGTGGCGACGCCGCCTCCAACCGGTGCCGCTGAGCAAGGGGTCACCGGGTTATTCTATGGCAACCCCAATCAGTTCTGGGCGGAGTGCATCGCCGGCATCGCATGCTTCACTTACCTAGCGATCATCAGCTGGGTCGTGTTTACGGTCACCGGAATGCTCTCCGGCGGCATTCGGGTCTCACCACAGGTCGAGCTCGAAGGCGTCGACATTCCTGAAATGGGAGTCGAAGGCTACTACGGCTTCCAAATGGACAAGGCTGCGGAGACGCCACACTCGCATTGATCGCTCGGGCTTTTGCCCAAGCAATCGACCACGGTGTAAATTGAAAGCACGTCGCGTGGACACGGCCAACTCGGCCGTGTCCACGTTTTTCTTTTTGCACGGCTGGCTGCGCATGGCGATTTCCGCGACAATCATCCGGTTTCTTAGCACCAATCTGCCACACACATCAAGTGTTCGTTCATGACGGAATCCGTTCATCACGCTGTCTCGCGGACCACAGTCCCCAAAGCGGTTCTGGCGGTCGTCGCATTGTTTGGTGTTTCGCTCGCGTTGGGTTGGCCACAGCGTGGGACGCAAGCGATCGTCGACGAGCTGACGCACCTCGAGACAGCGCCGGGTGAAGCCACTGTCTCGGCCCCCGCACTTTGGATGGTTTTGCCGTTCGGGGCGATGCTTGGGTGCATTGCGCTCCTTCCGCTGATCCCAGCCACGCAGCATTGGTGGGACTCAAACTCAAGCAAGCTAAAAATCGCCATCGGGCTAAGTCTGCTAACGCTCATGTATTATGGCCTCATGCATCGCGCGCCCGTCGAAGGCCACTGGCCGAACCATCATTTGGTCCAGCCAGTCGGCCCCGGAGCGCAAACCGGTTTCATCCGCACGATCCTCGAAAATGCGATTCTGCAGCAGTACGTGCCGTTCATCGTGCTCTTGTTCAGCCTCTACACCATCAGCGGCGGCATCCGCATCGAAGGCGACCTCACTGCCGACCCCATCACAAACGCCTCGTTCCTCGCTGCCGGCGCGGTCCTCGCGAATCTGATTGGCACGACCGGCGCGGCCATGCTGCTGATTCGACCCCTTCTCGAAACGAATCAAGAGCGGCAGCACGTCCGGCATACGATGGTGATGTTTATCTTTGTCGTCTGCAATTGCGGTGGCCTTCTCCTGCCACTGGGCGATCCGCCGCTCTTCCTCGGATATTTGGCCGGCGTGCCGTTCCTCTGGACGTTGCGGCTCTGGTCCGCCTGGGCTCTGATCGTCGGCTTGCTCTTGGCGATCTACGTCCTCCTGGACCAGTTCGTCTTCTATCATCGCGAAACGATCGCCGACATCAAACGGGATATCGAACGCACTCGAAAACTTAAGTTCAGCGGCTGGCAACTTAACGCACCGCTTCTGCTCGGCATCGTCCTGGCAGTCGCCGTCCTCGATCCGAGTAAGTCCTTTCCGGGCACCGCTTGGCATCCGTGGCTCTATCTTCGCGAAATCGTGCAACTCGCGCTCGTGGCGATTTCTGTGCATTGGGGCAATCAAAAAGTCCGCGATCAGAACCAATTTAGCTTCGCGGCCATTCTCGAAGTGGCGGTGCTGTTCATCGGCATCTTCGTTTGCATGCAGCCCGCGCTCGATATCTTGGGCGTGTACGGCAATCAACTGGGCATCAACACACCGGCCCGTTTCTTCTGGGCCTCCGGCAGCTTGTCGAGCGTGCTCGACAACGCGCCAACCTACTTGGTGTTTTTCACAGCCGCTCAATCGATGCACGCGGCCGAGGGCGTCAAACTCGTGGCCGGCGTCGACCCCAAAATCCTCGCCGGCATCAGCCTCGGCTCGGTCTGCATGGGCGCAATGACCTACATCGGCAACGGCCCGAACTTCATGGTTAAGGCCATCGCCGAGCGCTCCGGCGTGCGGATGCCCAGCTTCTTCGGTTACATGTTCTACAGTTTCGCGATCCTGCTGCCCGTCTTTGCGCTCGCGGTTTGGCAGTTCTTGATGTAGTTGGCGGCCATCGTCGGTACGTAGCTGTACCTCGACCTGTCCCATGCCTATATTCATGCTGAGGAACTTCCTTGGCACGAATCTGTCTCATCTTGTCGTTGGCGGCGATCCTCGTTTCTGCGCGCGCCCAAACGGCCAACGCCGTCCCATCGGACGATCTGCTCAAATCGCTCCGCCCAACCGCGGACGTCAACGACTTCGCCGGCATCCTCTCGGCGGCCGACAAGGCAGCGATCGAAGCCCGTTGCCGCGAGCTTCGCGACAAGACGGGCTCGCAGCTCTCCGTCGTCACGCTCAAATCGCTCGCAGGCGGCAGCCTCGAAGATTTCTCCTTCAAGCTGGCCGAAAAGTGGGGCATTCATCAACAGGGGAAGAAGAACGGACTTTTGCTCTTGGTGGCAATGCAAGAGCACAAGTCGCGAATCGAGGTCGGCTACGATCTCGAGCCGATCATCCCCGACGTGCTCGCCGGCCGAATCATCGATCAGCAGTTGCGGCCGCAATTCCGCGCCGGCCAGTATGGGGCGGGCTTGCTGGCCGCCACCAACGCGCTCGTCGAGCTGGTTGAGAAAGGCGAACCCGCGGATCGGGCCGCGCTCGCAGCCCCACGCAACAATTCGTCGGGCGACCCATTTATGGCCGTCTTGTTCTTGTCGATCTTTGTCGCCGTGGGCGGATTGATCTTGGGCGCCGGCCTCGAGCAAAAGTTGGCGCCGGCCGTAATTTTCGGATCGGTCTTCAGCGGCGGTCCGATGCTCGTGGCGCTGGCCGTGGCCGGATTGATTGCCTTGCTGGTCCATTTGCCGCTTGCGCTTGTGATGGCCGTCGTGGGTTGGCATTTGGCGGAGAAACAGCCGCCGACAAAGAAATCGTCGAGCCCTAGCTTCGGCAGGTCGAGCCCCAGCTTCGGCGGTTGGAATTGGGGCAACATCGGCACCTCCAGCGGCGGCACCTCGAGCGGTGGCTGGTCGAGCGGCGGCAGCGGTGGATTCTCGGGCGGCTGGGGCGGCTTTGGCGGTGGAGGTGGCGGCTTCGGTGGTGGCGGCGCGAGCGGCGGTTGGTAGATTGGGGACTGAATAAACGAGTTTGTGCGTAAGTGAGTAGGTGCAATGGCGGCAATCACACCCGAGCAACTTGCGAAGTGGCTCAGCGAACTCTTGCGCGATCGGCTGAAGTCCGTCCTGCTTTACGGCTCGGCCGCAGCCGGCGATTTCGTCGAAGGCGCCTCGAACTACAATCTGCTCGTGATCGCCGACCCGCTCGGCGAGGCGGAGCTCAAGGCCGTTGCCGCTCCCGTCGCCGCCTGGGATCGCGCTGGCCATCCGGCGCCGATGCTCTTCACGCCGGAACAACTGAAGTCGTCGCTCGACGCGTTCCCGATCGAAATGCTCGACATCCAGCAATCGCGGCGCGTGCTGTTTGGGGCCGACGCATTGGCCGGGATGCAGATCGAGCCGATCCATCTGCGGCTGGCCGTCGAACGCGAGCTCACGGGCAAGCTCCTTTCGCTCCGCGGCAAGTACGCGCTCGCCGCCGAAAATCCGCGGGCCGTCCAAGACCTGATGCTCGGCTCGCTCTCGACGATTCTCGTCCTGTTTCGCGCGGCCCTGCGGCTTTATCAGGACGAAGTGCCCGACACGAAGCTCGAGGCGATGCGAGAATTGGCCAAGCATATTCCGTTTGATCCGCAGCCGTTTGAGCGACTCTTTGCAGCTAAGCGAGAGTCGGCGAAGCGGGGCGGTGAGGCGCCAGTTTCGTTTTCCGCCTATCTGGCGGCAATTGAGCGTGTGGTGGCGGCAATCAATCAATTCAATCATCCACAAGCGAGCAAACCATGAGCAAGGTCGGAGCCTAGTCCATTTTTCGAGCCCCTTTGCTTTAGACTGCATCTTTTCAACAAGGAGCAAATCATGAGTACCAACACAGCAACTCCATCCCCAGTACCTGCCGCCGGCGGCCTCGGCGGTTTCAAATGGCTGATCTTGATCGGCATCCTGGTCCTGACGGGATTGTGGTTTGTGTCGGTGGGCAACAACCTCGTCGGCCTGCAAGAAGGCGTGAAGCAGCAGTGGGGCCAGGTCGAGACCGTGCTGCAGCGGCGGTTTGACCTGATTCCGAATCTGGTGGCCACCGTCAAAGGCTATGCCACCCACGAGCAAGAGACGCTCGAGGAAGTCACGCGGCTGCGCAGCCAATGGGGCGAGGCCAAGACCGTCGACGAAAAAGCCCAAGCTGCCTCGGCTCTCGAAGGCGTTCTCTCGCGGCTCTTGGTCGTGAGCGAAAATTATCCACAGCTCAAGGCCGACCAAAATTTCCGCGATCTGCAAACGCAACTCGAAGGCACCGAAAACCGCGTGGCAGTCGAGCGGCAGCGCTACAACGAAACCGTGAAAACCTACAACACGGCCGTCCGCGTCTTCCCGGCCAGCCTGGTGGCGAGCCTCCGCGGCTTCAAAACCGACTTCTCCTACTTCGAAGCCGCCAGAGGAGCGGAGACCGCGCCGAAGGTCGACTTCTCGAAGCCTGCCGAGAAGGGGACCGGCTGAGCTTTGCCGTAAACGTGGATGTCGCTGGGGGCCGCTTGGACGATTTTGCGCGCATTCGTGAGGGGTCCCAGTTCGTGGTACAGAACTCCTGGATTTTGCACCGCCTCGGTGGTCGCGTCGCCGGCAACTAGGCGGCGCGGCGCGATTGCCGGCTGCAAAACTGGTTGGATTTAGGCGCATTTTTGAATTCACCACTGAGGCACGGACTTCGGCGAGTTCGGTCGAGCCAAGGACACGGAGGAAGAATCTTTGATCGATGATTGTTGGTTGATGATTTGCATGCGACTTGAATTCCTTTGTGTTCTTTGTAGTGAGTTGATTTGAAAAAAAGGAGGCGGCCGCCTCGCGGACGGATCGGCCGAGTCCACGCACGCCTGTCTAAATCCCAGGGGGTGGGCGCAGCGCGATCCACTCGATCACCGTCGAGGAAGTGGCGGAAAGTCAAGAGTCGAGTGCTGAGGGCCAGCAAGGTCCGGCTCTCGCATCTATTCTTGGGTCTCTCTTCCGCCTCGCGATCGACCTTGCAAGCTTTGCGATTTACCGTGGCTACCGTATGCGGGGCTGCGGCTTAATCGCTGGATCCATCGAAAACGGGCGAAACACACCACTGCCGAATTCACGGCGATCGTGCGGAGTTCTTCCTATCCGAAGCGCTGGCCCAATTTCTACACGAAAACTTGTGCGCAAAACGCTTTTGGTTGCAAGGCGAATGGGCGTTGGGAGTTGGGGCGCGAAGATTGCGCGTGGCCGAGAATTGGGGATTGACGGGACAAATTTTGATTGTTGATCGATGATTGATGATCGGCGGGGGCGAACGCCTAGGGTTGCCTGTCGGACTAGACAAATTAACGGTTTGTGCTACAATTATGGTGTTGTATACAAATGCCAGTGCCGTTTGGGAGGAAGCGTCATGTCGGGAGTCATTCACGCTCGGTTAGATACGGATACCGACGCCATCCGTAGCGCGCTGCAGAAGCGGCTGGGGTGGAGCGATTCGGAGATTGTGCGCGAAGGGATCAAGGCGCTGTCGGCG